>JBKJVD010000218.1:0-10382 GCA_046590585.1 Thermoanaerobaculia bacterium | reverse complement strand
CTTGTCCCTGAGCCAGCCATAGTCATCGACGCGCTTGTCGCCGTGCAGCGCGACTTCCTTCGGGATCTTCCTGGCGATTGGTGGCTTCACGGCACTCCCGCTTCCTGCGAATGCGATAGCGGCGAACATGAGTGCGCCGGCTAAAACGACGGTCTGTTTCAAACAAAACCTCCGGATGACACTGAATGCAGAATGTTGAATGCAGAATCAAATGCAGAGGTGAGCGAGAAACTGACGATCGAAGTCCATTCTCAATTCATCGTTCTGTCTTCTGCATCGGCCGTCCGAACATCGCATTTCGGAGGCTTCGAGTGAAGATGAGATCAACCGGCCGCTGCGAGGTGTGAAAATAGGGTTTGCGAGGTTCCGCATTCCCGGCAGATGAAGTGGAGAGTGTCGCGCCGGCTCCATGGGTTCGCAGTGTCACAAATACGGCACAGCGTCTCTTCGGGGATGAAGGGTCGTTCGCAGTGATCGCACGCAAGCGTGTCCGTCACCACGTCGACTTCACTCTCACAACTCACGCCGCTGCAGCCGGGACAACGCCAGCACACTGCCATCTCTCGGTGTAACCTCCGCAGACGTAACCGGTTTCAGCAGCCATGGTACACGGGCGCCGGCGAATTACGAACGCGTCGTGTCCGTCACCTCGCCGACCCCTTCGCTTTTGTCTCCTTGAGCGTGGCGGTGCGGTTGAAGACGAGCCGGTCGGAGGTCGAATCAGGATCGACGCAGAAGTAGCCGAGGCGTTCGAACTGATAGCGGGTCAGGACGCCGGAACCCTGCACTCCCGGTTCGAGTTTCGCGTGCTCGAGAACCTCGACGGAATGCGGATTCATGTTTTCGATGAAGTCTGCCGCCTCCTCGGGATCCTCACTCATGAAGAGACGGTCGTAGAGGCGAACTTCACAATCGATCGCGTGCTGTGCCGACACCCAGTGCAGCGTTCCCTTCGGTTTCCGGCCGTCGGGCGAATCGCCGCCGCGCGTGGCGGGGTCGTACGTTGCATGAAGCTCCACGATCCAGCCGGCCGGGTCCTTCACGACTTCCGTGCAGGTGATGAAGTACGCAGAACGGAGCCGGACTTCGCGGCCCGGTGCAAGCCGGAAGAATTTGTTCGGCGGCTCCTCCATGAAGTCCTCCTGCTCGATGTAAATTTCGCGAGAGAAGGGCACCTTGCGCATCCCGGCCCCAGGATCGTCAGGACTGTTCTGGGTTTCGAATTCCTCACCATTGCCTTCCGGATAGTTCGTGATGATGACCTTCAATGGGCGCAGCACACCCATGACCCGCGGGGCGATCCGATTGAGATCCTCCCTCACGCAGAACTCCAGCAGGCCGATGTCGATGACGTTCTCCCGCCGCGCCACGCCAACGCGCTCCGCGAAGTTCCGGATCGCTTCCGGGCGATAGCCTCGGCGACGCAACGCCGAGATCGTCGGCATGCGCGGATCGTCCCAGCCCTTGACGTGCTTCTCCATCACGAGGCGGAGCAGCTTGCGCTTCGACATCACGGTGTAGTTCAGGTTCAGGCGCGCGAACTCGTACTGCCGCGGCCTCGAAGGTACCGGTACGTTTTCGATGAGCCAGTCATAGAGTGGACGGTGATCCTCGAATTCGAGCGTGCAGAGGGAGTGCGTGATGTGCTCGATGGCGTCCGAAAGCGGATGTGCGTAGTCGTACATCGGGTAGATGCACCAGGCATTGCTGGTCCTGTGATGTTCTTCGTGGCGGATGCGGTAAAGGATCGGGTCGCGCAGGTTGATGTTCGGCGACGCCATGTCGATCTTCGCCCGCAAAACGTGCTCACCATCCTCGAACTCACCCGCGCGCATCCGCCGGAAGAGATCGAGGTTCTCGTCGACCGATCGCGCCCGATGCGGCGAGTCGGTGCCCGGCTCGGTCAGTGTTCCGCGATGTGAGCGAATCTCGTCGGCGGTCAGGCTGTCGACGTACGCCTTGCCGCTCCGGATCAGGTCCTCCGCCCAGTTGTACAGCTGCTCGAAGTAATCCGAGGCGTGATACAGATGCGCCCCCCAGTCGAATCCCAGCCACGCCACATCGCGCTGGATCGCCTCCGCATACTCCTGCTCTTCCTTCGTCGGATTCGTGTCATCGAAACGGAGGTGACAACTCCCGCCGTACTCGCTGGCCACACCGAAATTCAGGCAGATCGACTTGGCGTGGCCGATATGCAGGTAACCATTCGGCTCGGGAGGAAATCTCGTCACAACGCTCTGATGCCTGCCGGTTCGCAGATCTTCCTTCACGAGTTCGCGGATGAAGTCGAGTGGGGCTGCCGGTTCTTCGCTGCTCATGGTGTCTCCCGGAAAACAAAAGAGGCGACCCACGGGTCGCCAGCATGCATGCAGTGGATGGTGCTCGGCCTACCCGCGACTGGACGATCGGATGTGACGCTGTCGGGACTGCGGGCGGAGCGTGTTCATTGGCGCCGCAATGTATACATCCCCGCGGGAGGCGTCAATTCCACGAGTCTCAGGACGGGCCGGCCACTCATCAGGGAGCCGACTGCACCCGTTCGCGACCCTGATGCGTTACGATCCCCCTCCGATGCCGGATGCCGCGAAAATGTTCGGCCACTACGAGGTCGAACGCGTCCTGGGGCGCGGTGCGATGGGCATCGTTTACCTCGCGCGCGATACCCGGATCGGCCGCCGCGTCGCGCTGAAGACCGTCAAGGTCGACAGCGCACGCTTCGAGGACGACAGCGAAGCGAATGAGTTCTACCTGCGGCTGCAGCGGGAAGCCGAGCTGGGCGGATCACTCCAGCATCCCAACATCGTCACACTCTACGAACCAGGCTATGAGGATGGACGGATCGCCTGGCTGGCCACCGAGTACGTCGATGGCGAGCCGCTGCGCGACCTCATCCGCCGCGAGTTACGTCCGCCGCTCCAGCGCGTTTACGAGATTGCCGAGGACCTCCTGCTCGGACTCGCGTACGCCCACTCCCGTGACGTGATCCATCGTGACATCAAGCCTGCGAACATTCTCCTGACGACCGCAGGCGACGCAAAGATCGCCGACTTCGGAATCGCGCGCGCCAACAACTCCACACTCACGCACGCAGGCTCGATGCTCGGGACGCCGAGTTACATGTCGCCCGAACAGGTGCGCTGTGGACCGGTCACGCCACGCTCCGACCTGTTCGCATTCGGCGCGCTCCTCTACGAACTACTCACCGGCATGAAGGCGTTCGGGGCACCCGACATCGGCGCGATTCTGCGCAACGTCGTTGAATACATGCCGCCGGACCCGAGCACGATCAACCACGAGGTCCCGATCGAAGTCGACGCTGTGGTCATGAAACTGCTGGCCAAGCAGCCGGCCGACCGCTTCGAATCTGCGGGCGAAGCACTCGACGCGCTCGTCGCGGCACAGCATGGCGAGCCCCCCCCTCCGCCTCCTCCGCTTCCTCCCGCGGAAGAAATCGAAACGATCGCCAGCGATCCGCGGAAGTTGGAGTTCGATCTTTCCCAGACACAGCCGACGGAAGCGGGCCGGCCTTCTTTCCTGGTCAGCCCGGTTCCTGCGTGGATCGGGATTCTGATCCTCATCCTCCTCAGCACGGCGCTGCTGGCCGGTTACGCGGCGTTCCGGGAATCGATCGACGGTGGGACGTTTGACATTGCAGCCAGCGACCGCGAGTCAGCTCTGCGCAGTAAGAAGCTGCTGCTCGACCGCGCCCGGTCGCTGGCCGCGCGCGGGGATCTCCCTCGAGCGCTGGTCGCCTACGACCACTTCCTCGGCCGCTACCCGCAGAGCATCGTCGCCCGTGAGGAGCAGCAAGCCATCCGACTCACGATGGACTCTCCCAGAAGTGAGGGCAAGCCGGTCGAAGTCAGGGCAAAGAAACCGGTCCAGGAAAAACCGAAGCCTAAACGCCCCGGTTTCCGCGAGCGGATCAAGCGCCTCTTCACGCGCGGATGAGTTTCCCGTCTTCTTCATTTCACTCATTCGATAGCATCATGACCGTATGTGGATGATCTACGGTGCAAACGGCTACAGCGGTGAACTGATTGCGCGTGAAAGCGTGCGGCGCGGAATGAAGCCGGTCCTTGCCGGACGAGATCGCAAGACCATCGAGACGCTCGCTGGCGAACTGGGACTCGAGTCGAGAGTCTTCGACCTGGCGGAACCGAAACTCGACGGGGTTCACCTCGTGCTGCACTGCGCCGGACCGTTCGTCCACACCAGCCGGCCGATGGTCGACGCCTGCCTCCAAGCGGGCGTGCACTACCTCGACATCACAGGAGAGATCTCCGTCTTCGAAGAAATCTTCGCCCGCGACGAAGACGCAAAGCGTCGCGGCGTGACCCTCCTGCCGGGCGTAGGCTTCGACGTCGTTCCCACCGATTGCCTCGCGGCCGGGCTGCATGAGGCACTGCCCGATGCAGTCGAATTGCTGCTCGCGTTCCGAATGCGCGGCGGAGCGGTCAGCCGCGGCACGATGAAGACGATGATCGAAGGGATCGGTGACGGAGGCGCCATCCGCCGTGACGGCGCCATCGTCCGCGTGCCGCATGCATTCGATGCGCGGGAGATCCCCTTCGCAAGCGGATCGCGCATGGCCATGACCATTCCGTGGGGCGATATCGCCACCGCCTGGCGGACCACCGGCATCCCCAATATCCGCGTCTACTCGGCACAGTCGCCCCGGTCCATCGTCCGTACCAGGCGCTTGGCCCGCCTCGCCCCGATCCTCGCAATCGGACCGGTAAAGAAGCTGCTGCAGTCGATTGCCTCGCGCCGCGCGGGGCCCGATGAGGCGATGCGCGCGGCAGGGCGGGTCGACTTGTGGGGAATGGTGCGCAATCAGTCAGGCGCCGAAGTCTCGCGCACGCTCTCCACCCCCGAGGGGTACCGGTTCACGATGCTCAGCGCGATCGCCGCGGTGGAGCGGGTGCTTGCCGGGACCCGACCCGGAGCATGGACTCCGGCCACGCTGTTCGACAGCAGCTTCGTGACCACGATCGAAGGGGTGGAGGGTCCGGCCTGAACGATCGATTAAGCGTCAATCGTTCGAAGCGAACGCATCACGCGATGCCACCGTGCTCGTTGAACGAACCAGATCAACCCGACGATGCCCGGCACCAGCGAGAACAGCAGCAGGCCGCGCGCCACTCCTTCGATCCCGGGCGCAATGCCGAAGTGAATCTGCAGATCGAGAGCGACCTGTTCGAGATCGTTCATCAGCATCCCGCCCTTTCCTTCACGGTACCAGGCAAGAAAGTCGGGATCGTGTAGCAGTTTCCACGCGAACAGCGTGCTCTGGATCTGCACGAAGAATGCGATGAACGCACCGAGTGGACGCTCGAACTCGGGATGCTTCCAGCCCGTTCCGCTGAGCGCCTGATAGAAGAGAATCCCGGCGAGAATGAACTCGGAGGCGTGCCCTGCGCCCGCGATCACCAACTCGCGCCGCCACTGCCCGCTCACGATCATGATCCACACCAGGAAGAGTGCGCCGATCAGGATCATGCTCTTCCTGTTCTGCCGGAAGATCCACAGGGCTGCTGCGAAGAGACCGGCCACGGCGATGGCGATGGAGAGCCGGAACTCACCCATGTGGGTAAAGCCGCCGCCGTAAACGAGATCGAACGCGGGAAGCGAGACGTAGCCGAGGAGCCATCCTGCAACCGCGTGACCGAACTCGTGGAACAGCGTGACCATCGCCGCGAAGATGAATCGGGTGAATGGCAGTGCGTAGATCACGATGGCCGCGACGAGCCCTGCGCCCAGAATCTTCAGTTCGACCGGTGTGATGCGACCATTTTCCAACGGCACGTCGATCTCGGCGAGTTGGATACTCACGTCACGCGTCGGGAGAGAGCCGTCGTAAAGATCGGGCATCGACGGCGATCTCCGGGCGGAGAACTGCGTCGGGAGTTCGGGCCGCGCCCGCGACGATCTCCTCGCATCGAGCTCCTCGTCCCCTCCACCCGCCTCCGCGGCCTTCGCCACCTCCGCCGCGAACCATTTCGAAAACACGACGCCGCACTGGACACATTCGACCGAGCCTTTCACCGGCTGCGCGAATCCACACTTCGGACAATCCATCGCCCGGAATTGTACGAAAAGAGAGTCCTTCAGGGGTTTTCACGACTCCGGTTCACTCCGCCCAACCACGTCATGCTGAGCCGGCGTAGCGCGCGGGTTTGAGGGCAAGCGGGCGACCCGCCCGCTGAGTCGGGCGCGTCGAGCGCTCGACGTCCCTGTCGCAAACTCCGAGCGCGTTGCTAACGGGCGCTCTCAAATGGCGGCGTATTTACAGGACGTCGAGGGCCCGGGCGCCCTCGGTCTTCAGCGGGCGGGTCGCCAGGCGGGTCGCCCACTGGCCTTTCAGGAACGCCGGGTTTCTTACCTCAGTCGCCGAGAAGCGCGGTTCATTGGCTCAGGATGACGTCGAACGAGCGCGCTCTAACCGCTCACCTGTCATCCTCGCTTCAACTGCGCCGCAGCCTTCGCTGGCTCACTTCAGCCCGTCACCCCCGGGAAGAGTGGCAGCGTTCGTGCCGTTGCACTGGCCATGAAACGTGTTCTGCTGATGTTGACGCTCAGCCTCGCGGTTGTTGCGAGTGGCGCAGAGGATCTCTTCAAGCAACTCGGAGTGACGCGATCCGACGCTTCGAAGGAAGTCATCGCTTCGTTCGTGAGCGGTGCCGTTCCAGCTGCCAGCCTGCGGACCGCAGTCAAGCCGTTGTCGGGAACCGCGCGGGCGGCTGTCGTCACACAGGTGCTGGACTGGACGAAGAGCTACGTCTCGTCGCCTCAGTTCGACAAAGACTACGCGTCGTATCGCAGCGACCAGAAACCGGCTCCGGTGGCCGAGGCATCGGCGATTGATGCGTTGCAGCGTGACCGGCGCGAGCAGCGCCGGGTCGACATGGAGGAAGCGAGGAAGGGCATCGCCGACCTGCCGGCCGGCGAGAGAAAGACAGCCGAGGACGCCCTTCAGGATGCTGCGAAGCAACTCGCCGAACTCGAGAACAGCACCGACTTTCTGAAGAACGAACGCGACGGAATCGATGCAGAGTTCCGCGAAGCGAAAGAGAAGTACGACGACGACCTGAGGCAGTGGCAATCAGCCTATCCCGCCAACCCGCGCGGCCTCATCGTCCAGCGACTTCGTGAATTTCTCGCCGCGAGCGAGTCGGTGGACTTCGACGCGAAGCTCGTCGCAAAAGGCGGCAGGATGCGATTCGTCGAGCAGAAGTACGAACATTCGCCCGAAGAATGGAAGCTGTGTTACCGCGCCGGCCGGGAGACGACGGACGTGGCGCGAACATTCGCGAGAAACTGGCTGGCAGAATTGACGAGATAGCCTTCGTCGGACTCCACTCCGCTGCTACTCTCACCCGGATGCGCGTACTCATCCTCGATCACGACTGCTGGAGAGAACAGGGCCTGGCCCGTGTGCTCGACACGACCCCCGGCGTGAGCGTGGTGCTCGAACGCGATCTCGGGGAGCAGACCTGGTCAAAGTCGATGGCCACCATCATCCTCGTCTCCGAGAGCGCCGTTCGCCAGGATGCCCGATGTTCAGTCGAACGCCTCCGGGCAAAGTTTCCCAACGAGAGGATTCTCGTTCACGGCGAGGATCGCACTGCCGCCTCAATCGCCGACCTGCTCGCTCGCGGTGCCGACGGGTATTTCGCCCTTTCTCTCGGCGAAGCGAAACTGATCAAGGCGCTGCAGGTTCTGGCTCGCGGTTCGGTCTGGGCGCCTGAAGAGGCGGTCCTTAGCATGGTGCAGCAACTGCGGTCAGGGGCGCGCAGTGAGTCACTCTCGAGCAGCGACCGGGCACTTCTCGAGATGCTGCACGACGGCCTTTCCAACAAAGAGATGGCTTCGCGCCTCGGTGTCGCCGAGATCACAGTCAAGACGAGACTGTCCCGGCTCTACCGCCGCTACGGTGTAAACACACGTGTGCAGTTGCTCGCTTTCGCGCTGAGAAACCGGCTCGTGGCGCACGAGTGATATACGAACGTCTCATCCGCATATACGAAATCACCGCGGCTTGTATCCATCTGCCGACCGGCGGGAGCGTGTGCCTGGTGGTCTCATTGCACTCGTGATGAGCGGACCGGGCAAGCGGTCCTGGCAGCACGAGAGTACGGGGCGACACCGGGCAGCAAAGGACAGACAGGGAAGGTCCCCCCTGATGTCCGTTGAGTCGGGAACATGGAGCAGGCCTCGGCCTGCTCCTTCTTTTTGTGCGTACCGCACGGGTCTTGCAGAGGTCATCTCATCCCCGCTGACGGGCGCGGGTAGGAGGCAACGATGAAACGACTCATTCCGGCTCTGGCCGTGACCGCTCTTCTTCTCGTCCCACGACCGGCTGCTGCTCTCTCCACCGAGGGACTCCTCTCGCTGGTGGCCATCCCGCTCGCGGTCGCAGCGGTTGCTGCACTTCCAGGCGTGCCGTCGAACGAACTCGGAGCCTTCGTGGCCCTGTTGAATGAGGCGGCCGTGCCGCCCGCGCAGGTGGTTGAAGTCATCCGCTACGTTCCCGTCGCGCTGGTCGAGGATCGAGATGGGTTTGTGTCATTCCTGCGAACCGAAAGCGCGAGAGGAATCCGCGGACCGGAATTCGCCACAGTCGTAGAGACTCGCCTGCGCACCTACGACCTCGAGCCGCAGGTCGCCAGCAACCGGACAATCTGGGTCGATGGTGACTACATCCCGCCGGCGGTGCGAACGCGGATCGCGGAGCGGAGGACACACCCGCACGGAGGACCTCCCGGCCAGTTGAAGAAACAGCTCGGCCTGAAGACGGGAGCCGAAGTCGTCCATGGAACGTCGCACGATCGCGGAATCGCGGTGCGCGTGGTCGATCACGGTAACGATCGCCGGGTGGTCATTCGTGAGCCGAAGAAAGAGCATCACGGAAAACCTGCCAAGGCCGGCAAGGACTCGGGGGATCACGGTGTGAACCCCGGACACGGCGATGGAAACGGAAACGGTCATGGCGGCGGGAACGGTGGCGGGAAAGGCCACGGAAAGAAGGGGTAGCCGATGAGATCGAATGCAGCAGTGAGCCTGGCCGTCGCACTCTCCCTGATCCTCCTCGACGGGTGTGGCAATCACGAGAAGACAACCTCTGCTGAATCAGTGGCTTCCTCGACAGCCAGCACCGGCAACACCTCGCCGGAGGACCTCGGCCGGATCGGTGCGGAGATTCAGAAGCAGCCGAAGGACGCCTCGAAGATCCTCACCTCCCATGGCATGACGGAGGAAACCTTCGAAGCGGCGGTTCGGAAAGTTGGTGAAAGTCCCGAAGCATCGAAGCGTTATGCCGCGGCATTCAAGGACGCTGGAACCTAGCTTTACTGTCCTGGGAGCCAGCCGAAAGGCTGGCACCCGGACAGGTTTGATCAAGCCTCTGCGGCGATCGATGCGCTCTCTTCGTCGGTCAATCTGATCCCGGCCGCTGCCATGTTCTCGTCCAGATGGCCAACGCTTGATGTTCCCGGGATCGGAAGCATGACCGGGGATCGCTGCAGCAGCCATGCGAGCGCGATCTGTGACGGTGCTGCATTGTGTTTCGCTGCGATCTCCGCCAGCGGGCCACCTTTCTTCGCGAGCTTGCCTGTGGCCAGCGGATACCAGGGGATGAATCCGACCTGCTTCCGCTCGCAGTAGTCGACCACTCCTTCCCACTCCCGATCCGCAAGGTTGTAGCGGTTCTGGACCGAGACCACCTGAAAGTGTTTCATGGCCCGCTCGATCTGCTCGATGGTCACTTCGGAGAGGCCGACGTGGCGGATCTTTCCTTCACGTTGAAACTCCGCAACCGCGCCGAACTGATCTCCCTCCGGCACACTAGGATCGATCCGGTGCAGTTGCCAGAGATCGATCCGCTCGAGCTTCAAGCGTCGGAGGCTGCCGTCCAGTTCTTCGCGCAGTCTCTCCGGTCGGGCGTTCATGACCCACTTGCCCGGCCCGGGGCGATCGAAGCCGCCTTTGGTCGCGATGACCATCCCCTCGGGATACGGATGAAGCGCTTCTCCGATCAGTTCCTCACTCACCTCCGGTCCGTACGATTCAGCGGTGTCGATCAAATTGATTCCGTGATCGACGCAGCGCTTCAGCACTCTGATCGCCTGGCTGCGGTCCTTCGGCGGGCCGAACACGCCTGAGCCGGTGATCTGCATGGCGCCAAAACCGAGGCGTGAGACGGGAAGATCACCGCCGAGATGAAACACGCCGTTGCGGGCGGCGAGGTTGTGTACTTCAGCCATGGCTCCTCCGGGATCACGATCAGATCATGAGCTGCTTCACTTTCCGCACGACCCGACGTAGGCAAATGACGGTGCGCTCAGTGCCTGACCAGAACAGTCACGGGAGCGACGTCTTCG
>JBKJVD010000081.1:0-3292 GCA_046590585.1 Thermoanaerobaculia bacterium | reverse complement strand
CACGCCCTCATCCGGCCTTCGGCCACCTTCTCCCGTTTGCGACGGGAGAAGGGGTACACGAGCGAGTTAGGTCGATGACATGTTTGCGGGGGCAGTCAAACGCCTCTTTTCTCACTTCTGAATTCTCAATTCTGAATTCTGACTTGCCTCTCTCTAAAATATAGCCCTCCGCCCGGCGTTGTACCCCCCGCCCCTTCATGAACCCCCCTTCCTCCTCAGATGTCTCAGAATCAACCGCGGCTCTGGCGGAAGCTCCGGCTCCGAAGCGCTCGCTCCCGAAACTTCTCTCGGGTGCGGTGATCCTGCTCGGGCTGGGAGCGCTGAAGCTGAAGGGAGTGATCATCCTTCTCGCTGAACGGGGACGGATGCTCTGGGTCAACCCCTTCGAGGGTTTCGGGGCGGCGCAGTACGCAATCGCGGGCGGGTCGATGATGGTGACGGTCGCTGCGTATGCGCTGAAGTATCCGAATCGTCTCGGGCTGATCGTCGGCTTCGTGGCGATCACGCTGATCCACGAGATCGGCCACGCCATCGTGATTCGCGCGAAGGGTCTCCGCACCGGCTACATGGTGTTCATCCCGTTCATCGGCGGAGCCGTGACGCTCAAGGACCAGCCGCGCTCGGTGTTCGACGATGCCCAGATCGGCCTGGCCGGTCCCGTGGCGGGAACGCTCGCGTCGCTGGCTTTCCTGCAGGTCTACCACTGGACGCTTGATCCGCTCTACCTGCTGATCGCGCTCGCTGGTTTCGTCCTGAATCTCATCAATCTGCTTCCGATCGGAATGCTCGACGGGGGCCGGATCTCCGCCGGCGTCACGAAATGGATGTGGGTCCTCGGCGGCGCGTTCCTCACGTACAAGGTCATCCGCCAGCCCAATCCCCTGATGGTCGTCATCCTCCTGCTGGCCGCCTTCCAGGTCTACGCCTCGATCGCCCGTGAGAAAGAAGACCGTTTCTACGAGATCACCTTCCGTCAGCGCGCCGCCGTCGCAATCGCCTACTTCTCCCTCATCCTCATCCTCGGCCATCAGACCTTCCTGGCGATGGACCGGCTGGATGCGCTAGCCCGGTGAAGCCAGCTGTTGGCTTTTGGCTGTTGGCTGTTGGGAAAAGCTGAAAACTCGGACACCCTGCCTTTCCCAAGAGCCAAAAGCCAACAGCCAAGAGCCAGCCCCCCGGGGGATTGTTCTGGCCCCTCAACCCGTTCTGGTACGCTACGCCACCCGGCAGGCCGCCTCTTGCAGCTCCGGACGGCTCGAACGATTTGAAGGACCGGAGGCGGTTGCGAAGGCGGTTTACTGCTGCCGCGCGCGCTGTCCCTGAGGCAAAAAGACAAGCATGATTGATCGTGTACTGACACTCATTTTCGGCTCGAAGCACGAGCGTGACGTCAAAAAGATGATTCCGGTGGTCGAGCAGATCAACGCGCTCGAGCCGTCGATTCAGCCCCTCTCGGATGATGGGTTGCGCGCAAAGACGCAGGAGTTCCGCGAGCGGCTCCGACCTGTCGTGGAAGCGGTCGATGCTGCGAAGAAGGAAGTTCCGCTCGACGAAAACGCCGTCAAGGCGGCGCAGGCCGACCTGCAGCAGGCGCTCACTGACCTCTTACCCGAGGCGTTTGCAGTCTGCCGTGAGGGATCGCGGCGCGCCTTGAACATGCGTCACTTCGACGTCCAGCTGATGGGTGGCTTGATCCTCAACAGCGGCAAGATCGCGGAGATGAAGACCGGCGAGGGCAAGACTCTCGTAGCCACGCTTCCCGTTTACCTCAACGCCCTCACCGGTCGCGGCGTGCACCTCGTCACCGTCAACGACTACCTGGCCCGCCGTGACTCGGAGTGGATGGGACGTCTCTACCGCTTCCTCGGACTCACCGTCGGCGTCATCCAGAACAGCCTCGGCGATCGCGAGCGTCAGCAGGCCTACGGCTGCGACGTCACGTACGGCACCAACAACGAATACGGGTTCGACTACCTGCGCGACAACATGAAGTTCGACCTAGAGGCGATGGTCCAGCGCGATCACATCTTCGCCATCGTCGACGAAGTCGATTCCATCCTCATCGACGAAGCGCGGACGCCGCTCATCATCAGTGGTCCCTCCGAGGAGTCGGTCGACAAGTACTACAAGGTCGACCGCATCATCCCGCGCCTGACCAAAGAGAAAGACTTTCAGGTCGATGAGAAGCAGCACACCGCAGTTCTCACCGAGGATGGCGTGCTGCACGCCGAGAAACTGCTCGGGCTCGATAACCTGTACGACCCGGCCAACATGGATTACCTCCACGCGGTCAACCAGGGAGTCCGCGCTCACTCTCTCTACAAGCGCGACGTCGAATACATGGTGACCGACGGCGAGGTCATCATCGTCGACGAATTCACCGGACGTCTGATGCCGGGCCGCCGCTGGTCGGATGGACTGCACCAGGCCGTCGAAGCGAAGGAAGGAGTGAAGATCGAAGCCGAGAACCAGACGCTGGCGACGATCACCTTCCAGAACTACTTCCGCATGTACGAGAAGCTGGCCGGTATGACCGGGACGGCGGACACGGAAGCGGCCGAGTTCGACAAGATCTACAAGCTGGAAGTGGTGGTGGTTCCGCCCAACCGTTTGATGCAGCGGAAGGACGGGGCCGACCTCGTCTATCGCACCGAGGTCGAGAAGTTCAAGGCCATCTCGGACGAGATCAAGATCCTCCAGAAGACCGGCCAGCCTGCGCTGGTCGGCACCATCTCGATTGAAAAGTCCGAAGCGCTGTCGTCGATGCTCAAGCGCAACGGTGTGCCGCACGTCGTGCTCAACGCCAAGTATCACGAGCGCGAAGCAGAGATCGTCGCGCAGGCTGGTCGCAAGGGTGCCGTCACCATCGCCACGAACATGGCTGGTCGCGGTACGGACATTCTTCTCGGCGGCAACCCGGAGTACCTCGCGGCCCAGAAGCTGCGCGAGGTGGCCGAGCCTGACGAGCGGAAGCGGATCGAGGCTTCGATCCAGGAAGAGTGGCAGCTCGAACACGACGAGGTCGTCCGCCTCGGCGGCCTGCACATCGTCGGCACCGAGCGTCACGAATCGCGTCGTATCGACAACCAGTTGCGCGGCCGGTCGGGACGCCAGGGTGATCCCGGCTCGTCACGCTTCTACCTCTCGCTCGAAGATGACCTGATGCGCATCTTCGGTTCCGACCGCATCTCCGGCCTGATGCAGCGTCTGGGCATGGAAGAGGGCGTGCCGATCGAGCACGGCATGGTCACTCGCGCCATCGAGCGCGCGCAGAAGCAGGTGGAAGGGCGCA
>JBKJVD010000193.1:0-11596 GCA_046590585.1 Thermoanaerobaculia bacterium | reverse complement strand
CTTCGTCACGATTGCACAACGGTCGAATGTCGAGACCGGGATCATCGCCGTCATCATCTGCGTCTTCCTCTATCTCGCAGTCGTCTCGATGGTTGGCGCGATCGGCGCGGTGCGCATCCTGTTCTACGCGTTGAGCGGCTGGGCCGGCAGCGACCGCGGCGCGGTCGAGTCGCGCAAGCAACGCGCGGTGCGCTGGTCCGACGATAAGCCGGGATCGGTGTTCCTCAATGTTCTGGTCCGTTCTGCAAAGGGCGATGAGCCGATTCGCATTCAGATCGAGGATGAATACGGCAGCCTGGGGACGATCGTCATCGATGGTGCCGAGATGTCTCATCGGAATGCCCCTGCACACAGCTCGAACAGCATCTTTGCGTTCTTCGAGCGGCGCATCGAAGCGCTCGTCGAGGCTCGCGACCCCCATGTACGGCTGAGCATCGTGGAGTGGACCTCGATCGACGATGACTCGGCATTTCGCTATGGGAGCCTCGTCGCATTCAGCCGGAATCTGGAGCGTCAGCTCGGTGGAGGGCCGTTATGGCCGTCGGTTGAACTCACGGAAGACGACATCGCTACGCTTCACAAGGAAGCTCGCGAGCTGTGCCCCATCCTGCGGAACGAGAGTTTCCTTCCCGACCTCGAATACGAGGCAGAGCACCGCTTGCCGATCATCCCCGAACCACTTGCATTCATCTCGTTGTCGCGGTCCGAACGGCGGGCGGACCCGCACGCGTCGATGGGATGCGCGTTCATCGTCACGATCCTCATCACCGCGATGGTCATGTTCATGCTCTGGAATTCGCCGTGGGTGCCTGGCCGATGAGAAAACGCTGCTTGTTGCTCGCGCTGCTGATTCCGTTTGCCGCCGGCTGTCTTGGCCCAAAGCCGCGGATCGTGAAGCAGAGCCTTCGTGCGCCGCAGAACGCCGGAGAGTCGTGGCAGCTGGCGGTGACCGTGGAGAACGGCGGACGAGGGGAGGGTCAGGGCCAGATCACCAGCCGCCTTCTCGACCCGCGCGGGAACGTGGTCGCACAGGAAGCACGCGACATCGACCTGCGGGCGCACGAGACGATCACTGTGACTCTTCCACTCGACCCCTCTTCGCCCGGTCCCTACCATGTGACGAGCGAAGTGCAGGCTCCTCCGGGGTAGCTCAATCAGGCTTCCGGGTTTCGGTGGGTGAAGCGAGGAAAAAAACTCAATTGTCCGCCGGCTTCTAAGAAACTCACAGTGTTGATGCGGGTTTCGTCACGGTTCCGCGCAGCGCGTCGTTCCCCCTCTCCCGGCCAGCTTCATCGGCGGGGAGAGGGTGGCCCGCAGGCCGGGTGAGGGCGACTTCTCGCCATGCGGGTTGACGCGACAGCGCTGCGATCACGCTCGTCGTGTTCGCGTGTTTCCGCCGCCCCTCGCAAAATTCGCTGGCGGTACGCGCCCTCACCCGGCCTCACGGCCACCCTCTCCCAGCAAAGAAGCCTGCTGGGAGAGGGGGAACTTGGGGAACGCTGGCGCGCTGCCACGAGACCAGTTTCTTACCCTCAGTCGCCGCGAAGCGCGGTCCATTGGCTCAGGATGACGTGGGACGAGCGCGCTCGATCCGGCGCAATGAGGTCATCCTCGCTTGATCGGCGCGCACCCTTCGCGCGCTCAGGATGAGAGCCGTTGTTGGGCCGCAAACCCACGCTCGATTACACTCCACCCATGACGGACGCCACGCATGATTTCTCTCTCCGCAGCTGGGTGGAAAGCGCCAATCGCGGGAGTGATTTCCCGATTCAGAATCTGCCATTCGGGATCTTTTCGCGATCGGGCAGCGCGCCTCGGGCTGGAGTGGCCATCGGAAATCGTGTCGCCGATCTCAGCGCGATGCATCGCGCGAGGTTGTTCGAGGGAGCCGCGGCGCAGGCTGCTGGCGTATGCGATCGCCCGTCGCTGAACGCGCTGATGTCTCTGGGCCACGACGCCATGCGCGCGCTGCGCGTGCGGCTCGTCGAACTGCTCAGGATCGATTCACCGCATCGCGCGGCCGTCGAGCCTCACCTCGTGGCGATGCGTGATGTCGTGATGCATCTTCCGGCGTCGATCGGCGATTACACGGATTACTACGCCTCCGTGCACCACGCCACGAACGTCGGCTCGATGTTCCGCCCAGACAACCCGCTCCTGCCCAACTACAAGTGGGTGCCGATCGGCTACCACGGCCGCGCCTCGTCGATCGTCGTCAGCAGCACCGATGTGATGCGCCCTTCCGGCCAGACCAAGGAAGACAACGCCAAAGTGCCGTCGTTCGGGCCAACGAAGCGGCTCGATTACGAGATGGAGGTCGGCGCTTTCATCGGGCAGGGGAATCCCCTGGGGGAACCGGTCCCGATCTCCGCGGCAATCGATCGCGTCTTCGGGCTGGTGCTCGTCAACGACTGGTCGGCGCGCGACATTCAGGCGTGGGAGTACCAGCCACTCGGCCCGTTCCTCGCCAAAAATTTTGCGACTTCCGTCTCGCCGTGGGTGGTGACGCTGGAAGCTCTCGAGCCGTTCCGCACGGCAGCGTATGCGCGGCCGGAGGGCGACCCGGCGCCGCTGCCTCATCTCGACGATCCGGACGATCGTTCACGCGGCGGATTCGACATCACCCTGGAAGTCTGGCTCTCTTCGCAACAGATGCGGGAGCGTGGGATGGACGACATGCGCCTCAGCCGCGGTTCGTTCCGCGACATGTACTGGACCCTCGCCCAGATGCTCGCTCATCACACCTCCAACGGCTGCAACATGCAGGCGGGTGACCTGATCGCCAGCGGCACGGTGTCGGGAGAGGAAAAGGACTCGCGCGGATCGATGCTGGAGTTGACCTGGCGCGGCACGGAGCCAATCACGCTTTCCACAGGCGAAGAGCGCCGCTTCCTCGGCAATGGGGATGAGGTGATCCTGCGCGGCTACTGCGAACGCGAAGGCTACGCGCGCATTGGCTTCGGGGACTGCCGCGGCATCGTGGTCGCGGGGCCTTGACGGCGTCGAGAGCCGAAGAAGTCCAGTCGTGTCGTCAGCGTTTTGCGATCGATGCGTAGAGCACCGCATCGTCGTCGATCCGCTTCGTCATCAGCGGATTGATGGCCCGCGCATCGCGTTCGAGGGTTGCGGCCAGTCGCGCGAACCGCGGGCGTTGCCCAGTATCAGAAAGTTCGGCGCGGACACGCGCACAATGAGCGAGCAACGCGGCGATCTCAGCCGACTCTGGGTGCTTCTCCATGGCGGCAGGCGCTTTGTTGATGACTTCATCGAGTAGCGCCAGTCGCGCCGGAATGGAACGGGCCGGATCGAGGCCCTCCCACAGGCGGATTCGCGCCAGCGCTGTGTAAGCGATCACGCTCTCGCCACTTCGCTCGAGAGCTTCGCTCAGGTTCCGGATCATTTCCGCCTCGTCAGCAGCGGTCGGGAGACCACGTTCGCGGTGATAGCGGGCAAGCTGAAGGTGCGTCAGTGCCGCCATGAAAAACGCGCCGTGCTCTTTCGGCGCGATGCCGATCGCCCGCCGGCACCACTCCAGCCCATCCTTCGCATCCGCGGTTGGATTGCGATGCTGGTCGACTGCCGTCTCGGCCAGGTGTCGTTGCGCGTTCGCGACCACATACGGCGGGCTGCTGACTCCTGGATTGACCGAATAAGCCTTGCGCCCTGCCTCGGCACCCTTGCGGTAGGACGCGGTCGGGTCGACGCCGATCAGCCGCTCGTAGTCTCCCTGATGCGACCAGGTGTGTCCGACGTTGTTGTAGGGCGACATCAACCTCGATTCGAGCGAGATGGCCTTTTCGTAAGCGGTGATTGCTTGTGCGAGGACTGGCCGGGGATCTTCGCGGCCGCTGATGATCATGACGTTGTGGCGCGCCAGCGCTGCGTTGCCCATCTGCGTGTAGCCGACCATCATGTTGGGATTGATCGCCACCGCACGTCTCGCGCTGGCCAGCGACTGGTCGGCGAACGCAAGCCTCTCCGCGTGCGTGTACTTCGGTGACGTCGCGCGCCAGAAATAGGCAAAGGACCTCGTGTATTGGGTCCAGTCGGACCCCGGGTCGAGTTCGACTGCGCGATCGGCCGCGGCGCAGCTCTTCTCGGTCGAATCGCGAAAGTCGATCTCCCGCTTGTACTCCCACTGCCCGAATCGGCCGTAAGCCCCAGCCAGCGTGGCGTAGGCGAACGCACTGTGCGGATCGGCGGTGATCGCGGAGTTGCAGGCCGAGACGGCGCGGGCCAGGTGCGGACGGACGTCGCCTCCACGCGACTGTACCTCGAACTGCAGACGGTCGCGCCAGACGTTGCAGAGATCCTCGTAGACTGCGGGATCGCTCTGTGCCGTCTGCAGCGCTTCCACGTACGCCTGGTCCGCCAGTGCGTAGTGCCGGTTGGCGCCATCGTAGTCGCCGGCTTCGCGCCTGTCGTTTCCGCGAATCAGTTCGATGCTGGCGCGAAGGACGCGCGCCTCATACATCCACGGATACCGGTCCAGCGTCTGCGCCACGCGGTTACGTGCCTCGTCGTAGCGACCGTCGTAAAACGCGATCAGCGCTTCGAGGAATTCGGGCGATTGCACTTTTACGCCTTCGCGCGCCTGCTTGAGGAGTTGCAGCGCCGGAGCCCGGAACTCCGCTTCGGCTTTGGTGACCTCTCGCTTGCGCAGCGAGGGATCGGGCATCCGCTCGATCTCGACGAGCCGCTTCTGGTACTGCCGACCGCGAACGGTCCCGAATGCGTAGGTCATCTGAGGGGTCCGGTAGCCGGTCTTCCACGCATCTTCCAGCGCCCGGACGGCTCCCGTGAGATCGCCCACGGCAAGATACGCGGCACCGAGGGCGGCCTGTCCCGGACCATGACCGATCTCCCCCTCGGCCGCCACCTCTGCCTGGAGCCTGTTCACGTTCTCCTGCGCTTTCTGCCTTTCCGCCGAGATGTCGTGCAGCGGCGAGATGTGCGCGTGCCGGACCAGTTCCTCGATGTAGCGAACCTCATCCCCGAAACGCTGAGCGAGCCTGGCCTGACGCTCGCGGACCGAGCGGTCATGCAGCGCCACTCCGCCGATCGCGCCCGTGACTGCCATTGCGCCCACCAGCAGGGCAGCCATGCCACGATTACGGCGGATCAAGCGTCCAATTCGGTAGACAGTACTGGCGCGCCGCGCCAGGATCGGCTCGCCGGCCAGGAATCGCTCGAGGTCTGCGGCCAGTTCCAGAGCCGAATCGTAACGGCGGTGCTGCTCCTTCTCGAGGCACTTCATCACGATCGTCTCGAGATCGCCCGGGATGTGAATTTCGCGATCGAAGCTCGAGGGGTCGGAGTTCAGGACGTTCACGAGGACGTTGACGGTCGTCGGTCCGTCGAACGGCAGGCGCCCCATCAGGATCTCGTAAAGGGTGATGCCGAGGCTGTAGACGTCGGTGCGCCGGTCGAGTCGATGTGCCTCGCCCAGTGCCTGCTCCGGGGCGCTGTACTGGACGGTGCCCAACACGATGCCGCTACTCGTCAGACCGCCGCTGCTCAGATCGCGCGCCAGGCCGAAGTCGACCACCGAAGTGTGGATCGCGCCCCCCTCGGAGCGCCACACGATCAGGTTTGCAGGCTTGAGGTCGCGGTGAATGATCCCGATGCGATGGGCCGCGTGCACCCCGCGCGCAGCGGCGATGATCGCGCGTACCTTGTCTTCGAGCGAGAGATCCTTGTACGCCGCGCTCAGCGGCAGACCATCGACGTACTGCATCGCGATGTACGTCTGACCGTTCAGGACTCCGGTGTCATAGATGCGGCAGACGTTCTCGTGATCGATCCGCGCCTGCGCTTCCGCCTCACGGACAAATCGCTCCTGGTAGTCGTCCAGGTCCTTGAGGATCTTCAGCGCGACCGTCCGCTTCAGCTTCCGGTCCCAGGCCTTGTAGACCCGCCCCATCCCGCCGCTGCCGATCAACTCGAGTTGCTCGTAGCGATCCTCCGCAGCAGCAAAGAGCTCACGCTCTCCGGACGGAAACTGGATTGTCATCGAATAGGCAGTGTACCGCGAGTCAGGGATGGCACGAGGTTCCTCGGAGTTCCTCGGAAACATATGAGGTCCAGGGTACGAGTGATCAGTGATGAGGCAGTGTCCGCGCACGAGGAACTCCCGAGGAACCCGAGGAACTCCGAGGAACTCCGAGGAACCCTCATCTCCCGTCCGCCGCCCGAGCGGATTATGATGAGTTGCCCATGTCATTCAAGCGCCGCTATTTCACCTGGCTTTTCATTCCGCCCGCCGTCGTAATCGTTCCTGCGGCGCTCGCCTTTCTGTTTCAGGTCGTGCAGACCACGCTGGGCCGGGAAGCCGTACTGGCGGTCCTCATCGTGACGTTGTATGCGGTAGGCGCCGTGGTGCAGTACCGGATCATTTCGCCGCTGGTCGACGAGATCGAGTCGAAAAGAGACCGGGCCGACGTCGACCTCTCGCCGTTGTTGTCGGAGTGTCTCCGACAGACGGTGACTGCCTCGCTGGTTGGATGGATCGCCGGAGTGATTCTTCTCTCAGTGGTCGGAACGCTGCTGATCATGCCGACCCCTCTCGGCGCGAGTTACTTTGCCGTGGGTTCGCTGATAGCCTCGTTCTTCTCGGTCGCGTGGGGTTACTTCACGGCCAAGACGCAGCTCACCAGGCTCGCCGAGCAGGCGCGCGGGAAGACCCGCTATCAGGGTCGGCATCTCTCGCTCGCCCGCAAGATCGCCATCGTTTTCATCGGATCCTTCATCGTCTCCTCGGCGGCACTCGTGCAATTGGTGTCGTCGAAGGTCTCAACGACTCTCGAGACGCTGGCCATCAATTCATCCGTAATCTTCTTCGACACGGTCTACGGCCTTGCGGCCGCCCAGACCGCGATGGACCAGCCGACCCTGGCGACACTCGCCAATTCGGTGCCGAGCGACTATCTCGTCAATTACATCGGAAAGGATGGCACAACCTTCAGCAGCAAGGAGGCATTGACCGCCTATGAAGTGACTCAGATCCGCCGGCTCCGCAATGGGGACAGCACCGCGTACATCGGTCCGCATGTCAGCCGCTTCGCTGAACTGCCGAACGGCGCCATCCTGGTGCTTTCGGTGCCCTGGGGTCCGTACGGACATATCCCGTTTCAGATTGCGTTCTACACCGCCATCATCGCGCTGCTGACCACGGCGATTTTCTCGCTGGCGACCTGGTTTCTCACCCGCGACATCACCGCTCCGCTTCGCGCCCTGCGCGAGTCCTCGCTGCAGATGGCGCAAGGCAACTTCGAGAGCCGCGAGCATGTCTTCGCTGACGATGAGATCGGCCAGCTCGCCGAGAGCTTTGCAGATACGCGGGAAAACCTGCGGCGCCTGCTGGCCAGAGTCGGTGGAAGCGGCGCCACGATCACCGGGGGCGTCCGCGTCATCACGGGCGGCACCGAGTCGCTGCTCGTCAGCGCCCGCGACCAGACCCAACTGACGGAACAGTCGACGCGCGCCGTCGACAATGTTCGCAGTGGCATCAGCCATGTCGTCTCAGCAGCCGACGGTGTCACCGGACTGACGCAGGACGCGTCGAGCCGTGCCGTGGAACTCCAGGCGTCGTCCGAGGAAGTGGCGCGCAGCATGGACCATCTGTTCCAGTCGGTGGAGAAGACGTCGTCGTCGACGACGGAGATGAATGCGTCGGCCGGGGAGATGTCGCAGCGATCGCAGGTGCTGGCCGGGATCGGCGAGGAAGTGCTCTCGTTCGTCAGCCAGATGGATTCGACGATCGCGGAACTGAGGGCTACCTCCGAGCGCACTGCCGATCTGTCGCGCCAGGCACGCGAGGATGCCGCCGCGGGCGGTCGCGCCGTGCAACGTACGGTGGAGGGGATCAACGAGTCGGAACGGATCTCGATCAGTACCGCTGAGGCGCTCGAGGATCTCAATCGGAGTGTTGCGGAAGTGTCCCAGATCCTGGTCGTGATCGAGGAGATCACCAACAAGACCAATCTGCTGGCGCTCAACGCCGCGATCATCGCCGCCCAGGCTGGTGAGCAGGGGGCGAGCTTCACGGTCGTGGCGGACGAGATTCGCCAGCTTGCCGATCGCACGCGCAAGTCGACCAAGGAGATCAACGCCATCATCAAGGCCGTGCAGCTCGGATCGAAGGAAGCTGTCGCACAGATGCACGCCGGCGTCGATCGCGTGCGTCTCAACGTTGAACTCGCCAACGAGGCTTCGTCGTCCCTGCAGAAGATCGTCGAGAGCGCCACGACCTCCTTCGACATGGCCACGAGCATTTCGCGATCGCTGGAAGATCAGGCCAAGGCTACGCGTCACCTGCACGACGTCACCGCGAGGATGGCCGATCACATCAGCGAAATTACCCGCGCCACCCGCGAACAGGCGCGCGGGACGGAACTGCTGGCGAGCGAGTCGGAGCTCGTCCGCGACATTGCGGCGCAGGTAAAAAACGCCACCGAGGAGCAGTCGAGCGCCGGACGCGGAATCACAGTCGCCCTCGAGCGCATCGCCGAGGATGCGTCGGCGATGCGCGACCTGCTCGAGCAGCAGATGGTGGAGACCGACAGGATTGCCGACGCATCGCGCGTCATGCTCGACATTGCCCAGAAGAATGACGCGGTAGCCCGCGAGTTCAGCGACGCGGTACAGACTCTGGCCCGTTCCGGCCAGGAGTTCGAGAGCGAAGTGTCACGCTTCAAATTCGGCAGTTAGCCCAATCGCGCTCCGCGGCGCGCCAGTGTTTATGCGGGTTCGCACTCCGCCGGCTTCCAAGAAACTCCCAGTATTTATGCGGGGTTAAGAGGCTGGCGGGCGTCCTCGCCCGTCGTGCGCCGCAGCGCACTGCTCTCATGCACTTCATGCGGCACGAGCCTAACGTCGCCGCGATTTGCAACAGGGCACTGGCCGGCTCGCCGCCGTCCAGCACGGGCGAGACGCCCATGTGCGCTAACTTAACAGCGGCAGGCGTCGGACAGATTGTTTGAGTCGTTTTCGCGGAGAGTCTGCGATGTGACGCGCAAGACGGTCAGCTGAGGCGCACCACGTCGTGATGGGAACGACGCCGACGACGCACTGCTCGATCGCGTCGCGAAAGATCCTCTTCAGGCGCCACTCATTGAGCGGGCGGTTGCCGGAGAGGGTAGCCCCAGGGGGAAAAAGAAACGTACCGGGAAGTGAGTTGCTCGACCAGTAGCGCGCCGAGAAGTTTCGTCGCGAGGATCATGCGAGCCAGGCCAGGGTCTTTGGCCGGGAGTTTGTCGAGTGTGCCGATCGACTTGAGGTTCTTGAAGCAGAGTTCGATCTGCCAGCGAAAGCGATACAACGCTAAAGCATCGTCGGCAGACAATTCGGATGGAATCACGCTGGTGAGCAGAATCGTGTAACCCGCCGCCTCCAGCGTTCGAGGATCTGTCTGCTTGGTGTGATTCGTGGCGCGGCTGAAGACTTTCTTGCGCGCCGCGGCGGCGGCCGGCTCAGTCTTGCGAATCGCGATGACTCGCAGGGGAACAGCAGACCCGCGAAGACAGACCACTACCTCCGCGGCACTTGCGTCGGGGATCGTTCGTGCCCACTCGAGCAGGTCAAAGGCTGCACCGGCGTTGTCATCGAACGCGAGGCCTTTCCACGGCAGGCGCACGAGGAAATGCGCACCCTGGCGCAGCACGTGTTCGAGTCCCCGCCGTTGTGCGTACCCACGGTCGGCGATCACGAGTTCGTCCCTGACTGGATCAACGCGCGCGAGCGACTCGCCCACACGCGCCGACGTGAGTTCCAAGCTGACAATGCGGTGCTTGGCCACGTCAAAGCCGAGATGGACGCGCCAGTCCGAACCGCTGCTTCCCGGCTCAGAGATCGTCGTCCCGTCGATGAGGCGGACACGGGAGAACGAACCAATCGATGCCGGTGAAGGCGTCTCGACCTGTGAAGTGAGGACGCTGCTCATCAGCGCGCACATCCAGTCAGCCGACGTGCGGAATCGCTTGAGTAGCGCAACGTCCGACACCTCGGCTACGCCGCCAGCTTCAGCCCAGGCAGCGGTCTGACGCAAAGAGTAACCGCAGAACCCATACACCATAGCTAACCTAAGGAGCGTCTCGGCCGAGTCGATGCGACGTCGCCGCCTGATCGCGCCGGTGCTCAGCGCGAGCTGCTCGATTGCATCCTTACTCGGCAAACAGGCGAGAAGATAGGGCCACTGGTACTCGATCGCCTCTGTGTTTCGCATGCACAGAGTATAGATCCGACAGGAGCGTCGGTCGACCTCTTAAGTTAGCGCACATGGGCTCGACGCCCTCGACCGTCGGACGGGGTCGTCCAACGGCCCTTGGAACTCGTGCGGCGGCTCCGAACCCAGGACTTAGATCGGCCAGGCTCCCGAGGAACCCGAGGAACTCCGAGGAACTCCGAGGAACCGAGGAACCGAAACCCTACTTCTTCCCCGCTTTGGCCCGGATCGCCTTCTCGATCATCGCTTTGATTGCAGGCTTTTCCGCGGCCAGCAACAGCAGGTCTTCCTTGTCACGCTGGACGTCGGCTCCCGCCGCGAGGAGTGCAGCGACGATTTCCTCGTAGCCGCGCAGGATGGCCACGGACAGCGCGGTTCCGCCGGCGGTGTCGCGTGCATTCACCTTGACGCCGGCGGCGAGGAGCAGGTTCACGATATCGAGGTGACCTTGCTCGGCTGCCACGGCCAGCGGCGTAATCCGATACTGATTTGGCGCATTGACGTCTGCTCCCGCGGCGATGAGTTGCGCGAGGATCCCGGTG
The DNA here is from genome assembly GCA_046590585.1 of Thermoanaerobaculia bacterium. Taxonomy (GTDB): domain Bacteria; phylum Acidobacteriota; class Thermoanaerobaculia; order Gp7-AA8; family Gp7-AA8; genus JBKJVD01. The sequence continues at coordinate 832 of JBKJVD010000193.1, read as the reverse complement.
TGGTGATTCGATGCCGCGGTCATCATCAGTGACTGACCGTACTCATCGACGGCGTTCTTGTCGGCTCCATGTTTGAGAAGGATCCTGACCACTTCGTCCTTCCCGGAATCGACGGCCTGCCTCAGAGCGTGCGCGGTCTCGACCGGCATTCCGGCCGTAAGAAACAGCGAGACCGCGTCGGCGTCGCCATCCATCACTACGCTTCGAAAATGCTGCTCGTCGAACGGGATCTCCTTCTGCTCGAGACGCCACAACGCGTGGTCGGCTGGAGTGGCATCGGCCGCCAGAGGCTCGACGCTTTGTTTCTGCACGACGATCTTCGCGTCGAAGGTCGCGTCGTACGAGAAAGAGTAGCCGTCGTCATTCATGATCACCCGCCCGGCGAGGGAACCGCCGGTGGCGAGATCAGGCTCGAAGCGCCCGACCTTGCGCACTTCGAGGCCCGCCGGGAGCTTCGTGTCGAAGAAGAATGTCGAATCTGCGTTGCGATCCTCGTCGAGGTGAATGACCACGGCGCTGATGCTTCGTGATGCCACGGCCTGCTGGAGCGCTGCGTCTTCGTAGAGTTCCGCCTCTTCCAGCGGCCCCGTGGCCAACACGATTTTCAGGAGGCTGTTCTTCTCGACCACCCAGGCGTGTGTCAGCGTCTTCTTCGCTTTGCCGATGACGAAGCGACCCTCTGCCTTTCCGCTTCCGGCAGCGGACAGGAGGGGCGCAACCATCAGGAAGGCGGCGAGAATGACGACGCGTTTCATTTCTTCGCTCCGGCCGCCACGAGCAATGCGACGATTTCTTCCTGGTCGCCTTTCCGGGCCAGCTTGAGAGGTGTGGT
>JBKJVD010000071.1:0-8651 GCA_046590585.1 Thermoanaerobaculia bacterium | reverse complement strand
GCTTCTGGTTCCGTGAGCGACCCGAAGCGTCCCAGCACCACCTTCGCAGCGAGAACGTTCTCATCACCACACCCTGTGGCTCGTGGGCGTCTCGCCCGCGATGAGGGCTCAGCGTGTGGTGATGAGAACGTTCTCGCTGCGAAGGTGGTGCTGGGACGCTTCGGGTCGCTCACGGAAACCAGAAGCGGCGCTTGCTACAGACTTTTCTTCTTCTCCCGTTTGCCCTTCACTCGCTGAGCAACCTCGGGTTCGACAGCGGGGGCGTAAAACGACTTGCCCCGGACGTTTTCGTCGATGGTCAGGCCGTGCATGAGAGGCGGAAACGCGCGCTGCTCACAGTCCATTCGCTCGCACAGGCGGCAGGTGGTGCCGATCGGGATGGCGGCGTCCAGGTTGTCGAGGTCGTGACCCTCGGCGTAGATGAGCTGGCGCGCGTCGCTGACCGGGCAGCCGATTCCGACGGCCATCAGCGAATCTCCAGATGCGAAACCGCCGTAGCTTTTGCGGATCGTTCGCGCCACGCAGAAGTAGGCAGTTCCATCCGGCATCTTCGAGAGTTGAGTGCGCACGCGGCCCGGCGTGAGAAAGGCGGCGTGAACGTCCCAGCGCGGACAGGAGCCTGAGAAACGGGCGAAACGGATTCCAGTGCCGCTGTATCGCTTCGAGATGTTCCCGGCGATATCGACGCGGACGAAATGAAACGGGATTCCGTGAGCACCCGGCCGGCGCAGCGTAGTCAGCCGGTGGCAGACCTGTTCCCAGCTCGCGGTGTAGTGATGCTGCAGCAGTTCGATGTCGTAGCGCACCTCGGAAGCGAGGCGCATGAAATTTTCGTACGGCATGATCAGCGCTGCAGCGAAGTAGTTAGCCAGCGCAACGCGGCAGAGTCGGATCGATTCGGAGGTCGTGAGCTGCGCCTCCGATCTCCGGATGATCCCGTCGATCACGCCGGCCGCGGCGAGCAGCCCGATCTGATGCGCGAGCTGGAAATTGCGGCTCCACGGCGGCAGGACTTCGGAAAGGGAGAGCACCTTGAGCTGCGGATCGAATCGGCGCAGGGCGCCGCGATCGCGGCTGATGGACAGCAGGACCGTACCGATTCCATGCCTCGAGTCGAGGTAGCGCGTCATCGAGCGATAGAGGTCGGAACGGTCCAGCTCCGCGTCGTGTCCAACCTGTTCCGCCGCTGCCTCGAGCTCGGGGAAGTGATTGAGATTCTGCTGGATGACGTCGGAGACTTCCTCCGATGGAAGGTGGGAAGGGTTCACTCCCATGAAGTCCTGACCGTCGAACAGCTTGGCCGCCAGTGCGCGAGTCGACTCGACCGAGGATCGGTAGGCCTGGTAGAGCGCGATGACCGCTCGTGCCGGTCCGCCATTGTCGGCCAGCTCCCGCAGGTCATTCGTGGTCAGGGGGTGTTCCTCGAACATCGGATCGCTGAAGACTTCCTGCAGATCCGCGGCAATCCGGGACTGGCTGTCGTCGGCGAACGCATCCAGTTCGAGCTTGAAGATCTGCGCGACTTTCACCAGGAGCAGTGACGGCAGCGGCCGCTGGTTGTGCTCGATGAGGTTCAGGTAGCTGGGCGAAATCTCCAGCCGCGCAGCCAGGTCGGTCTGCGTCATCTGCTCCCTCCGACGGAGGGTTCGTACCTTGGTTCCGAGACGATTCATGGTGCGAGCGGTCAGGGGTCAGGGGTTAGGGGTCAGGCAAACCGAGGACCCGGACCGCTGCTCCTGTCGGATCATCGTGCTCCGTGTCGCCTGAATTTACAAGCGTTGACAACTTTGCAGATCGTTCTTGACGAATTCCGACAGCCTAACATGTTGAACTGGCGTGAGTTATTGACCTTGGCGTCGTGAGCAGTCATCCTTTGACACCAAAGGAGACAGACGAGTGCAAGCAGCGGGACAGACGATAGAAGATGTTGCAGTCGCGGGCAGGATGGTGCCGGGGTACGAATCCGTTCTCACCGCGGAGGCGCTGGCGTTTGTCGCGCTCCTGCAGCGTGAGTTCAATGGTCGCCGCGAAGAGTTGCTGGCGCAGCGGGACCAGCGCAAGCGAGACCTTGACGCAGGGGTGCTGCCGAATTTTCTCGCCGCCACCGAGTCGGTCCGAACCTCGGAGTGGAGCGTTGCGGAGATTCCTCACGATCTCCGCGATCGTCGCACCGAGATCACCGGTCCTGTCGACCGGAAAATGATCATCAACGCACTGAACTCCGGCGCGCGGGTCTTCATGGCGGACTTTGAAGACTCGAATGCTCCGACGTGGGCAAACTGCATTGAGGGACAGCTCAATCTGCGAGATGCAGTCCGGCGCGAGATCGAATTCACCGGACCGAACGGGAAGCAGTACCAGCTCAACGGCTCACCTGCGGTGCTGATGGTCCGGCCGCGCGGCTGGCATCTGCTCGAGAAGCACCTGCTCGTCGACGGCCAGCCGGTGTCGGCCAGCCTCTTCGACTTCGCGCTCTACTTCTTCCACAACGCGAAGGAACTCGTCGCACGTGGGACCGGGCCGTATTTCTACCTGCCGAAGATGGAGAGCCATCTCGAGGCGCGCCTCTGGAACGACGTCTTCGTTCGCGCGCAGGAAGCGCTGGGCATTCCGCAGGGAACGATCCGGGCCACGGTCCTCATTGAGACGATCCTGGCCGCGTTCGAGATGGACGAGATCCTTTTCGAGCTGCGCGAACATTCGGCGGGCCTCAATTGCGGACGCTGGGACTACATCTTTTCGTTCATCAAGAAGTTTCGCGCCCATCCGGGGCTGCTGACTCCCGATCGCTCGCAGCTCACGATGGACAGGGCCTTCCTCGCGTCCTATGTAGCGCTGCTGATCCGCACGTGTCACCGCCGCGGCATTCACGCGATGGGAGGAATGGCAGCCCAGATCCCGATCAAGGGCGACGATGCGGCGAACCTCGCGGCGATGGAGAAGGTCCGTCGAGACAAGCTGCGCGAGGTGAAGGCGGGACACGACGGCACCTGGGTGGCGCATCCCGCTCTCATCGAAATTGCGCAATCCGTGTTCGACGAGTTCATGCCCAGCCCCAATCAGATCGCTCCCCAGGCAGGTCAGGTCGCAGTGACGCGTGAGCAACTTCTCGAGGTGCACTCCGGCACGATCAGCGAAGCGGGTGTCCGCCAGAACATCAATGTCGGCACGCTCTATCTCGAGGCGTGGCTCGGCGGACTCGGGTGCGTTCCGCTCTACAACCTGATGGAAGACGCGGCCACGGCGGAGATCTCGCGCACCCAGCTCTGGCAGTGGGTGCGATTTGCCGCAAGACTCGACGACGGGCGGACCATCACGCCGGACCTCTATCGCCGGCTGCGCGACGAAGAGCTGGCCACCATGCGCGAGCGTCTCGGAAGCGATCGCGTTGCCCGCGGCTATCTCGAACGCGCGATCGGAATCTTCGACGCACTGGTCCTCGATGACGAGCTGGCCGATTTCCTGACGCTGCCGGCATACGAACAACTGCTCGAGATCGAGACTGGCGAACCGGCATCCACTCCGGTCTGAACAGAGTCAGCAACGGCGGCCCCCGGGCCGCCGCAGAGTCCACGAACGAATCAACGGAGGCACGACATGGTGCGGAATCTCAAGGTAGTACGCGACCCCAGGCAGATCGAGGACGAGTGGAAGACGGGTTCACGCTGGAACGGGATCCGGCGAGACTACACGGCGGACGCGGTGCTCAAGCTGCGCGGTTCGATTGAAATCCGGCACACGCTGGCCGAGATGGGCGCGGAGCGCCTGTGGCAGCTTCTCGCCGAGGATCCGTTTGTCGGCGCGCTCGGTGCCCTCACGGGGAATCAGGCCGTCCAGCAGGTGCGTGCCGGCCTGAAGGCAATTTACCTCAGTGGGTGGCAGGTCGCAGCAGACGCCAACCTCTCGGGCAACATGTATCCCGACCAGAGCCTCTATCCGTCGAACTCCGTGCCGAGCGTGGTGAAGCGGATCAATCAGGCGCTCGAGCGAGCCGACCAGATCGATCACAGCGAAGGAAGGGACGAGACCTACTGGTTCGCTCCGATCGTCGCCGACGCTGAGGCGGGTTTCGGCGGGCCTCTCAATGCGTATGAGCTGATGAAGTTGATGATCGAATCGGGTGCCGCAGCGGTGCACTTCGAGGATCAGCTGGCGTCTGAAAAGAAATGCGGTCATCTCGGTGGAAAGGTCCTCATTCCGACCTCGGCGTTCATTCGCACGCTCACCGCTGCCCGGCTGGCTGCGGATGTCATGAACGTCCCGACCCTCGTGGTGGCGCGCACAGACGCAAACAGCGCGAATCTTCTCACCAGCGATATCGATGAACGCGATCGCCCGTTCCTCACGGGAGAGCGCACCAGCGAAGGCTTCTTCATGATCCGGTCGGGACTGGAAGCCGCGATTTCACGGGGACTGTCGTACGCCCCGTACGCCGATCTGATCTGGTGCGAGACTTCGACCCCCGATCTCGAGGAAGCGCGCCTCTTCGCCGAAGCGATCCACGCCGAATTTCCGGGGAAACTGCTCGCCTACAACTGCTCGCCGTCGTTCAACTGGGCAAAAAAACTCGATCAGCAACAGATCGCTACGTTCCAGCAGGAACTGGCCCGACTCGGTTACCGCTTCCAGTTCGTCACGCTGGCCGGATTCCATGCGCTGAACTTTTCCATGTTCGAACTGGCCCGGCAGTACAGGGATGAAGGGATGGCCGCCTACTCGCGCATGCAGCAGGCCGAGTTCGCCGCCGAAGCGCACGGCTACACCGCGACGAGGCACCAGCGCGAAGTCGGTACGGGCTACTTCGACGAGGTGACGAAAGTGATCAGCGGCGGCCAGTCATCGACCACGGCGCTCGAGGGATCGACAGAGAACGCTCAATTCAACTCCTGAGTTTTTGTCAGGGGTCAGGGGTCAGGGATGAATCGGCGGTCAGGAGAGGCAGATGGGTTCCTTATTGGAGAGAACGATGGAAGAGATTCGAAACCGCGTCATTGAAGACGTGCGGCGCACTGAGAACGAGAATCCGATCGAGTGGGAAGCAGCAACGGACGAAGACGTGCCGTTTCACGTTCCCCGCGATTGAGGGTGGCCCGTTGGAGTGCAGCATCTGAAGTTGCTGCACTCCAGCGACCCCTTGCGAATTCACTTCACGATCGAAATCAGTTCGATGTCGAACACCAGCGTTCCCTGGGGCTTCGATGCGTCGCCTGCGTAGGCGAGCTTCGCAGGGATCCAGAACCGGCGGATCTCGCCTTCCTTCATCTGTTGCAGGCCTTCGGTCCACCCCGCAATGACCTTGCTGAGCGGGATCTCCGAGGGATTGCCGCGGAGGATGGTGCTGTCGAATAGACGGCCTTCCGTGGTCCAGCCGCTGTAATTCACCTTGACTGTGTTTCGGCGGGTCGGCGACTTTGTTCCGGAGCCTGCGCGCAGCACTTTCGTGATCAGGCCGGACTTCGACACGATCGCGTCCGCGGGCGCCATTTTGAGATCCACTGGTGTGACCGGCCCTGCGACGATTTCGACCAGTTCGGTGTCGATCACGAGAGACGTGCCCGCGGGAATCTTGCCATCCCCCAGGCTTTCCGGAATCCAGGAGCGGCGCGATTCGCCGACCAGCATTTTCGACACCGCCGTCCGCCATCCCGGAATCATCCGCGAGACGATCATCACGCCCGCACGATCGCCGGCCATGTTCTCCATCAGCTTCCCGTCGTTGCGCCAGATGCGATAGCGCAACTTGACGTAGCTGTCGTCGCCCGGCGTGATCGTCCCGGTGCCGTCGTGAAGTTTCATCGTGACCAGCCCATCCTCGAGATGTTCGGCAGAGGCTGGAGGTGAGGTGAGGTCAGCTGGGGCCACCGGTGGAGTCTGAGCCGACGCTGCAGCGGCGAGGAGGAGAAGGGAGGCGATCGTCATTCGGAGCATGTCGCAATGATGACGCTTTTGGCGGCGACGACATTCCGACCCGAAGCACAACGCCGGGCACCCGTCGTGCCCGGCGTTGTGCGGTGGTCCGGTCCGCCCGCTAATCGGCCGCGGACGTGATGTGGACTGCGCCTCCAGTGCGGGTGTACACCGCGTCCACCATTCTCGTGAACTCTTCACGCTCGGCGTCGATGCCACGGGAAGCTCGCGACATCGCCAGGACATCGGCGAAAGTCGATGTTCCCTTCGCTGGCGAATTGCGGAGCAGCATGCCGAATTCGGCGACGGCGGCGGCGAACTGGAAGTCGGGCGCTGCATCCCAGATCGTCCTGCCGCGATCGGTCGCCTCGGCGGTCATCAACTCGCTCACGTCGCCGTCCGGCGCCTTGTACCGCAACTTCACTGTCGCCATGTGGCCATGTGACGCGGCGGCGGGAACGATTTCGTAGAGTGCAGTCACTGAGTGGCCCGCCCCGAGATCGCCTGCGTCCTTCGTGTCGTCCTCGAAGTCGCGATTGGCGAGCGCACGGTTTTCGTAGCCGATCTGACGGTAGCTGGTGACCGTTGCCGGATCGAACTCGAGCTGAATCTTGACGTCCTTCGCGATCGTGACCAGGGTTCCGGTCAATTCGGCGCCGAACACTTTCTTCGCCTCTGCGATGGTGTCGAGGTAGGAGTAGTTTCCGTTGCCCTTGTCCGCGAGAAGTTCGAGGACGGTGTCGCGATAGTTGTCATCGCCCACGCCCAGCGTGGTGAGGAAGACGCCGCTCTGGCGCTGCCTCTCGATCAATGCCTGCAACTCGGGGAGGCTCGAGATCCCGACGTTGAAATCGCCGTCGGTGGCGAGGATGACGCGGTTGTTGCCGTCTTTGCGGAAGTGATCTCGTGCGGTCTTGTAGGCGAGCTCGATTCCATCGCCTCCGGCCGTCGATCCGCCTGCCTGGAGATGCTCGAGCGCGTCCCGGATCGCCTGCTTGTCGGCCCCCGAGGTGGGTGGGAGCACGAGGCCGGCGGCTCCGGCGTAGACAACGATGGCGATCGTGTCCTCAGGGCGCAACTGGTCGACGAGCAGATGGAACGCCGACTTGATCAATGGCAGGCGCTGCGGCGGAGACATCGATCCCGAGACGTCGAGCAGGAAGACGAGGTTGTTCGGGGCCATCTTCCACTGATCGAGGTTCCGCCCCTGAATGCCGATGCGCAGCAGCCGATTGCTCGTGTTCCAGGGACAACTGGCGACGTCCGCGGTGATGGAGAAAGGACGCGCACCCGATGGCTGGGGATAGGAGTAGCGGAAGTAGTTCACCATCTCTTCGACCCGAACCGCGTCCGGTGGCGGAGTCTGATTCGCAGTCAGGAATCTGCGGACGTTGGAGTACGAGGCGCGATCGACATCAATGGCGAACGTCGTGACCGGGCCGTCCTTCGTGGTCACGAAGCCATGATCGGCGAACGTTCCGTACTCCGGCCGGGATGGCAGCGGCTCGATCACCTGCTGCTGGGAGACGACGGAGGCCATGATTCCGGTCATGCCTCCGACCACTCCTCCGGCGCTCTTGTGATTTCCGGACGGCCGGAACGCCGGGACATTGCTCCGCACCGGAAAGTTCGCCGAGGAACTCGCCATGCCTGTCATCACGGGTGGTGCCTCGGCGGTTACCGTCACCGATTCAGAGACTGCCGAGAGCCGAAGATTGCCGTCGACGCGATGCGAGCCGATCGCGGCGACCTTGATGCGCCTGGAACCGGGTGACATTCCGCTCAGCTGAAAGCCCACCAGGTAATCGCCGGGAGCGACGTTCGCGAATGCGTAGTGGCCATTCGCGTCCGAGACTGCGGTCGCGACGACGAGTGTCCTGTTGGCCAGAGTGACGGTCGCGCCGGGAAGTGGATTTCCGTCGGTGAAGACGATTCCCTCGATGAGCGCCCCGGCAGCATTCGGAAGCGATACGATCGCAGGCACCGTCTCGTGGCTGCACGCTGGAAGAATGAGGATCAGTCCCGTGATGAGTAGAAGTGTCGCGCGTCGCATGGCCGCCTCCTTGATGATCTGGCGGTTGGACACGCGACAGAGCGGAGAGGAAACCGAGGTGGAAAATGCAGAGACTGACGCGGGAGGAATTCGAGTCGCTCGTCGAGGAGGCTCTCGACTCCCTGCCGGAGGAATTCGCGAAGCTGCTCGAGAACATTGCGGTCGTCGTCGAGGAAGAACCATCTGAGGACGATCTCGAACTTCTCGAGGACGAGGACGGCGAAGAGTCCGACGACGAACTGCTCGGAATCTACCGCGGTGTCGCCCTGACCGATCGCAGCTTCGGCATGATGCCGCTACTCCCCGACCAGATCGCAATCTTCCGCGGGCCGATCCTTCGCGTCGCCGCGTCACGCGATGAAGCCATCCGTGAAGTTCGCGAGACGGTCATCCACGAACTCGGACACTACTTCGGTCTCGAAGATGACGAAATGCCGTACTGAATGCGAATGCTGAGTGCCAGGACCGCGTTACTCAATCGATCTGCGGAAGTCGCCCCGGCAGGGGCAAAGGAAAGTAGCCGCGCGGGAAGCGTAGCGCGCCCGCCGGATCGGGTGCAGACAAGACCGAGCGCCCCGGAGGGGCGTCGGAACGTGCGAGGCGTTCCTCCAGCGCCCCTCCGGGGCGCTCGGTCTTGTCTGCACCCGATCCGGCGGGCGCGCTACGCTTCCCGCGCGGCTACTTTCCTTTG
>JBKJVD010000027.1:0-12508 GCA_046590585.1 Thermoanaerobaculia bacterium | reverse complement strand
CCTGAACGCGCGAACGGCAGCCGGCCATCTGCTTCGTTGTCACTTCGGGCGCACGACTCGACGTAGAGTAACCACCCCTCGCCCTTCGCCCTCGCTCCGCCTCGCAGCTGACCCACTGCCCTTCGCGCTGACGGCGTTCCGATTCGTTTGACGCGAACCGTTGAAGCGAGGATGACAGGTGAGCGGTTGGAGCGCGCTCGTTCGACGTCATCCTGAGTCGGCGGAGCTGTAGCCGCGCGGAGCGCTGCCGCAGCGTAGCGCGACGAAGGAACTCAAGATACGAGAATCGAACAACGGCGGAGCGGGCGTCGTACATGAACAGCGCCGTAGTTTGAGTTGCTTCGCCGCGCTACGCCGGCTCAGCATGACGTGGGAAAAGAAGCGAGAACCTGACTCCTTAGGCTTCGGCGCTTCGTGCAATCGCTGTAAACTGAGGGCGAATCGAGGGAGTGTGATGAAGAAATTCGGGATCGTTCTCCTTTCCGCAATCGCGATGTTTCCGGCGTGCAAGCGTGAAGAACCGCAGCCGCCCGCGACCGCGACGGTGGCAACATCGACTGCGCCAAAGGACATGGCGGATGCGAAGATCAACCAGACGCTTCGCCCCGATCAGATCTTCCTCGATCGCGCCATCCTTGGCTCAGACAAGGCGTCCGACGGCACCGTGCAGAACGAACGGACTTCGTTCAAGACTGGCGAGACGGTCCGGCTGACCATGTGGTTGCGTGAGTCACCCCCGAAGCTTCAGACCCACGTCGACTGGAAGAGCAAGGCCGGAAAGGTCATCAGCACGGAACAGCGGGAAATGAACGGCGCGAAAACGGTGACGTTCGAGGCCAAAGGGAAATTACAGGCGGGTACGTACACGGCGGTCGGCTACTGGGGAGGCAACATCGCCTGCCAGATCCCGTTCACCGTCGCGAAGAAGTAGAAAGCGTCGAGCCTCGACTGCCCCATCGCAAATCATGAGACTGGCGTAGCACCGCGGGAACTCTGCAGGGCCATGTCTTGCGAAAGGGCGTCGTTCGCTCGACGCGAACGATAGTCGGGCGGGTCGCCCAACTGCCCATGGATGGCGTTCTGACTAGCCCTTTCCCTAGTTCATTCCGGGATTTCCATCCCGCCGGAACGGTCCAAGGAACTGCAGGCTTTCAATTCTCGCTTCGAGCTGCGCGCCGATTCGTTCCGCTCGCTCGAACAACTGCTCGGCCTCGAGCAATGACTGCTTCTCCTCCGCGTTGAGGTTCAGCGACATGATCAGTGCGTTGGTGAGCGGCTCGAGACCGGCGGTGGCAATCTCCGGCACGGCGATCTGGCCCGGGAGGAACGTGAGGTACTGCCTTGCCAGATCGGCCAGCCATTCCCGATGGAGCAGCGCTTCCTGCGGGTCGCCTACGACCTCAGGGCGAGCCACGACGCGCGCCGTGCGATAGGGGAGCGTCGAGACCTCCTCGAGGATTTCGAAGCGGACGTCGCCACGGAGCAGGATGTTGAAGCGACCGTCATCCAGCGGCAGGGCATGTTCGATGGTCCCGAGAGTGCCGAAACTGCAGACGGGTGGTGTTGCGAAGTACCCCGGTTCCCAGCCTGGACGGGGAAGGACGATCCCGATCCTCTCCTCGCCTTCCATCGCGTCCCGCACCATCTGCCTGTATCGCGGCTCAAAGATGTGCAGTGGCAGGCGCGTCTGCGGAAAGAACACGACATTCGGCAGCGGGAAGATGGGAAGCAGAAACTCCCCTTGCGGCAACGGAGGCATCGGGAATCAGTGTAAACCCGGGCCGACACGGGAATCTTGAATGTTGAATGCTGAATGCTGAATGAGGGGCTCACGCCTTCTACCTGGCACCTAGGCGAACCAGGCTTCGCACAGAGATCTGACGACGCCAGCGTCAGCCCGGGTTTTCCGCAGAAACAACCGCCCAACTGCCGGCGGGCCAAGGGCAAGAGCCGACGCCAGCAGGCGCGGCGACGAAAGCAGCGGCGCGACCATGCGGCTCCACTTCAGGCGGGGCTGAAAGAACGATTCGTGCGCGCGCCTGTAGCCTTCCTCGGCGGATGCACGATCATCGAGCGCGGCGAGGATGAACGGTGCGGCGACCAGGGCCGACTGGATCGCCATCGACATCCCGTTTCCTGTGAGCGGGTCGATGACTCCGGAGGCGTCGCCAACGAGAAACATGCCGCGTTCGACCGCCGACTTCGGGCGGAAGACGACCGGTTCGGAGGAGAGGAACTCTTTCTGGACGGGCACGTACTGGTCGAGCATCCTGCGGATCGGAGGCGCTTCACTGGCGACGCGCTCCATGAACGCGTCCCATCGCCCGCGATGCCCGCGCAGCCGGTCACCATGCACGAGGCCGCAGATGTTGGTTTCGTCCCCTTCGATGTCATTCACGCCGAGGTAGCCGCGATCGAATGACAGAAGATCGGTGGAATCCGAGGCGCTGCCCGCGATACGGCGGTAGTGGCGCTTGAACCCGAAATGACGATGCGATCGCTCGCGCACGAAAGAACGTCCGAACTCGGTATCGAATCGACCCCAGCGACCCCACGCACCCACGAGGACGCGCGCTGAAATTGAACCAGGCAGCTGAGCGCGCGTGAATTCCACCGACGATTGACGAATCGCGGTCACCGCGGCTCCCTCGATCAGTCTCGCTCCGGAAGTTCCGGCCGCGCGGAAGAGCAACTCGTCGAGAACGCGACGCGAGATGCCGCGTGCCGGAGCAGGGAAGGTGAACTCGAGCGTCCGCCGCTCTCCGATCACGCGGCATCGCTGCAACTGCGAAGCTCCCGCATCATCGATGCGCGAGAGCAGCGACATCCGGTCGAGGATGGGCAGCGAGTCATACGAGAGAAATTCGCCGCAGACCTTGTCGCGAGGAAATTCATCACGCTCGATGACGACGACTCCGACGCCACGCCGGGCAAGGAGCGCCGCCAGCGTCGCGCCTGCGAGCCCTCCGCCGATGATCGCGACGTCCGCGTCCATTTCGCTCACTTCCGCAGCAGGATGCCGAATCGAAACGGAAAGAAGCGAACCACGGTTGCTTCGCGCGCGCCGGTCGCCATCGCGACGTCGTAAGCCTCATCGAGTGTGTACCCGCGCAGGACGGAAGCGGGCGCGTCGAAGCGCGTGATGCGTCCCACCAGCCGCAGGGCACCGAGCAGGCGGACGAAGAGGAGCGGCAGGTAGTTGCGGCGCGTGTCGTTGACGGCCACGCCGATCCGGGCCACTCGCAACGCCTCATCGAGCATGGCCGTGTTCTCAGCCGGAGAGAAGTGATGGAAAAAATGAGCCGAGGTGATCACGTCGACGCTTGATGAGAGGAAGGGGAGGCGGTTGGCGTCGCCGGCCACGCGAAGCACGGCGTCGCCGCGGCTGAAGGTGAGGTGATCGAGCTTGAAGTCGAGGCCGATCCGCATCCCCCGGTGACGAGGCAGCGCCGCAAGCAGGTCGCTCGTGCCCGTTCCCAGATCGAGAACGGCCACAGTTCCGGTGTGCCCACGAGTCAGGCGCTTCAGCATCCGCCTGTAAATCGGAACCCCGCCTAACCAGCGATTGATGCGTTGCAAGTCGATGAGGGAGCGATCGGCATCCGCACGCGGGGCGTCATGCTCATCGAGCAACTCTTCCTGATCATCACGACCCGGCGTCAAAAGTTCCATTCAGATTTTGCCTTTCCCAACAGCCAACAGCCGAATCACTCCACCTTCCGCAGTACCAGCGCGGAGTTCTTCGACCCGAACGCGATGGTGTTGCAGACGGCGACGTCGACGCGGCCCGGCCGGGCGACGTTTGCCACGTAGTCGAGATCGCATTCCGGGTCGGGAACGTCGAGGTTGATGGTCGGCGGCAGGATGCTGTCGCGCATGGCCATCAGCGTGGCCGCCACACCAGCAGCGCCGCAGGCACCCTGTGGATGGCCGATCATCGACTTCGTCGCCGATCCCGGCATTTTCATGGCGTGGCTGCCGAACGCCAGCTTCACCGCCCGCGTCTCGATCCGGTCGTTCAGCTCAGTGGCCGTGCCGTGATAGTTGATGTAATCGACCGTGGCCGGATCGACCTTCGCTTCCTTCATCGCCAGGGTCATGGCGCGTGCCGGTTCTTCTCCCGATTCGTCAATACGCACGCGATGGTAAGCGTCGCACGTCGATCCATAACCGGCGACCTCAGCGTAAATCGTGGCGCCGCGCGCCCTTGCCGCGCTCTCGCGCTCCATGACGAACATCCAGGCCCCCTCGCCGAGCACGAACCCCGAGCGGTCGCCTGAAAACGGACGCGACGCAGCCTCGGGGCGGTCGTTGAACCCGGTGGCCACGATCCGCATGATGCCGAATCCGGTCATGACCCCTTCGGTGATCGTGGCGTCGGCGCCACCGGTTACCACTGTGTCGATGACCCCGAGCTTGAGGTTGCGGTAGGCGTAGCCGAGAGCATCGGTGGAGGAGGTGCAGCCGGTTGAAATCAGGTGTGAGAAGCCATGAAGATCATGGGCCATCGAGATTTCCGAGGCTACGGTGCCGATGGTGCCGGAAGGAATCGAGTAGACGGAAGCTTGACGGGCGTGGCCTGCGTACCAGAGTTCGTACATCCTTTCGCTGAACTCGACCGCGCCACCGCCGGAACCCAGCATCACTCCGATGGCTCGTTTCTGTTCGATGTCGAGGGTTCGGGGATCGAGGTGCGCATCGCGCAGGGCCTCGTCCGTGGCGGCCAGCACCATCGGCACCACACGGGCCACGTTCTTCAGGTCACGCGCTTCCATCCATGCCGATTCGTCGAAATCAACTTCGCCAGCCACGCGCGCTGCGATGCGCGACGGGTCGAAGCGCGTGATGGTGCGAACGCCGCTCTTCCCCTGCTTGAGGGCGGTGAAGTACGCCTCGCGTCCGACGCCATTCGGGCTGACGGCGCCTACACCGGTGATCACAATTCGTTCATCAAACATTCAGGGGTTCCGTTGGGAGATACTCTAGCGCGTAAACGAAAAGGGACGAGGTGCTAACGATGAGTCGCCTTCTGGTCGCTGTTCTTGCTTTTCTGATCTCTGCTCATTCCGCGATGGCCCAGCAGGCAACGCCGGGCGGCGACGACATAGCCCGTCGTGCAATTGACGTGCTGGCTGGTCCGGAATGGCAAAATGCCCGCTTTTTCGCATTCACGTTCGCCGTCGTCCGGGACGGCAAGGTCGCCGTTGCCTTCCCGCAGAAGTACGACCGTTTCACGGGCGACTACCGGGTCAGCGGCAAGGACCAGAAAGGCGACACGTTCGACATCGTCATGAACGTGAACACCAGGCAGGGCAAGGCGTGGACGAACGGACAGCCGGTCGCCGATCCGACGGAAATGCTGACACGCGGCTATCGACGTTTCGTCAACGACACCTACTGGCTGCTCATGCCGCTCAAGTCGATGGATCCGGGCGTGAAGCGTGAGTACGCGGGTGAGAAAACCGACGCATGCGGGAATGTCTTCGATGTCGTGAAGCTCTCGTTTGAAAACGTGGGGCTCACGCCGGGCGATGTCTACTGGATGTGGGTGAACCGGAATACCGGCCTCGTCGAACAATGGCACATGCTGCTGGAAGGCTCGAAGCCGGATGAGGCGCCAGCGGTCGTGGAGTTCCGCGACTACCGCCGCTTCGGCGGAGTGCTGATCTCCACGAAACGACAGATGCGAGGCAAGGAGTCGATGATCCGCCTCGACGATGTCAGCGTTTCATCGGCCGTGCCGGCGGGAGCATTCAACTTCTAGTTGTGGGTGCTCGAGAGCTGATGTGCTGAAGGCTGAAGCGTTGGACTGACGCCGGAGGCGTCGCCAGAAGGTAGCTAGTGGTCACCTCGAAGAGGGACCCCTGGTCAACGGACGATTGAAGTCGTGGTCGACGCTGGAGGCGTCGCGGAGCGCCCTCCGTCGCATCTCAATGAGAACGGTCTGCGACGCCTTCAGCGTCGTCGGCTCATCCAACTGCGACTAACCCGAGGTCGCCTCGTCGGCGACCCCGGGCTACCTTCTGCGACGCCTTCAGCGTCAGGAACGGCGCTCAGAACGCGACATACGGGATCGGTACTTCCGCACTTCAGCACAAGACTCGATCTCGCGACCAGTCCTCAGCACCCTTCGAAGAACTACTCCTGCGCCATGATCACCAGCGTCCGATCGATGACTTTCTGCTGGAGGAGATCGAAGTAGGGGCGGGTGAGCGTGACGCGGGGATGTCCGTTGCCGCCGATCTGCGCGCCCTTGTAGTCGCCGACCGCTTTCGAAGCGTCGACCTTGACGTTGAGTTTCTCGAGCAGCGGCTGGATGGCCTTGAGGTCGGTGGCCTGGTCGCCGGTGCGGTAGTAGGCGGGCGGCGAGACCGTGTTGAAGTCGCCGGTGGAGTCAGGCCACACCTTCTGCAGTCCATTGTTCTTTGCATAGAACTCGGCGACTGTTTCGAGCGGCGCTTCCGTGTCATAGAGCACCTGCGGCGTTACGGGACGGCCCGGCTGGCTGATGGCGCCCCCTTTCTTGAACAGTTCCGTCAGTTCGGGGAGGTAGCGTGACCCGGGGTAGACGGTGAACGTCACGGCAGGCGCGGTGGTGGTCTTCTCTTCGACCGCTTCCTTCTTTTTGCATGAGGTGAGGGGAAACAGCAGTGCGGTCGCGGTCAGGATCAGGAATGCTTTTTTCAATTCGGGCTCGCTCGGTGAAGAAAATGGTGAATGGTGAATGGTGAATGCAGAATGGTGCGTGGGGATTCCCCGACCCTTATTCTGGTTCGAGTTCGCTGCCGGTGACGGTGCCGTCCTCGACGTTTTTGAGGTGAAACGACAGCGACTCGAGATTGATTCGCAGGTCGACGGTACGCACTTTCACTCCTGGCTGGAGGCGAAGCTGAACGGGAGCGAAGTTGAGGATCGCGGATACCCCGGCAGCGGCGAGACCATCGACAACGGTCTGCGCAGCCTCGGCGGGTACGGCGATGATCCCGATCTCGACCGATCCGCGCTTCACGATCTCGCTCAAGTCATCATAGTGATCGACTGGAATGCCGGTTCGCGACTGCATTCCGACCCGGGTTCCGTCGACATCGAGCAGCGCGACGATGCTGAAGCCCCGATTGTTGAATCCTGCGTAATCGGCGAGGGCCATGCCGAGGTTGCCGGCGCCGATGATGACGGCGTTGCGCGTACGGTCGAGGCCGAGGGCCTGGACGAGATTTGCGCGTAACTGAGCGACGTCGTAGCCGACCCCCCGCGTGCCGAACTCACCAAAGCAGGCCAGGTCCTTGCGGATCTGCGCGGAGTTGAGATGAAAGCGCTCCGCCATCTCGTGCGAGGAGATTGTGGTTTCCCCGAGCGAGTCGAGGAAGGTCAGGCAGCGAAGGTAAACCGACAGCCGGCTCGTGGTGAGTTGGGAGATCGGCTCCCGGTCTGCAGATCGGGCACACATGGGTTGGTCTTTTTACCGGAGGAAAGCGTCGGCGGCAGCTCCGGCCAGTTCGAACAGCGGTCGCGGGTAAATGCCGATGGCCACGATCCCGAGCATGGAGATGGCGATGGCTCCCAATCCGAACACGCCCGGCGTGGCCATGGTTTCCGCTTCGGTCGATTCCTTCATGTAGAGGTAATAGACGACGCGGAGATAGTAGTAGACGGAAAAGATGCTGGTGATGATGCCGATGATGGCGATCGTGACGTGACCGGCCTGGATGGCGCTCTTGAAGATGTAGAACTTGGAGATGAAGCCGGCCGTGGGCGGCAGTCCCGATAGCGAGAACATGCAGAGTGCAAGCGCCATCCCGAGAAGAGGGCGGCGGAATCCGAGCCCTGCGACGTCATCGAGCGTCTGCGGATCGTTCTGGTTCTTCATGAGCATCGAGACCACGCCGAACGCGCCGATGTTCATCAGGGCATACGTGATGCCGTAGATCCCGACGGCGGCGATCGAGTCGCGACCGAGTGTGAGCATGGCGATCGACATGTAGCCGACGTGCGCGATGCCGGAGTAGGCGAGCATCCGCTTGAGGTCGCGCTGCACGATGGCCACGAGGTTGCCGACGATCATCGACATCACCGCGAGCACGGCCAGCATGTCCATCCACGGAACTTTCGACAGCACCGGACCCATGGCGTCGAAGATGCGCACCAGCGCAATCAACGTCGCAGCCTTCGGAGCGACCGACAGCCAGCCCGCCACCGGGGTGGGGCCGCCCTGGTAGACATCCGGAGCCCAGGCGTGAAACGGGGCGAGCGCGAGCTTGAATCCGAATCCTGCCATCAGCAGGACGAAGGCGACCGTCAGGAGCGGATTCTTCCCATCGGAGTGGGCGAAGTAGACGGCGAGATCGTGCACGTTCGTCGAGCGGGTCACGCCGTAGAAGAGCGCGATGCCATACAGGATGAACCCGGTGGCGAACGCTCCCATGAGGAAGTACTTGAGACTTGCTTCGTTCGAGACGGCGATGCGACGGTGGGCGCCGAGGAGGACGAAGATGCAGACCGAGAGGATCTCCAGCCCGAGCACCACGATCAGCAGATCGAGCCCCTTGGCCATCATCATCATCCCGAACGTGCCCCACAGCAGCATCGCGTAGAACTCGCCGGTTTCGATCCCCTCACGCTGCAGGTATTCGCGGGCGAAGAGCGTCGCAAGGATCGTGGCGAGCATGAAAGTGAGATCGAAGAGGCGGGTAATGTCGCTGACTTCGTACGTGCCACCGAAGAACGTCCCGACCGGGACAAACCGCTGCGACCACGATGCGATCAGCAGAGTGGCCAGCGCGAGCGGCGCGAGAATGCCACGGCCGCCCTTCGGCATGAATGCGCCGCATAACATGAGGATCATGCCGCCGACGCAGAGAATGATTTCCGGCAGGATCGCGGAGACCCAGCCTGGCTCGAGCACCGGGTGAATCATCGTGCGCCTCCAGCGTGCTTCGTTGATTCAGCTTCGGTGGTTCGGGTTGCCGCCACCATGACGCGCTGTCCGTCGTCAGGCCGGACCTGGGTGATGAGCTGCTGGACCGATGGCGTCATCTTCCTGAGGAACGTGTTGGGATGGACCCCGATCCAGACCATGAGAATGATCAGCGGGGCGACGGCAGCGATCTCGTTCCAGGCAATCTCGGGAATGCTCTCGTTCTCGGGGTTGGTGACCGGCCCGAAGAAGACGCGCTGCACGAGCCAGAGCAGGTAGATCGCCGCGAGGATGACGCCAGTGGCAGCGATCACGGCGGCGACCGGCACCGCCTGAAACGTGCCCGTCAGAATCAGGAACTCACCGATGAATCCGTTCAGGCCGGGGAGGCCGACCGACGAGAGCATGGAGATGATGAAGAGCGTCGTGAAGACCGGCATGATGCGGGCGATGCCGCCGTAATCCGCCAGGAGGCGCGTGTGACGCCGCTCGTAGACCACGCCGACCAGGAGGAAGAGCGCGCCGGTGGAGAGGCCGTGACTGACCATCTGCAGGATGGAGCCTTCGATGGCCGTCTGGTTCATGGCGAAGATGCCCAGCACGCAGAAGCCGAGGTGGGAGACCGACGAGTAGGCGACCAGCTTCTTCATGTCCGGCTGGACCCATGCCACGAGGGCCCCGTAGACGATGCCGATCACGGAAAGCACGATCAAGACCGGCGCATAACGGATCGATGCAGCGGGAAAGAGCGGCAGCACGAGACGGAGGAAGCCGTAGGTTCCCATCTTCAGCATCACGCCGGCCAGGATGATCGACCCGCCCGTCGGAGCTTCGACGTGCGCGTCGGGCAGCCACGTGTGCATCGGGAAGATCGGAACCTTGATTCCGAACGCCAGCGCGAAGGCGATGAACAGCAGCGTTTCGGCGTACGGGGTGAGGCTGGTCCCGTAAAGCTGCGCGATCTGGAACGTCATGATCCCGGTCTGCTGGAAGTTCTGGTAGACGAGGTAAATGATCCCGAGCAGCATCAGGAGCGAGCCGGCAATCGTGAAGAGAAAGAACTTCACCGCGGCGTAGATGCGGTTCTTGCCGCCCCACACGCCGATGATCAGGTACATCGGCAGGAGGCCGAGCTCGAAGAAAATGTAGAAGAGCAGCAGGTCGGTCGACAGGAACGTGCCGATCATCGCGGTGGTGAGCACCAGCATGGCGATGACGTATTCCTTGGGATGCTTGTGGATCGAGTTCCACGACGCGAGCAGCACCACCGGCGTGAGCAGGGTCGTCAGCAGTACCAGCCAGAGCGAGATGCCATCGACGCCGATGGCGTAGCGGATTCCCCACTCGGGAATCCACGCCAGCGATTCGACGAACTGGAATCCTGCGTAGCCCTCGCGGAAGCCGACGGCGATGCCCAGGGAGATGACGAACGTGGCCAGGGAGAAGAAGAAGCCCCAGGCCTTGATCGCGTTCTCCGCGCGTCGCGGAAAGAACGCCAGCGGGATCGCAGCGAACAGAGGCAGCCAGAGTACGAGTGAAAGAATCGGCATACGGTGCCCTTAGACAAACATCCAGAGAAATGCGACGACGCCCAGGAAGAACATCAGCGCGTAGTTGCGAACGTTGCCGGTCTGGAAGAACCGGAGCAGGTCGCCGCACGCGCGGACCACGAAGCCGATCATCGCAGCCGTGCCGTCGATGATCGCGTCGATGATCTTCCACAGGAAGAGTGACAGTTTGTGCAGCGGGCCGACGACCGTGGCGGCGTAGAACTCATCGACGTACCACTTGTTCTCGAGTGCGCGGGCCAGGCCGGGAGCACGCTGTTCGAAGGCCACGTCGCTGGCAAGTTGCGGAACCTTGTACAGCGACCTGGCGATTGCCCAGCCGGCAATCGCGATGACGGTCGAGACTGCGGCCACGATGAACTCCGTCGATGGCGCGATCTCGAGCACCCCGTGCGTTCCCGCCAGTTCCGGATAGATCGGATGCAGCCAGTGGGCGAGGAACCCGGCTCCCGGGACGTGGATCACGTGGGGAATGTTGAGCAACCCGCCGACGATCGAGAGCGCGCCCAGGATCCAGAGAGGCACGGTCATCCACGCCGGTGATTCGTGCAGGTGATGCTCCTGATCGTGAGTGCCGCGGAACTTGCCGTAGAACGTCAGGTAGTAGAGCCGGTACATGTAGAACGCGGTGCAGAACGCGGCGAGGGTGCCGAGTGCCCAGACCACTTTTCCGGCGATCGGAAAGTAGGGAGTGGCGAATGCGGACGACAGAATCTCGTCCTTCGAGAAGAAACCGGCAGCGAACGGGAGACCAGCGATCGCGTAGGTGGCGAGCTGGAAGGTCCGGAACGTCTGCGGGATCTTTTCCTTCAGCCCTCCCATGTTGCGGATGTCCTGCTCGCCGCTCATGGCGTGGATGACCGAGCCGGACCCGAGGAAGAGGCAGGCTTTGAAAAAGGCATGCGTGATCAGGTGAAAGATGCCAGCCGTGAAGGCTCCGACGCCGACCGCCATGAACATGAAGCCGAGTTGGGAGACCGTGGAGTAGGCGAGGACCTTCTTGATGTCGAACTGGCGCAATCCGATCGTCGCGGCGAACAGGGCGGTCAGTCCGCCCACGATGGCGACGACCAGCATCGCGGTCGGTGCCAGCCGGAACAGGACGTTCGAGCGGACGATCATGTAGACGCCGGCCGTGACCATCGTGGCGGCGTGGATGAGTGCCGATACCGGGGTGGGGCCGGCCATGGCGTCAGGCAGCCAGACGTAGAGAGGAATCTGGGCCGACTTGCCGGCGGCGCCGACGAACATCAGCAGGCAGATTGCCGTGAGAATCCACGGCTCGACTCCACCCGCGGCCGCGACCTGAGTCACCTTCGCAAAATCAACGCTGCCGAGGTACGCGAACATGAGGAACATCGCGATCAGGAAACCGAAGTCTCCGATGCGGTTGACGACGAAGGCCTTCTTACCCGCGGCGGCTGCGTAATCCTTGTCGTAATAGAAGCCGATCAGCAGGTACGAACAGAGCCCGACCCCTTCCCAGCCAACGAACATGAACGCGTAGCTGCTCCCGAGGATCAGGATGAGCATCGCCGAGAGGAAGAGGTTCAGGTAGGCGAAGTAGCGCCAGTACCCTTCCTCGTGATGCATGTACCCGACCGAGTAGACGTGGATCAGGAAGCCGACCCAGGTCACCACCATCAGCATCACGATCGAGAGGGGATCGAGCTGGAAGGCGACATCCACTCCGACGTTTCCGGAGCTGAACCAGTTGTAGACCAGGTTCAGGTGACGCTCGCCGTGGTGATACAGCTGGGTGTACTCGGAGACGGCAATCGTCCCGAGGATGGCTGCGGTGAGAGTCGACAGCAGCGCGACGGCTGTGACGAAGCCCTTGCCGGCCTTCTTGCCGAAAAGTCCATTCACCAGGAACCCGGCAAACGGGGCGAGCGGTATGAGCCAGAGTGTGTTCAGCATGCGAGTGCGGCCGGCGTGCGTTGGCGAGCCTTGCGGCGGCGCTTCACGTCACGTTGCGGCTTGTTCTCCTCACGTCTACCCGATTCGTGGCAGACGCGAGGAGCAC
>JBKJVD010000139.1:0-5048 GCA_046590585.1 Thermoanaerobaculia bacterium | reverse complement strand
GTCCCGCCGGGCATTCACATTTGAAGAGAAGTTGCGAAGTCGCGGCGTTCATGCACAATGCCGGTCGTTTCGAAGCAGCCGCGTGCAAGCTGTTTCCCTTCTCCCCGCGGGAGAAGGAAGATCGGTGTGCCCTCGGAGGGTGAGAGCCTATGGTCCGTGAACCCGCATAAATACTGGGAGTTTCTTAGAAGCCGGCGGAGTGCGCACTCGCAGCTTCATCGCGAGAAGTTATGCAGCGCGGTCGAAGGATCTGGATGGGGGAAGATCGTTCGCGAGCAGATCATGTTCCCACCGCCCAGATCCTTCGACCGCGCTCCGAGTTTTCTCGCGGTGAAGCATGCGAGAACACTCTGCGCCGGCTCAGGATGACAACCGTTGGTGGATCGAATTAGCGCGCTCTCTCTATCGCGCACCAATCAAGCCTCGTCTGGTGGCATTCCGAACAGGCCTCTAAATGATTTCGGGATCGGGACGGTATAACTCAGGCGCGCACCGGTCGAAGGATGCGTGAACCCGAGGAGTTTTGCATGAAGTCCCAGCCTTCCGATCGGGTTGACCTCCGATCCATACAGCCGGTCCCCCACGATTGCATGTCCCGCCTCGGAGAGGTGCGTGCGGATCTGGTTCTTGCGGCCGGTCTCGAGTCGCACTTCGAGCATGGAGAACTCGCCCTTCGACGCCAGCGTCCGGTAGTGCGTCACTGCGTGCTTCGAGTCGGCCCGTTCGGCCGGGACGCTGACCATCAGCAGGTCGCGGCGCTCGATCAGATGCGAGCGAAACGTCCCAGCATCCGGTTCGAGCGCTCCCTCGATCACGGCGATGTAGATCCGGTCGGTGGAGTGCGCGGCAAACTGCTCCTTGAGACCTTCGCGCGCCTCGAAAGTCTTCGCAAACACCAGGACTCCGGAAGTCTCCCGATCGAGCCGGTGAACGACGTGAATCCGACCCTCGCCCTTCGTCTTGAGGTAGTCGTTCAGGTACGCCTGGGCGGTCGTTTCTTTCTCACGCTCCGTCGCGACGGTCAGCAGTCCATTCGACTTGAGCACCACGATCACATCGCTGTCTTCGTGGAGAATCGCCAGCCCCTCAGGCAGCGCCGGCTTCGCCGACCGTCCACCGACCTCGATCGTCTCTCCCCGCTCGACGACGGTTCGCGCATCGCGCTGGATCACCCCATCCACTCGCACCCGCTCCTGCTGCAGCATCTGCCGCAGCGTCGTGCGCGACGAATCCGGGTACAACTCCGAGAGCACCTCGAGCAGCGAACCCCGGCGAGAAGCAACTTTCTTCATCCAACCCGATCATATCCGCGACCGAGCGCCAGCTCGAACCCGAGGAACGCCGAGGAACTCGAGGAACTCACCCCCGTGTCATCATTCGCGGCGGAGGAACCATGGACTACAAGATCATCGGTGATGTGATGCAGGCGCTGCAGATCACGCTCAGGCAGGGCGAGGAAGTGTTCGCTGAAGCGGGAGCGATGCTCTACATGGGTGCAGGCATCGAGCTCGAGGCAAAGATGCAGGGCGGGTTGATGAAGGGACTGATGCGTAAGTTCCTGGCCGGAGAGTCGCTCTTCATGAGCACCTTCCGATGCAGCACCGCCACCGGTCAGCTCGCGCTGGCCAATCCGATTCCAGGAAAAATCTTTCCGGTCGAACTCAACGGCAACACGATTCTGGCGGAACGGAACGCCTTTCTCTGCGGGATCGGCAATGTCGACCTTTCGATCGCCTTCACCAAGAAGTTCGGCGCGGGCCTGTTTGGTGGTGAAGGCTTCATCCTGCAGAAGATGACCGGCCACGGAATGCTGTTCCTTCAAGCGGGCGGGAACCTGGTGGAGTTCGACCTCCAGCCGGGCGAACAATTGCGGGTTGATACCGGTTGCCTCGTGTCAATGACCGACACCGTGACGTACGACATCCAGTATGTGGGCGGCGTCAAGAATGCTCTGTTCGGTGGTGAAGGATTGTTTTACGCGAGATTGACCGGACCGGGACACGTGGTCCTGCAGACCCTGCCGTTCAGCCGGCTCGCGAACCGGATCGCCTCTGCCATGGGCGGCAACAAAGGCGAGTCACGCGGACTGGCCGGAATCGGGAGCGGCATCCTCGGCGACATCATCTCGGACTGAGAAATGTGCGGCGGGAGATCTGTCACGATGACGACCATCCGGGCATTCCGGACGTAGATTAACGATGCTCATTCGAATCCCACCAGCCTGGCAGATTCCCGGACGGGACGCGACCGACGAGGCGACTTTCCTCACGCGACGCCGCTTCCTCGAGGCGGCGGCCGCAGGCCTCGTCGTGGCTGCATGCGGTGTCCCCGCGGTCAAACCCGAAATCGCCGCGAAGGTGAAGCTGACCCTGCCGAAGGCACGTCCTCCTTTCCCCGCCTTCCGCAACGGACACTTCACGCTGGACCGGCCGCTCACCGATGAAATCGTGGCGGCCACCTACAACAACTTCTACGAGTTCAACAGCGAGAAAGAAGTCTGGAACCGTACCGCGGCCTTCAATCCCGATCCCTGGACGCTCGAGGTCACCGGCCTCGTGGCCAAGCCGATGAAGTTCGATGTCGGCGCACTGGGGACGATGTTCCCGCTCGAGGAACGACTGTATCGCCACCGCTGCGTCGAGGCGTGGTCGATGGCGGTCCCGTGGACCGGGATTCCGCTGGCCAGACTGCTGGCACACGCCGAACCGAAACATGAGGCGCGCTTCGTCCAGTTCGTCAGCTTCAGCGATTCGACCCGTCAGCCTGGCGTGAAGGAACAGCCGTGGTATCCCTGGCCGTACTACGAGGGGCTGCGCATCGACGAAGCGATGCACGAGCTGACGATGCTGGCCACAGGAATCTACGGTCACGCCCTGCCGAAGCAGCACGGCGCTCCAATCCGCCTCGTCGTGCCGTGGAAGTACGGCTACAAGTCCGCCAAGTCGATCGTGAGAATCGAACTGACCGACAAACAGCCGCGAACGTTCTGGTCCGACCTGCAGCCGCTGGAGTATCCGTTTGATTCCAACGTCAATCCCGCTCAACCCCACCCGCGCTGGTCCCAGGCCAGCGAGCGGCTCCTCGGCACCCTCGACGTGCGCAAGACCCTGCCCTTCAACGGATATGGCGCGTGGGTGGCGGGGATGTATTCGTAAGGGCGCGACGGCGCTAGACTGCACGTCCGCTTTCCCCGCAGCCAAAACCCAACATCCAACAGCCAGTACAAGGAGATCATCATGAAGCGATCCGCATCCGCAGTGTGGCAGGGCAGCATCAAGGACGGAAAGGGCACCATCTCCACGGAGAGCGGAGTGCTCGAGAATGCTCAATATTCGTTCTCGACACGGTTTGAGAACGGGATCGGGACGAACCCCGAGGAACTGATCGGCGCCGCGCATGCGGGCTGTTTTTCGATGGCACTGTCGGGCCAGCTCGGTGCAGCCAACCTGACGGCCGATCGCATCAGCACGAAGGCCGACGTGACGTTGACCAAGACCGAGACGGGATTCACGATTACGGCCGTTCATCTCACGGTGGAAGCGGCCATCCCCGGGGCGACACAGGAGCAGTTCGATACCGCGACCGACAACGCGAAAAAAGGCTGCCCGATCTCGCGACTCCTGAATGCAGAGATCACGATGACGGCAACACTCGTGCAGTCCTGATGAGCGTTTGAGGACCGACATGCCTGCTAATCGAATCGAACTGCTGCGTGGTGACATCACCCGACTCGAAGTCGATGCGATCGTCAACGCAGCAAACGAATCGCTCCTCGGCGGCGGCGGCGTGGATGGAGCGATCCATCGCGCCGCCGGTCCGGAGCTACTCGAGGAGTGCCGCACGCTCGGGGGCGCCCGCACCGGCCAGGCGAAGATCACCCGCGGTTACCGTCTCCCCGCCCGCCATGTCATTCACGCCGTCGGTCCCGTGTGGCGCGGCGGACGCGCG
The DNA here is from genome assembly GCA_046590585.1 of Thermoanaerobaculia bacterium. Lineage (GTDB taxonomy): Bacteria > Acidobacteriota > Thermoanaerobaculia > Gp7-AA8 > Gp7-AA8 > JBKJVD01. The sequence continues at coordinate 1,100 of JBKJVD010000139.1, read as the reverse complement.
CACGAGGCAGAACTACTGGCCTCCTGCTATCGCGAGAGCCTGCGTCTCGTCTCGGAGCACGGGCTTCATTCGATCGCGTTCCCTGCGATCAGTTGCGGCGTCTACGGCTATCCGATCGATGAAGCGGCAGCGATCGCAGTCAGGACGGTTCGAGAAGAGCTTGTCCGCAATCGCGCCATCGACCGGGTGATCTTCGTGGCCTTCGGCGAAGATGTCCACCACGCCATCAACACAGCCCTGACTCGTTAGCACTAGCCCGCGGGAACGTCGTCGGCCAGAGGTCCACGGGCGCTTGCTTCTTCCGCCAGGTCGAATGCGTTCTGCAGCGCCTGAGTCAACGGCCCGCGACGCCCCGTACCGACCGGCTTGTCGTCGATCATGGTCACCGGCATCACTCCCTGCGTGGTGCTGGTGATGAAGGCCTCATCCAGGAAGGGCAGCTCCGCGACCTGGACGCGCGTGAGTTCCACAGCGATTCCGCTCTCCATCGCGAGCGTGACGACGCGCCCTCGCACGATGCCTGGAAGAAGGTCATCGCTCAGCGCCGAGGTGAGGAGTCTTCCTTCGATGACTCCGAAGAAGTTCGACGTGGCGCCCTCGACGATTGCCTCGTCCAGGAGGAACAGCGCTTCGTCGGCGCCGGCTCGATGCGCCTGCTTCCTGCCGAACGCGTTTCCGAGGAGATTGGCTGACTTGATGTGGCAATGCCGCCAGCGATTCTCTGCAATCGTGATCACGCGAATCCCGCCCTCTTTCTTCGACTCGCCGGGAAACGTGAAGCGGCGGGTGTAAGCGACCACCGTTGGCGGCAGGCCTTCGGGCCAGAAGTGGGCGCGTTCTGCCTCGCCCCGTGAAATCTGCAGGTAGATGATTCCTTCGTCGAAGGACGTGCGTTCCAGCAGCCCGCCAACGATGGCGCGGAATCCATCGAGATCGAAGGGCTGCGAAATCTCGAGGCTGTCGAGCGACTGCGTCAGGCGCTCGAAGTGCTCGAGCAGGAATGCGGAACGCTTTGCCGTGAACTTGAGGACCTCGTAGACCGCGTCGCCGAACTGGAATCCACGATCCTCGACGCCGAGTACGCGCTCCTCGGTTGTGGT
>JBKJVD010000018.1:0-18905 GCA_046590585.1 Thermoanaerobaculia bacterium | reverse complement strand
AGAAACCCGGCGCTTCTGATAGGACAGCGGGCGACCCGCCCGCTGAAGACCGAGGGCGCCCGGGCCCTCGACGTCCTGTCAATTCACCGCCAATAGAGAGGACGTCGAGGACCCGGGCGCCCTCGGTCTTCAGCGGGCGGGTCGCCCGCTGGCCTTTCAGGAGCGCCGGGTTTCTTGCCCTCAGTCGAGGCCTGACGCGGTTTGAACCTCCGCTGCCGCTTCCCCAGCTAGATCCCTTCGAATGCGTTCTCGAGATCGCCGATGAGGTCCTCGATGTCCTCGATTCCGACGCTGATGCGAACGAGGCCGGGAGTGATGCCGAGGCGCTTGCGGGTTTCGATGGGAACCGAGGCGTGCGTCATTGTTTCGGGATGAGAGATCAGCGTTTCGACGCCGCCGAGCGACTCCGCGAGAGCGCAGAGTCGCACGCGATTGAGAAAGCCGCGTGCGTTTTCGAGCGAGCCGAGTTCGAATGCGATCATCGATCCGAAACCGTTCATCTGCCGCTTCGCGAGTTCATGCTGCGGATGTTCGGCGAGTCCCGGGTAGTAGACCTTCTGCACTTTCGGGTGATGGCTCAGGTAATTGGCCATGGCCATCCCGTTCTCTTCGTGCCGTTTCATCCGCACCGCGAGCGTCTTGATGCCGCGCATGACCAGGAACGAATCGAAGGGAGAGAGGATCGCGCCGACTGCGTTCTGCAGGAAGCCGATCTGTTCGCCGATCTCGTCGGAGTTGGAGATCACGGCGCCGCCGATCGAGTCGGAGTGTCCGTTGAGGAACTTGGTCGTGGAGTGAACGACGATATCGGCGCCCAGGTCGATCGGTCGCTGCAGGTAAGGCGAACAGAACGTGTTGTCGACCACGACCAGAGCGCCCTTTGCCTTCGCGATCTGTGCGCAGGCCGCGATGTCGGTGATGGTCATCATCGGGTTGGTCGGTGTCTCCAGATAGAGGATCTTCGTCTCGGCGCGGAACGCGTTCTTCACCGCATCGAGATCGGAGGTGTCGACGTAGGTGAACTGCAATCCGAACTTCTCGAGGACGCGGTTGAAGAGCCGGTAGGAGCCGCCGTACATGTTCTCGCCGGCGATGACGTGATCGCCCGCCTTGAGCATCCGGAAGACGACGTCGATCGCCGACATGCCGGAGGCGAATGCGTGACCGTGCTTTCCACGTTCGATCGCGGCGAGGTTCGCCTCGAGTGCCGAGCGGGTCGGGTTCTGCGTCCTCGCGTACTCGTAGCCTTTGTGCTCACCGAGCTTCGGCTGGACGTACGTGGAGGTCTGGTAGATCGGGACGGTGACGGCGCCGGTGTGCGGCTCTGCGTCCTGTCCAGCGTGAATGCAATCGGTCGAGAAGCCCATCGGTCACCTCGTGGTTCAAGTCGGAAGTTGGAGTCAGCAGTCCGGGGTCGTCCTCGTGAGGACGACGCGAACGCGACGCCTGCAATTTAATTGTTGCGCCACCGGGAGAAGATTCCCTGCGACATGTAACGCTCGGCAGCGTCCGGGATGATCGTGACGATTCGTTTACCCTCGCCGAGCCGCCGGGCAACCTGCAGTGCTGCGGCGACGTTGGCACCGGCGGACGAGCCGCCGAGGAGTCCTTCTTCCGATGCGAGGCGCGCCACCATGGCGAATGCAGGGGGATCGACGATGGTGATCACTTCGTCGGCGAGGGACATGTCGAGCACCGGCGGGATGAACGAGGATCCGATGCCTTCGACGTCATGGGGGCCGGCCACTCCGCCGCCGAGGACGGATCCCTGCGGTTCGACGATCGCGCAGTGAATCGACGGGAGACGTTCGCGCAGATATTTCGCAATGCCTGTGAACGTCCCGCCGCTCCCGGAACCGGCCACGAACGCGTCGATGCGGCCATCCATCTGCTCGAAGATTTCGGCTGCGGTCGTTTCGTAGTGCGACTCACTGTTGTAGGGGTTGCGAAACTGTTGCGGCACGTAGGACTTCGGGATCTCGCGGGACAGCTCTTCGGCCTTTGCGATGGCACCTCGGATTCCGTCATCGCCCGGCGTGAGCACGACCTCACCGCCTAGAGCGCGCATCACTTCCCTCTTCTCGTTCGAGAAGTTTTCCGGGACGCAGAGGATGACCCGGTAGCCGAGCCGCACTCCCGCAAGGGCCAGAGCGACTCCTGTGTTGCCGGCGGTCGGCTCGATGATCGTGCCGCCTGGTTCGAGCAGCCCGTCGCGGACTGCCCGTTCGATCATGCCGACGCCGATGCGGTCTTTCACCGACCCGCCCGGATTGAGGAACTCCAGTTTCGCGTAGATCTCGCCATCACCCGGTTCGGTGATGCGGCGCAGGCGGAGAATCGGCGTGTTGCCGATCAGGTCGAGGATGTTGTCGAACGGCTTGGAGAGAGGTCGTTTCAAGGCGCGGGGATGATAGTACGGAATGGGGAATGTTGAATGTTGAATGCTGAATGGGGGAATGGTGAATGGTGGAATGGTGAAGCCTCGGAACGAACTTTTCAGCATTCAGCATTCAGCATTCAGCATTCAGCATTCCGAAAAAAGGCCGGTCCAACTGGACCGGCCTGGATCGTTGTTGCCTGGGGGTCGACTTACGCCCAGGACGGACGAGTCTGTGAACGGCGCTGGTTGTAGCAGTCGCGGCAGTACACCGGCTTCCCACTGACCGGAGTGAACGGCACTTCCGTGCTGACGCCGCAACTGTCGCATGTGACGGTGACCATCGCGCGATCGCGGCTGCCTGAGCCGCCACCATCCCGTGAAGTCTTCCGCTTGTCGCGACAATTCTTGCAGCGCTTCGGCTCATTGGTGAACCCGCGCTCGGCGTAAAAGGCCTGTTCATTCCGGCTGAAGATGAATTCATCTCCGCAGTCGGCGCAATTGAGGGGCTTATCGGTGTAATCCATGAAGCTTGATCTCCTAAGATTGATGCCTTGTCAGGATATATTGCCGCAGCTGTGGAGAATGTGCGGGGTGCCGCGACTCGCCCCCGCGTGATGCGATTCACTACTCAACCAGAACGCTCTGACCCCCTTTTCCGACAGCGAATACAGAAGTCCAACTGAACGCAGTCTGGCTGTTCAATGAGGTCCTGTTCTTGTAATCGCAGGAGCTCGTTTTAGCATAGTTTCTTCAAGAGTAGCAACGACTTACGAGCAACTCACAATAAGTAAATGCCACTGTCGAAGCCAGTTCAGACCTCCCACCCGATCCGCGTCGGTCCGGCCGGCTGGAGTTACAAGGATTGGGAGGGAACTGTCTATCCGCCGCACGGTTCGAGCTTCGACGCGCTCGCCTATCTCGCCGGCTATTTCGACACCATCGAAATCAACTCACCGTTCTACAGGATCCCGCCGGTGACGCATGCCCGGAGCTGGGTGCGGCGGGTGGCCTTCAATCGCGACTTCACGTTCACGACGAAGGTGTTCCGCGGGTTTACGCACGAGAAGGCAGCACCGGTAGCCGCGGACTACGCCGCCTTCCGGGACTATCTGGAGCCGTTGCAGGAGGCGGGCGTTCTCGGCGCGGTCCTGCTGCAGTTCCCCTGGTCCTTCAAGGAATCGCCGGAGTCGCGGGAGCGGCTGACGAGACTCTTCGCGGAGTTCGCCGCGTACCCGAAGGCGCTGGAGGTGCGGCATGCGACGTTTCAGACCGCCGAGTTTCTCCGTTTCCTCGAAGATCATCAGGTTTCGTGGGTGAATGTCGATCAGCCGCTGTTCCACGACTCGGTCAAGCCGGCCGGCAGCATGACCGGACCGATCGCCTACGTGCGGCTTCACGGCCGCAACTACGAGAAGTGGTTCACGCACGAAGAGAGCTGGGAGCGGTACAACTATCTCTACTCGGCCGAGGAACTCGAGCCGTGGGCGGAACGCATCCGCGGGATGGCGGAGACGAGGGCGACGTACGTCATCACCAACAACCATTTTCGCGGGCAGGCCATCGTGAATGCCGGCGACCTCATGAAGGCCGTCGGGATGGATGGGGAGATTCCACCGCAGGTACGCGTGACGTATCCGGACCGGTAGGCCTGAGTCCGAATGCTGAATGCTGAGTCCGAATGTTGAATGCTGAATGCTGAATGTTGAATGCTGAATGCTGAAGTGCTCAGTCTGATGACCCGACTTTCAAGTGTTAGAGTCCGCGGCACTCGATGCGACCCGCCGCGTGGTCTGTCATTCAACATTCAGCATTCAGCATTCAACATTCGGACTCAGCATTCAACATTCGGACTCAGCATTCAACATGGACCTCAGAAAACGCGTCGTCGGTACGGCCGGGCACATCGATCACGGGAAGACCTCGCTCGTTCGCGCGCTGACCGGTGTTGACACCGATCGTCTTCCCGAAGAGAAGCGGCGTGGGATCACGATCGATCTGGGATTCGCCAGCTGGATCACAGATGAGTACCAGATCGGGTTCGTGGACGTTCCGGGGCACGAACGTTTCGTGAAGAACATGCTGGCGGGGGCCGGCGGGATCGACTGCGCGCTGCTGGTCGTGGCGGCCGACGAATCGATCAAGCCGCAGACTCGCGAGCACTTTGCAATCTGCCGGCTCCTCGGCATCCGCACCGGCCTGGTGGCGATCACCAAGGCCGACCTGGTCGATGCCGACATCCTCGAACTGGTCCGGCTCGAGATCGATGAACTGGTGGATGGAAGCTTTCTCGCCGGGCAACCGATCGTGCCGGTGAGCAGCACGACGGGCGCCGGCCTCGACGCGCTCCGCAAGGCCATCGTGGAATCGGTCGCCTCAGTGGAGGACCGCGATTCCTCGACGCGAGTCTTTCGCCTGCCGATCGATCGCGTCTTCACGATGAAGGGATTCGGGTCGGTGGTGACCGGCACGACGACGTCGGGACACTTGCCGGTGGAGAGCGAAGTCGAAGTGCTTCCGGCCGGCCTTCGCAGTCGCGCACGCGCCATCCAGGTGCACGGCGGCTCACGTAACGAGGCGAGCGCCGGCGAGAGGACGTCGATGAACCTCCCCGACATCGATCTCGATGCTCTCCATCGCGGCAACCAGGTCGTCGTTCCCCAGACACTCCGGCCCTCCCAGATCATCACCGCGAGGCTCGAGTTGCTCGCCGGCGCAAAACCGCTCAAGGAGCAGACGCGCATCCGGTTCCACCATCTCGCGTCCGAGCTCCTCGGCACGATTCGCTTCGTCGACGATACGAAGGGCGAGCTGCAGCCCGGCCACTCTGCCTGGGTGCAGCTCCGGCTCGAGTCGCCAGTCGTGGCGGTGGCGGGCGATCGTTTCGTCGTGCGCCGCTATTCGCCGGCGATCACGATCGGCGGCGGCGTGATCGTCGACCCGCATCTGCAGAAGATGAGTCGTGGCACGCGGCCCGAACTTCTCGAGACGCTCAGCTCCGGCACGCTGCCCCAGCGCGTCGAAATGATGGCCAAACTCGCCGGCGCGTCAGGAATCAGCATCGAGGAGATTCAGGCACGCACAGGGAGGACCGTCGCTTCCCTGCGCGCTGATCTACGCGAGCTGCCGCATCTTTCGCTGGTGGCGCCCGGTCGCTGGATCCATCACGACGTCCTCACTGACTACCGCCGTCGCGCCATCGGCTTCCTGGATGGGTACTTCAAGGCGAACAAGATGGCCGTGTCGGCGCCGAAGAGCGAGTTCGTGCAGAAGCTGATTCCTCGCGGCAGCGATGCTGCGCTGACAAACTTCCTCCTCGCCGATCTGGTGCGCGAGAAAATCGTCGCAGTCAACGGAGACAACCTCGACATTCCGGGCCGCTCGAAGGAACTGGGCGGCGCGGAAGGGGAACTGGTCCGGCAGATCACGACGCGATTCCTCGAGGCGGGACTGCTCACGCCGCCGGTTTCGCAACTGATCAAGACCATCCATCAGAAGCCGAAGGTCATCGAAGGGGTGATCAGCTTCCTGGTCCGGCAGGGAATCCTGCTGCGTGTTGCCGAAGGGGTCTACCTCCATCGCGCCGCCGTCGAAGAAGCGAAAGAGAAGATGGCCACGCGCAAGGGCGAGACGCTCGATGTGGCGCAGTTCAAGGAGTTCTTCGGACTCTCCCGCAAGGTCGCCATCCCCCTGCTCGAGGTGTTCGACCGCGAAGGCGTGACCCGGCGCGTGGGTGACACCCGGGTCGTGCTGTAACTTCAGCTGTTGGCTTTTGGCTTTTGGCTGTTGGCTGTTGGGAAAAGACCGGTCTTGCGGGTCAGCACATCCTTTGCACATCCCGGCCCTCGACACCTCTGGAGGATGCCGATGATCCGTCGATACGCGTTCGCAGCTCTGCTCGCCGTCTCCCTGACCGCCTGCGCGACCAACCCTGTGACCGGTAAGCGCCAGCTGGCTCTCGTCACCGAGCAGCAGGAAATTCAGATGGGACAGCAGGCCTCGGGCGAAGTCGCCCAGCAGATGGGCCTCTACGACAATCGAGAGCTGCAGGAGTATGTGAACACGCTCGGCAAGCAGATCGCCGCGCAGTCAGAGCGACCCAACCTGCCCTGGGAGTTCCACGTGGTCGACGACCCGATGGTGAATGCGTTCGCGCTGCCGGGTGGCAAGATCTACGTCACGCGTGGGATTCTGGCGCACTTCAATAACGAGGCGGAACTCGTGTCGGTTCTCGGTCATGAGATCGGACACGTCAGTGCGCGCCACTCCGTCGAACAGATCAGCAAGCAGCAACTGGCCGGTCTCGGCCTCGGCATCGCCATGATCCTGAGCCCCACGGCCGCGCAGTTTGGCGATCTCGCCAATGCAGGGCTGCAGCTGATGTTCCTCAAATTCGGACGCGACGACGAACGGCAGGCGGACGATCTTGGCCTCCGCTACATGGTGAAAGGCGGCTGGGATGCCGACCAGATGCCGCCGGTGTTCGATGTCCTCAGCGCCATGTCGAAGACGCAGCAGGGCGGCCGCGTGCCGGAGTGGGCTTCGACGCATCCCGATCCGGAAAATCGCGCCGACCGCCTCAGGAAGCAGATCAGCGAACTCGGCGCGCACGACGGCAAGGTCAACGCCGACGTGTACGTTCGTCGCCTCGACGGCGTGATGTTCGGTACGAACCCGCGCGAGGGTTACTCGATTGGCTCAACGTTCATTCATCCTGAACTCGGGTTCCGACTCGAGTTCCCGACGGGCTGGAAGATTCAGAACTCGAAGCAGGCGGTCGTTGCAGTCAGCCCGAATCAAGACGCCATGGTCGGCCTCACGCTCGCCCAGGGCAACGATCCACGCGCAGCCGCCCAGCGGTTCTTCAGCCAGCAGGGAGTGCAGGTGGGGCAGGAGTTCCAGCGCAACTTCTTCTCCTTCCAGACCGCCCAGACCCAGCAGGGATCCAACTATGCAGGCGTGGTCGGCTTCGTAGAACAGAACGGCCGCATCCTCCAGTTGATCGGATACACGGCCGGTGCAAATTACAACCGCTACTCCGACACCCTCGCTCGTTCCGTGGGCAGCTTCACGCGCGAAACGAATCCGCGCTATCTCAACGTCGAAGCAAAGCGCATCGAAACGGTCCGCGTCCCGCGTGCGATGACGATCGAAGAGTTCGACCGCGCCTATCCATCCACCGTCGATCTCCAGACCGTCGCATTGATCAACGGCCTGGTGCGCGAAGGCGGCCGCTTCGACGCCGGACAGACGGCGAAGCGCGTGGTCGGAGGAGAAGTACCCACGCGGTGACGGCTCGTGGCTGTTGGGGAAAGGCTGGCTGTTGGCGGTGGCTCTTGGCTCTTGGGAAAGGCAGAGGCGGTCCCGTTTTTAATTACGGGTTTTAGGTGGCAGCGGTGAACGTTGAACGAAGAGGCCGTTGGACGACCCCGTCCGACGGTCGGGCGCGTCGAGCGCACGACTGCCCTGTGGATCCTCTCGACGGCGTGAGTTCGCCGCGTGCCAAATTTACGTAGAACTGATTTGCGACAGAGCAGTCGAGGGCTCGACGCCCTCGACCGTCGGACGGGGTCGTCCAACGCCCCTTGGAACTCGTGCGCTCTCTGTCTAACGCCTTTCACAACAGCCAAGAGCCAACAGCCGACAGCCAGAATCACGGCGCGTTCCGGCTTCCCTTCGGCACTTCGAGCCAGGATCGTGGGACGTCTTTCTGCTCGATCTTGATGACGGTGCGGTCCACCGTCATCGTCGACTTGCCGAACGGCAACTCGGCGTGGTCGATCATCGGGAATCCTTCGAGGGTGATCAGTTGACGGTCGATCTGGCTGTTCACGCCGGCCGTGTTCGACTCGGCGAGGCGGGTGGCGTAGATCGTGGCGAAGAGGCGCGCAGGAATCTGTGGGTTGTTGCCGATCCAGAGTTCCCGGCGATAGGTTCCGGCGCTGATCGACCACTGCTTCAGCTGCGTGCCGAGGAGGACGCGAGACTGGCCGGTCGCGGCGAGGCGCGCCTGGGGAAGGGTCTGCGTCAAACCGGCCGCCTCGGACTTTTTCCGCGCGGCGGTGAGCGCAGTGAGCGCGGTCACGCGATGCGTTTTCGAGATCTCATCGATCGTGGTCACGCGTCCCAGCTGTGGCTCGTAGAGGTGCCACACATCGACTTCATCTCCACTGCGCGCCTTGCCGCCAGCGATGATGAGCACGTGGTTGAATACTTTGTTCGACGGTTTCAGCGTAGTGCGGATCGTCACGAGAGTGGCGCGCATCTGCGGCACCGGAGCGCCCGCTGCGCCCTTCTTCGGCTCCCGTTTGCATCCCGCGAACAGGACTATAACGACGAGTAGCAGGGCGAGCGCCGGCCGCGAGGGGGTGCGGGGCACCGCGAATGATGGAAGGTTGGGCTTCAGCACGCGTCTCGTCGAACCTCACTCCTTCGCTTCGTACCAGCTGCGGCCCCAGTGCGTATCGACCGCGAGCGGGACGGCGAGAGGGAAGATCCCTTCCATCGTCTCCTTCACGATCCCCGCCACCTCGGCTGCGGCTGCTTCGGGGCTTTCGATGACGATTTCGTCGTGAACCGTCAGCAGCATCGTGGCGCCGCTCCCGCTTTCAGTCAGGCGGCGATCGAGGGCGATCATCGCGAGCTTGAGCAGGTCGGCGGCGGTTCCCTGGATCGGCGCGTTCGTCGCCATCCGTTCCGCGTTGCCACGCACAGTGAAGGAGCGATTGTGGATCTCAGGGATGTAACGGACGCGCCCGAAGAGCGTGGTCACCTTGCCGCTGTTTCGCGCTTCCTCGAGTGTTCGGTCGAGATACTGCTGGATTTTCGGATAGCGCGCAAAGTAGGCGTCGATGAATGTCTTCGCTTCCCCGGTGGAGACCGCCAGTTCGTTCGACAGGCGAAACGCAGACATGCCGTACAGCACCCCGAAGTTGATGACCTTGGCCGCGCGGCGCTGATCGGCCGTCAACTGATCCTCGGCGATGTTGAACATCTTCGATGCCGTGGCGCGGTGAATGTCCGCACCGCGCTGAAAGGCCTCGATCAGCCCTTCGTCGCCGGTGATGTGCGCGAGCACGCGCAGTTCCACCTGTGAGTAATCGGCCGAGAGAAGGACCGATCCCGGAGCAGCGATGAACGCCTTCCGGATTTCACGTCCTGCCGCCGTGCGGATGGGAATGTTCTGCAGGTTCGGATCGGATGAGGAGAGGCGGCCGGTTGAAGCCACCGCCTGATTGAACGACGTATGCACGCGGCCATCGCGGGCCAGCAGTTGCGGCAACGCGTCGACGTACGTGCCCTTCAGCTTGCTCAGTTCGCGATGCTGGATGATGAGCTGCGGGACCGCAAATCCGTGCGAGGCCAGTTCCTGAAGGACCTCAACGCCGGTCGAGTAGCTCTTGGTCGTCTTCGTTTTCTTCGAGACCGGATACTGCAGTTTCTCGAAGAGCACGTGACCAAGCTGTGTGGGTGAATTGAGGTTGAACTCCGTCCCCGCCTCGATGAACACCTGGCGCTCGAGTTCGGCGATCTGCGTCCCCATCCTGTGTGACATCTCCGCGAGCATCGCGACATCGACACGGATGCCGCGCTCTTCCATGCGTGCCAGGATCGGAGTGAGCGGCAACTCGACGCGCTGGTAAATGTCCACGAGCGCGGGATCGCGTTGCAACTCCGGTTCGAGCAACTGGTCGAGCGCGAGGGTGAGGTCGGACTTGTCGCCGAGGTATTCGAGAAACGGGGCGAGAGCGGCGATTCCGGTCTCCTGTTCGAGGGCGAAAAGAGGCGCGCTCTTCACGACTTCCTTGCGCGTGACGACATCGATCTTGAGTCGGTCGCGCGCGATGTTGCCGAGCGCGTGACTGGGAAGGCCGGGGTTGATGACATACGACATCAGCATGACGTCATCGACACGCTTCGGCTCCGGCCACGAAGCGGATCGCAGGCGTCGCAGCTGAAGTTTCGCGTCGTAGGTGACGAAGCGACGGTCGCTCACGAGGAGGTGCTTGAGCGCGTCGATGAGTTCGACCGAGCCTCCTGTATTCGCTGCGATCGGGATCACCAGCGATTCACCGGGTGACTTTGAGATCGAGATCGCCTGCAACTCGCCGAACCCCGCGGCCTCACGCGGCTCCACCCAGATCGCCAGGGTCGTCGCACCTTCCGCGAATGTCTCGAGCTGCCCGGCGGAAGAGGCGAACTGGTAGTCGTGTTGAACCGGCGGCGCCGCCGGCATGAACTCCTGCATGAGCGACGCGAACTCGAGGCGAGAGAAGATGTCGTGCAGCTTCGGTCGATCGGGCTCGCCGAGGCGGAGGGCATCGAAGTCGACATCGACGGTGAGGTCACAGCGGATCTGCGCGAGATCGCGGGAGAGGAAGGCCTTGTCGCGGTTCTCCTCGAGCGTCTTTCGCTGCGCAGCCTTCTTCACCTCGGTGATCCGCTCGTAGAGTGAATCGAGGGAGCCGAATTCCTGGATCAGCGCCTTTGCTCCCTTCTCGCCGATGCCCGGCACTCCCGGAATGTTGTCGATGGCATCGCCCCAGATGGCCATCACGTCGACGACTTTTTCAGGAGGCAGTCCGAATGCCTCTTCCACTCCCTTTGCGTCGTACATCACGTCGCGACCGGTGTGGTAGAGACGAACGCCGTTCCCGACGAGCTGGTAGAAATCCTTGTCGCTCGTCGCCAGTACCACCTCGTAACCGCGATCGCGCGCCTGGCAGGAAAGCGATCCGATGAAGTCGTCCGCCTCCCATTCGGTGGCGCGGATGATCGGAATCCCAAACGCTTCGAGGACCTCGTAAACGAGTGGGACCTGCACCGACAGGTCGTCGGGCATCGGCTTGCGATCCTTCTTGTAGTCCTCGAACTTTTCGGTCCGCATGGTCGACCGCCCTTCATCGAAGGCGACGGCAATGCAATCCGGATTGTGATCCTTGAGGAGTTTCCGGAGCATCTGCGTGAAGCCGTAGACCGCGTTCGTCGCCATGCCGGAAGAGTTGGTCAGATTCCGGATTGCGTAGTACGAGCGATAGAGGTTGTTGGAGCCATCGATGATGACGAGCTTGGGAGACATCGGCGTATCTTAAGGGCGGTTCCTCGGAGTTCCTCGGGTTCCTCGGGTTCCTCGGAAAACACTAACGGAGCCTTTCGGCTCCGTCGTGTACTTCGAAGTGCTGGACCGTTGCGTCTTTTAAGGTGGGCTCTAAAGAGGTTGATCAATCGTCCAAATCGGTCCAAATCATTGAGGAGGGTCCGCAACGGTCACTGGGCGCGAAGGAATCAGGCTGGATTCGCGCTAGCTGGTTTCCTTGAAGGGAAACTTTCTTCATGGTGCCCAACGGAACTGCGAAAGCTGGGCCAACCTCAGTCTGCAGGCGGGCCGGACGCGTGGGTTCAGCGATGAAGGTGCCCGCTCGAAACTAAACAATTAAAAGGAAATGGTTTGCGCGGTTGGGCCGGCTTCGCGACGCGCAATGGCCGGGTACGGTTGGTCGATGCCGTTCTGGCTCCCGGGTTGCAAAAAGCGCTTGCCGATGCGACTCCTTCGACTCTCACTTGTTCTCACTGCGCTGCTCCCGTTGACGCTCGAAGCACAGCAATGGAGCGCGAGCGTCGGCACCGGACCGTTCGTTTTCGGTGATTTTGCGCGACGGACGTTTCGCCTGACCACCGAAGATGGAGCGGCCCAACACACGCTGGCGCTCTCCGCCGGAACGCGTGCCGGACTCAACGTCGGAGTGGAGCGCAACCTCGGACAACGGTGGGGTCTGGGAGTTCAGGGAACCTTCACCCGCGCGCCGCTCACGGTCAAGGGTGACGACGGCGACGGAACCGAGACGAACGCTGGCGACATCAATGTCGCCACGATCTCACTCCCGCTCGTTTTCCACATCAACCGGAATGGGAACTTCCGGTTCCATGTCTACGCAGGTCCGGCTCACGCTACTTACCGGGTCTCCGCCGATGTCGACAACTCGACCGGAGTGCCGGTATTCGACGGAACACGCAACACATGGGGCGCGATGGGCGGCGCGAGAGTCACATGGAGAGTCTCCGACCGCTTCGCGGTCGAAGGGGCGATCGACGACATCGTGACGCGCTCCCCCTACGAAAAGAACGAAATCCCCGGAGGGGGAAGTCGCGTCGTGATCCCGCAGCCGCACAACGTCCACACCACGATCGGGATTCGCTGGGCGTTCTAGTCCAGGTCTTGAGGAAATCAACCGCGCTGACGATTCCGCCGGTGCGACCACTTGTCAAAAAAGCGGCAACTGAAGTTGCCGCAGTCCAGAGCCCTACGTGACCTTTTCCTTCATCTTCGCGCTGAGCATCTCCAGGCCCGCGAAGAGTTCGATCGGCAGTGGGAAGACGATTGTGGTGTTCTTCTCCACTCCGATCTCTGCGAGCGTCTGCAGGTAGCGCAGCTGCATCGTGGTCGGTTGCGTGGCCAGGACCTTGGCTGCCGCTGCCAGCCGCTCGGATGCTGCGAACTCTCCCTCGGCGTGAATGAGCTTCGCCCGTTTCTCCCGCTCTGCCTCCGCCTGCTTGGCCATTGCCCGCAGCATCGACTCCGGAAGGTCGACCTGCTTGACCTCGACGTTCACGACCTTCACGCCCCACGGCTCGGTGTGTTGATCGAGGATCGTCTGGATGCGGGCGTTGAGCTGGTCGCGATGCGCGAGCAGGTCGTCGAGTTCCACCTCGCCGAGGACAGATCGCAGTGTGGTCTGCGCGAACTGCGACGTCTGGTAGCGATAGTCGGAAACTTCCACCACCGCGCGCCGCGGGTCGCTGACCTTGAGGAAGACGACTGCGTTCACCTTGAGCGTCACGTTGTCCCGCGTGATGATGTCCTGCGGCGGGACTTCGAACGCTTCCTGGCGCAGGGAGATCCTCACCATGCGGTCGATGGGTGCGAACACCAGGAAGATGCCAGGACCCTTCGCCTCCGACAGCAGGCGGCCCAGGCGGAAGATGACGCCGCGCTCGTACTCGGGGAGGATCTTGATCGAGCTGAGGAGATAGATTCCGACAACCACCAGCATTACGAGAAACATTGGTTCCACTTTGGCCTCCGCCTGAACGTGCGCATTGTATCGTTCTGCCGCGGGGTGGATGCGGAAACACGAAACGCGAACGGCTACGGCTTCGAGCCGCCGGGGCGCTGCGTCTCGCGCATCGCTTCCGCGATGTCTGCCGGCAGGTTCCGGTTCACGTCGGCGGCCTTGAACGCGATGCCGCCTTCGAACTTCCATTCGTGCTCCGGGCGGTAGACCCCGACGTCGTGAACGCGCGATCCAACAACGAACCGGATTGCGCCCCGCCGATAGTCGAACGCGCGGCCGTTGCGCGTGTGCACCGCGACGTCGAGGCGATATGTCCCGGCCACCAGGTCGAGCGACGGCATGATGAACCGGACGCGCGAATTGCCGTCGAGGCGATCGGCGGAGAGCCCTTCCAGGTCGGTGTTCGTTCCGTACACGCAGGTTCCATCCGCGTGATAGATGCCGATGCCGAACACGAAATCCTCCTGCGGCGCGCGCACCTCCACATCGATGTCGATGGTCACCGGCGTCGCGGGACCGAGTGCAATGAGGTCATCGCCGTCCGCATCGGTGAGGGCAACGCGCTTGAGAAGCACCTCGCCCGAACCCCAGCGCTCCTCTTCGAGCACGTCTGTGGAGCGCTTCTCTTCCTCTGGCTCCGGCTCTTCCTCCGGCTCCGGCTCGACCGTTGGCTGCACCTCGGCGCCCACCGCGACGCGCGCGCCAGTGGCCACCTGCTGGAGGTAGGCGTCGACGACGCGAGCCGGATCGCCCGATGCAGCAATCTCACCGCGCTCCAGCCAGATGGCGCGGTCGCAGAGGTTTCGCACCTGGTCGAGCTGGTGCGTCACGAAAAGGAGCGTGACGCCGCGATACTTCATTTCCTGAATCTTCGCCGTGCACTTTGCGGAGAACTCCTCATCTCCGACCGAGAGGACTTCATCGATCAGCAGGATGTCGGGATCGACATGGACCGCGACGGCGAACCCGAGGCGCACGTACATCCCGGATGAGTAGGTCTTGACCGGCTGGTCGATGAACTGGCGGATTCCCGAGAACTCCACGATCTGGTCGAAGCGGCTCTCGATCTCGCGACGCGACAGGCCGAGCATGATCCCGTTGATGTAGATGTTCTCGCGCCCGGTGATCTCCGGATGAAAGCCAGCGCCGAGTTCGATGAGCGCCGCGATCCGGCCCGTGACCGCGACCTTTCCGTACGTCGGCTTGAGGATCCCGGAGATGAGCTTGAGCAGCGTCGACTTGCCCGAACCGTTCCGCCCGACGATGCCGAACGCTTCGCCGCGATGAATCTTGAACGAGACGTCGCGCAGGGCCCGCACCGAGGCTTCCGGGGTCGGGATGATCTTCCTCTTGAGCAGCGCGCTCTTGAGCGTGGCGAACTGCGAACGCTTGCCCCAGAGCTGGTAGCTTTTCGAGACGCGCTCCAGTGCGATGGCGTAGGAAGTCTGGGGATCCGCCATCAGATTGCCTCCGCCAGCGAATCACGGAGGCGCTCGAACACGGTGAACCCAACGACGAGCGAGACGAAGGCATAGACCACCATCAGCAGTGCATCGGCCGGCTGCGGGAGGGTGCCTCGAAAGAAAATGTCCTGATACGAGACGATGAACGGCGTCATCGGATTCGCGCGCAGCAATGCGCGCAGAGGGTGCGAGGCGATGCGATCGACCGGATAGATGATCGGTGTGACGAAGAAGCCGAGCTGCATCAGGTTCGTCACGATGTCGCGCAGGTCGCGGAAGAGTACCGCCGCCGATGAGACCATCAGGCTGATCCCCGCCACGAAACAGGTCTGGACCAGCATGATCAGTGGAACCGCCAGGAGCGGAAGGCCGATGTGTGCCTTGCCCATGAGCGTGAACGCCACGAGCGCAGCGAGAAGGACCGGAATCGCCAGGATGAAGTGCACGAGGTGCGACACCACGACCACGAGCGGCAGAGCCTCGGATGGGAACATCACCTTCTTGATCAACCCGGCGTTGCTGGTGATCGAATTCGTCGCTTCGAGGACCGCGGCCGAGAAGAAGGTCCACGGAAGGATTCCCGCGAAGAGAAACAGCGGGTAAGGCTGGACGAACTGCTGCGGAAAGAACTTGGTGAAGACCAGTGTGTAGACACTGAGGAGCAGCAGCGGATTGGCCAGCGACCAGAAGTAGCCGAGGGCTGAGCCGCGATAGCGCGCCTTGAGGTCGCGCGCGGTGAGTGCGGCGATGAGCTGGCGGTAGCGGTAGAGATTCGCAAACTCCGCGACGAGTGGTAGCGACGTGCGGGCACGCTGAGGAGGCGACACCGGCCGGCTGATGAGAGGTCGTTCGGTCACCGGTCGTCCCGTCACGTCTCGTCGGTGACGATGAGCATCAACGTGGTGGTGCCGATCTGGAACTCGCCCTTGTCAGGCAGTTCGACCGGGTCGGTGATCCGCGTGCCGTCGACCATCGTGCCGTTCGTCGACCCGAGGTCGAGCACGGTGCAGGCGGTATCGCGCACCTCGACGGCCGCGTGCTGGCGGGATGCCTCGCTGTCCTTAATGACCAGGTCCGCCCCGGCCCGCCCGATGGTCACGCGCGGCTTCTCGATCCGGAAGACCATCCCGGCGTCTTCGCCCTCGAGGATGGCCAGGGAGAGACGTTTGCCTTCCGGAAGCTCTAGTCCAGCCGCTCCTTTCGGCAGCGCCGCAGAATCGGTCTCGGGGATTATCTCCTGCGCCTTTGCTGAGAGCACGTCATCGCGCCGGGTGAACGTTTCGTCGGTCCCCGTCCCCTTCGACTCTTTCGGGGCGAAGGCGGGATTATGGATCTCGAAGACCTGCTGGCACTTGGCGCACCGGATCTTCTTCGACGGCTTCCGCTCGAAGCGCTCTTCGTCGTACTGGTACTTGGAGCGGCAACTGGTGCACTGAATGATCAATCGTTCGACCTTTGCCCGTCGGCGTTTGGCGAACATAGCAGAGCGCCCGCAGCGGGGCAATGCTGCCTGCTCTTTGATCGGAGTTCCTCGGGCTCCTCGGAGTTCCTCGGAGTTCCTCGGGGTGTTCGCGTACCCTGACGGTGGCTCCTTGAATGTGGGAAGCGAGCGCAAGTACGCGACCGGTTTCAATTCAGCGACGTTTGCCGACCCCACGGGGAACGGGACTAGAATCCCGTCAGACTTCTGCTCGAGGAACCCGAGGAACCCGAGGAACCCGAGGAACTCTGGAACCGCACCGCCGAGGAGAACAAACCATGAAACGACTCGTCATTCTGCTGGCGCTCTCGAGTGCCTTCGCTGCCTGCCAGACCACGATGCCCGGCGCGGCGACGACATCCTCCTCGAGCGAAGCGAAATTCGCCATTGCTCCCGACACCGCGCAGCGCGTGGTGCAACTGCCAAGAACGATCGTCGACTACGATCGCTCGCTGCTCACGGCGCGCGAGAAACAGGTGGCCGCGAAACTGATCGAGGCGTCGAAGTTCATCGACGAGATCTACTGGCTGCAGGTGTCCGAGCAGAATCCGTCGATCCGGGCACGCCTGGCCAGCCAGGCCGCCGCATCGCCACTCGATCGCGCGGGCTACGACTACTTCATCGCCAACAAGGGGCGCTGGGATCGCCTCGCGAAGGATGAGCCGTTCATCGAGCCGTTCGGCACTGCCGGCGCCAAGCCGCATGGGGGCGGGTTCTATCCGGCCGACATCACGAAGGAAGAGTTCGAGCGCTACATCGCAGCTCATCCTGACCAGAAGGATGCATTGCAGGGATTGTTGACGGTCGTTCGCCGCAAGGATGACCAGTTGATCGCGATTCCCTACTCGCACTACTACCGCGACCTGCTGATGCCCGCGGGCGAGAAGTTGCGCGAGGCTGCGGCGCTCACCGACAACGCGTCGCTCAAGGATTACCTCACGAAACTCGCCACCGCGTTCCAGACCGATAACTATCGCGAAAGTGATTTCGCCTGGATGGACCTCAGCGGGCCGCTCGAGGTCGTGATCGGGCCATACGAAGTCTACGAAGACGAGATGTTCAACTTCAAGGCGGCGTTCGAGTCGTTCGTCACGGTCGTCGACAAGCCCGAGAGCGATAAGCTCACCGTCTACGCGCAGCACCTGCCCGACATGGAGAAGAACCTTCCCGAGCCGGAGCAGTACAAGAACACCAGCCGCGGCAGCGAGTCGCCGATTCGCGTAGTGCAGGAAATCTTCACCGCCGGCGACGCTCGCCGCGGAGTTCAGACCGCAGCATTCAACCTGCCGAATGACGAATGGGTCCGCGAGAAGAAGGGCTCGAAGAAAGTCCTGCTGAAGAACGTGATGGATGCGAAGTTCGAGATGAGCGGCAAGCCGATCGCGCTGCGCGTGCTGGACCCATCGCTCCTCAACCAGGTTTCGTTCGACGCGTACTTCAATCACGTGCTCTTCCACGAGCTGTCGCACGGGCTCGGGCCGGGCATGGTCACGCAGCCCAATGGCGAGCGCGTCGACGTCCGCTTCCTCCTCAAGAACACCTACTCCTCGATCGAAGAGTGCAAGGCCGACGTCCTCGGGCAGTGGAACGTGCTCTATGCAATCGACAAGAAGCTGATCACGTCGTTCGACGAGAAGCAGCTCTACGCCACCTACACCGGCCTGATGTTTCGTTCGATGCGCTTCGGCCTGGATGAAGCGCACGGCCGCGGTACCGCAGTGCAATGGAACTGGATCCGCGAGCACGGCGGGATCATGCCGAGCGGCAACGGCACGTTCACCGTCGATGTGCCGAAGTTCCGGGAAGGGATCAAGACCCTCGCCACGGAACTCCTCACGCTGCAGGCCACCGGCGACTACGCGCGCGCCGAACGCCTGCTCGCAAAATACGGCATCACCAATGCCGAGATCGAGTCGGTCGTGGCGCGCCTCAAGGACATCCCGGTCGACATCACCCCGGTCTTTGCCGGCGCGGGCGAAGCGAAGTAGGAAGCAACTTGATCATCGCCCTGGCAACCCCTCGCGTCGCCTCATCGATCGACGAGGGGTGCGCAGGATCGAGCAGTCTCTCGCCGGCGCGAGTTCAAGAAACTCGCGGAATAGCGACGCCGGTTGACGCGACGGAAATCATGCAAGTTCCCCTTCTCCTGCCGCAGCGGGAGAAGGTGGCCAGAGGCCGGATGAGGGAACCCTGTTGATCCTCCTGCCATCGTGGATACGACGTGGCTTGCCCCGCGTTGCTTCTCTCATCTGGACGACCTGGGTGCACGCCCTCATCCGGCCTTCGGCCACCTTCTCCCGTTGCGACGGGAGAAGGGGTACACGAGTGAGTTACGTCGATGGCACGGTTGCGGTGGACCCATGAATATCCCGTTCTTTAGTCTTGGCCGTTGATCATCCGAGGTTTCAGCGGATGACACTCAGGGCTGGCGGGCGTCCCCGCCCGTCGTGCGCCGCAGCGCACTGCTCTCGTGCATCTCACGCGGCATGAGCCAACGTCGCGCGATTTGCAAC
>JBKJVD010000116.1:0-4933 GCA_046590585.1 Thermoanaerobaculia bacterium | reverse complement strand
GGACTCGGCGACGGCCAGCGCCTGCTCCATCTGCTCGAGTTCGCGCTGATCTTTGTAGGACAGCTTCTTCGCCTTCGTCTTTTCAGTCGTGGGGTGGACCAGGGGTCGGTGCGAAGGGGCTTCGATGTTCTTTCGTTCCTTCTCCCACTGGGGCAGGTCGGCGAAGTAGCCCGCGGCGCCGTTGCCATCGAGCGCGAGGATCTGCGTCGAAACGCGGTCGAGTAGATAGCGGTCGTGCGTGACGAGGACGAGAGCACCGGGAAATTCGAGCAGCGACTCCTCGAGGACGTCGAGAGTCGGGATATCGAGATCGTTGGTCGGCTCGTCCATCACCAGCAGGTCAGCCGGTTTGAGCATCAGCCGGGCCAGGACGATCCGGGCCTTCTCTCCGCCGGAAAGACGGGAGACGGAGGTCTCGAGCTGCTCGGAACGAAACAGAAAGCGCTTCGCCCACGACACCACATGAACGGTCCGGTCCTGATACATCACCGAATCACCCTCTGGGGCCAGGGCGCGCCGGAGCGTGAGGGTCGGATCGAGACTCTCGCGATTCTGCTCGAAGTAAACCGTGCGCAACCACTCAGCGCGCTTGATCTCGCCCTCGTCCGGCGCCAGTTCGCCCGTGATCATCCGGAGCAGCGTCGTCTTTCCCGATCCATTCGGCCCGAGGATTCCGAGGCGTGATCCTGGGGTGAGCAGCAGGTCGAGCCCCTCGACGATCGTGCGGTCGCCGAAGCTCTTGGTGAGATTTTCTCCAACCAGCAGGCGCTTCGTCTTTCGATCCGACGAGGAGAAGTCGATGTGCGCGGTGTGGACGGCCGAGCGCGAGCGCGATTCACCGAGCTCCGAGATGAGGCGATCGGCGCTCTGGATGCGTGCCTTTGATTTTGTCGTGCGCGCCTTCGGACCGCGTCGCAGCCACTCGATCTCGCGGCGCACGAGATTCGCGAGCGACTCCTGGTAGGCCGCCTCGTTCTTCATCACCTCATCGCGCCGCTCCAGCAGCGCGCTGTATGCGCCGTCGACCTGCAGCAGCCCTCCGGGATAGACGCGGTTCAGCTCGAGCATCCGCTTGGCGATGTTCTCGAGGAAGTAACGATCGTGACTGACTGCGATGAAGGCTTTCGGTTCGCTCTTGAGCAGATTCTCGAGCCAGAGGATTCCTTCGACGTCGAGGTGGTTAGTCGGCTCGTCGAGCAGCAGGACGTCGGGCTCGAGCACCAGTTCCATGGCGATGGCGAGCCGCTTGCGCCAGCCGCCGGAGAGGACGTCGGTCTTCTGGTCGTAGTCGTTGAAGCCGGTCTTGCCGAGCGCGAGGATCGCCTGTGCCTGACGTTCGTGTTCATCGAGGCGCGTGGAAAGCGCGCGGTCCGCGGCGATGGCCTCGAGCAGAACTTCCTCGACGGTCTTGCCCGGGGCGAAGACCGGATCCTGCGGTACGTAGCCGACCCGGACGCCCTTGCGCAGCGCGCGGGTGCCCGAGTCAGCCTGCTCGACGCCGGCGATGACCTTGAGCAGCGTCGACTTGCCGGCGCCATTCGGCCCGACCAGGCCGACGTGATCGCCATCGAATAGGGTGAAGGAGAGGCCTTCGAAGAGCGGTCTGGAACCGAACTGCTTCGCGACGTTCTCGCAGGAGAGAAGGACTGGGGGCGCCATGCGGCGCGTAGTATAAGTCTTTGATCCAGTGCTGAGGACTCAGTCTGCCGAAGCACTGAGGAATGAGAACGATGGACCCTGAAACCGAGCATCGCGTCTTCGCCATCACCAGCCCCGCTCCGGCGCTGCTGAAGTACTACGTCATCGGGTCGCTCGCCGCCGGACCTCTGTTCTTCATCCCGCTGATCCCTCTCTATTTCCGCTATCACACCCTGAAGTACGAGTTCGATCAGGAAGGGATCTCGATGAGCTGGGGGATTCTGTTCCGACGCCAGATCACGCTGACGTACGCACGCATCCAGGACATTCACCTCACCAGCAACTTCATCGAACGCTGGCTTGGCCTCGGGCGCGTCCAGATCCAGACCGCCAGCGGCAGCTCCGAAGCGGAGATGACGATTGAGGGACTGCACGAATTCGAGATGGTGCGGGACTACCTCTACACGCGGATGCGCGGCGTGAAGGCGCACGTCACGCAGGTACAGTCCCCTGCTTCGGCAGCGCCTGGGGGCGATCTTGCGGCGACCCTGCACGAAGTAGCGGGCGAGTTGCGTGCAATCCGCGAAGCGGTCATGAGGGAGAAGAAGTGAACTGGCGCCAGCTCGTCCTCTCGGTCATGCGCGTCCCACACGAACCGGCACCGCCGCCGGGATCACCGCCGAAGATTTTCCGGGCAGCCCGGAACTACTACAAATTCAGTGTCATACAGTTCGCGCTGATCCAGGTGCCCCTGATCGCGATGCCGAGCTTTTTCACCATCATGGCCTCGGTCGTTGCAGCGGGCCACATGCCTGCAGCGGTTAACGTCGTTTTGCAGGTGATGCAAGTCGTGAGCTGGATCGTCTACGTCACGCAGCTCGTCTTCGGCTGGGCGGTGCTCCGCCTCAACTACGAGCTGCGCTGGTACATGCTCTCTGATCGCGCCATCCGGATCCGCGAAGGAATCGCCACGGTGCGCGAGAAGACCATCGCCCTGGCGAACGTCCAGAACATCACGATCAAGCAGGGTCCACTGCAACGGCTGCTCGGGATTGCTGACGTCGAGGTGCGCACCGCTGGCGGTTCGAGTGGCGGGGGACCTCACGGCAAGGGGCACGGAGTCACCGAGCCGCTCCACGTCGCCTTCTTCCGTGGAGTCGACAACGCGGAGGCCATCCGCGACCTGGTGCGTGAAGGCGTGCGGCGGCAGAAAGACAGCGGTCTGGGCGATCCCGACGATCATCACGCGCCCGCAGTACACGAGTCCCATGCGGACACCCATGCCGCGGCGTTGGAACTGCTGCGCGAAGCGCGGAAACTGCGCGCAGCATTCGAGGCTTAGGCCGGGCTCGGCTGTCTCGCGACGAATGGCTTTGAAAACGCGGGCTAGAGCAGCGCCGGACCCGCGACGGGTTCGCCTTCGGCGAAGCGCGTGGGACGCAGGGCGTGCAGGTCGATCGAGTGCGCGCGGCCGTCGATGATCTCTTCCGCAATCAATTGGCCGCTTGCTGGAGCATGCATGACGCCATGCCCGGACGACCCGTTGGCGAGAACGAGATTGTCGATCTCAGCAGCGCCTCCCAGGATGGCGTGGCGGTCGGGTGACATCTCGTAAAGCCCGCTCCACGCGGCGGCACGATCCAGCGGCAGGTGCGCGAGCGCGGGCAACCGCTGGTACGCGAAGCGCTCTACGCGATCGATCCAGGCATCGTCCACGGTCATGTCGAACGGGTCGCGAGTCGTGGGCTGGTCGGGCCAGAGCAGCAGCACCCGGCCGTCGCGCACGCGCAGGTGGAAGCCGTCACCGACCCAGATGGTCATCGGCATCGACTCCGGCAGAACCTCGGTCGGATGGGTCGGAACGACGCAGCGACGCAGAGGCGTGACCGGAACCTCGCAGCCGAACTGCTCGCGGCCGAGTACCCCGGCCCAGGCGCCTGCGGCGTTGACGAAACGATGAGCGGCGAACGTTCCCGCGGGCGTGTCGACCGACTCGATTCGCGAGCCGCGGCGACTGCTGCGTAGGAGCGGCGCATTGTCCATGAACGTCACTCCGCGCCGGATTGCATCGTCGCGATAGCCGCGGAGAATCGCCATCGGCTGCACGAATCCATCGGTCGGCGAGTACGTGCCTCCGCAGAACGACGCAGGATCGGCGAACGGCTGAATCTCCCGCGCCTCGGCGTGCGAAACCACCCGCGCCTCGGCGACCCCTTCTTCCCGCTGCAGTCGATTCGCCGCGGAGAGGATCGCCAGTTCTTCCTCCGTCCCTGCGAGGAAAAGATACCCGCGTGGACGATAGCCGGAGTCGCAGCCGACTTCCTCCTCGAAGTGGCGGAGTTTTGCACGCGACATGAGGGAGAGGCGGATGTTGATGGCCGTCGCGAACTGGGAGCGGAATCCGCCTGTAGCCTTCGATGTGCTGCCGTTGCCGGGCATCCCGCGGTCGAGGACCACGACGTCGCGCACTCCACGCACCGCCAGGTGCCAGGCAATCGATGCGCCGATCACGCCGCCGCCGGCGATGACGACATCCGCGACGCGGCTCATTTCGCGAAGACGCTTGCCTCGTCGCGGAAGGCCTTGAACTCGAGCGCGTTGCCGCTCGGGTCGCGCACGAACATGGTGGCCTGCTCGGACGGCTGCCCGGCAAAACGAATCATCGGCCTGAACACGAAGTCGACGCCCGCATCCTCGGCGCGTGTGGCAAGCGCCTGAAACGCATCCCATTCGAGAATCGCGCCGAAATGCGGCATCGGAACCTCGATCGCATCGACGTTGCCGGTGTGCCGCGAGACCGGGACATCGGAGGTGAGGTGCAGCGAAATCTGATTGCCGAAAAAATCGAAGTCGACCCAGGTCGGAGCGCTGCGTCCCTCGGCACATCCGAGGACGTCGCCGTAAAAGCGCCGCGCGTCATCGAGGTCGTCGATCAGAAACGCAAAATGAAATGGCCGCTGCTGCATCGCTACGCTCCTGACCCCTGACCCCTGGTGTTTTTAGACCGACCGGCGGCGCGCGCTGTAGGCGAGTGCGTCCGGGACTCGCACCGACCCTTTGCCGGGCGTCGTCACGATGACGTCGACACGGCCTGCGGCGTGTGGAGGTGCGGCGAATCGGAGCGTGCGGGCGTCCAGGACGGCGACGTCGGCCACGCGAACTCCATCAATCGTGACGTTGGTGAAGGTGGTGAAGCCGGTTCCGCGGACCGTGACCACTCCTCCGCTGCCGAGAAACTGGCGGGGCTCGAAGGACTCCACGAAGACGACGAAGTCGGGGATGGCAAGCGTGAGGT
>JBKJVD010000058.1:0-3344 GCA_046590585.1 Thermoanaerobaculia bacterium | reverse complement strand
CTCACCCGGCCTCACGGCCACCCTCTCCCAGCAAAGAAGCCTGCTGGGAGAGGGGGAACTTGGGAAACGCTGGCGCGCTGCCGCGCCACCAGTTCTTACCCCAGTCGCCGCGAAGCGCGGTTCATTGGCTCAGGACGACAGCCGTTCGTAAGTCGCCACCCCGCAAATACTGGGAAGTTCCTGGGAGTCGGCCGTGAATCCTCGTGATGGTTCCTGACCTCTGACCCCTTGCAACCCCTGACCCCTGATTTACTCTTTCACTCCACCCTCACCCGACGACGACGTCGTAGTCGTGCTGTCGGGTTCCTCGGGGAAATACTTTGGTTCGCTGATGGCGAACGAGTCGTGGATCTGCTGGCGTGTCATGTAGTGGAGTCGGGCGTTCTGCTGATACGCGACGCTCTCGCCGATGAGGTGGTTGAGGCGGCGTGCGTGACGTCGTTCGGCGATATAGCGCTGAATATCGGGATAGAGGAACCCAGCACCCGCGAGGGCGAACGCGAACATCGCCTCGAAAATCGGGATGAAGGGGATGGCGATGATGACGCTGCCGATCAGGAGGCCAATGAGAGCAAATACGAGGCGCGCGGCAATATCGCCCTGACGCCATACGCCGAAGCCGCTGTGCTCCAGCTCATTCATGGTCTCGGCGTCGCTGATGTACTGGGGCAGTGCGGTGTTGAGCACCTCGCCTTCGAGCGTCTCCCAATACGTGGCCGAGCCCCCGAATTCGTCGAACGTGGCCTTGATCTCGTCGAGCTTGCGCCGCGCCACAGTTTTGAGCTGGAACTCGAGCTCGTCCCGTTCGAACCCGCGCCTGCGATGCTCGCACTCCTGAAGAACCGCGAAAACCACGCTCCCGAAGTCGTACTCCGGTCCGGCGATGTTGAGAACCATGATTTCTTACTGTTCGGACTTCTGCTTCTGCTGCTCGTAGAACTGAAAGACGCCCAACTGCTGGAGGAGCTTGTTCCCATCGATGAGGACGTTCCCCGCCGGCAGTTTCGGGATCTGGCGGATCTCTTTCTTCTGGAGCGCCTCGATCAGCTGCAGGCTGACATACGCGTCCCCCGCGCTGCCGTTGAGCGCCGCACGTTCCTTCCGCAGTCCTTCGGCGACCGCCGACTTCTCGGTGAGCGTAGCGCGTGCTTCCTGCTGCCGCCGAACGAGGTAGGCGTCGGCACCGCGCTTGGCGCGTTCCAGTTCACCCTGCGCGTTCGTCAGCTGTTCCGTGAGGCCGGCAATCTTCGACTGGAGGTTGGCTTTGTTCTCTTCGAGAGTCGCCAGGATCTGCGACTCCAGTTTCTCCGCGTTCTTCTCGGCTTCTTTTCTCGAGTTGATCAGTTTCTGATAATCCGGCTTGAACGAGAAATCGCCGAGGATCACCTGCTCGACGATGACGCCGTACGGCTTGAGGTGCCCGGCCAGCAGCTTCGTCGCGTCATTCGCCGCGCCAAAGCGAAGGTCAGGGTTGTAGTACTCCTCGGAATCGAGACGATTCAGGACGTCGCGCACGTAGGAGCGAGCCTGCGGGCGAACCAGTTTTTCTTTCAGGTCGTCCGTGGTCGGGCCAACGATCTGCCATACCAGCGCCGCCTTCGTCGGATCTACACGCCAGCGGACCGTCACGTCGGTTTCGATGTCGTTTCCATCGCGCGTCTTGAAGCGAAGGTCATCCTTTTCCTTGCGATCGCCGCCCGTGACGCGGGCTGACATCACGAGACTCTGTGTGGAGACATCAAATGTCGTCCAGTCGTTCAGGATCGGCATGAAGAAGTACGTCGCTCCGGGATCGGAAACTTCCGTCGATCGCGTTACCTTGTTGAAGCGGACGCCGACCTCCGTGGCGCCGGTCGCATGTGGCGTGCACGATGTGGCACCGAGGATCACGGTGAGAGCGAGAGCAGCCTGAATTCGCATGCGAGTCATTTCTGGTTGCTCGAAAGACGACCGAGGTCGGTCGGATCTTCGGAAATGTAGATGGGACCCTTGATGCCGTTGAGCAGCGCGAGGCCCTTGCGGAGCTTGAGCAGTTTGTCCGAGCCCGCGCCCTCCATGGCCCGGTTGATCAACTCGGATCCCTGGGCCTCGGCGCTCTTGACGAGAAGGTCGGCTTCGGCCTTGCGCGAACGTTCGTAGAGGTCGCGCTCCGCGTTGATGCCCGTGATCTGCGCCTGAAACTCTGCGGCCCGGACGTTGATCGCGTTCTGTCCCTCGGCCGATGTCTGCTTGAGCCGCGTGTCGACTTCGGCCTGCTTCGCCAGCGCGCGGTTGGTCAGGACCGACTGGTCCTGGATCTTCTTCTGCTCCGTCAATGACTGGAACGTGTCCGGGTAGTCGTATTGACGAATGAGCACGTCCGACAGCATCAGGCCGTTCTCGGCGAAGCGCTTCGCCATCTCGTTTCGTAGTTCATGCACCTTGATCAGGCGGCGATCGCGGTAGAACTCCTCGGCGCGAAGTTCCCCGAGATGCTGCTTGATGGCGGGATCGGTGAAGCGGATCACGACGTTGTCTTCGTAGCCACGCCCGAAACCGAAACGCGAGACGACGAGGAAGGGGTCGGCGATCCGGTACTGGACCGTGACATCCACGCCCACCGGATACCCATCCACCGTCGGGACATTGATGGCCGGAACGGTGCGGTGGTCGGCGCTGCTCTCGGTGCTACTGTTGGTGAACTCGACGATCTGGATGCTGCGCGGGAACGTCCGCACCGATTCGAAGCCGCGGATTTGACGCCGGTAGCCGGGAAGGACCAGCGATTTCTGCAGCCCCTTTCCCGGGCCGAACGACACCTGCCGGAGTCCGATTTCATTCGGGGGTACGTAGGTGAAGAAGCAGGCCCTCAGGAAAATGAACGGGGCAAGCAGCACCACGATCCGGAGCAACGGCTTGACGAATCCGGAGCCGCGGAAGGAGAAGGAGGGAAGACCTCGGAACCTCGCCTTGAATGAAGGCGGAGGTGATGCACTTTCGAACATGGTTTACCCGGTTGCTCTCTTGGTGGACCTTACGGATGAGTGTAGATGATTCTCAATCCGGACGTCGGGAATTTCCCGGCTCCGTTGAGAAATTCGCCGCCTCCCGACCGCGTTCCAGCACTCGGCCAATCGTCCCGTCCCCCTCCATCACCGGCCACCAAACTTCATAGGAGTCAGAACATCGCATGACCGCCACATTAGAAATGACCCACCAGTTTGACGCCGCTGCCGCAGCAGGTCGCGTTCCGTTCAAGGTTGCAGACCTCAATCTCGGAGAGCTCGGACGCTCCGAGATGCGCCTCGCCGAGCATGAAATGCCGGGCCTGATGTCTCTTCGTGAGAAATACGGCAAAGAGAAGC
>JBKJVD010000142.1:0-21865 GCA_046590585.1 Thermoanaerobaculia bacterium | reverse complement strand
CGAGCGCCTGCTCAAGGAATTCGACGTCCCGTTCGCGGACGATCCGCCGCAGCTTCGCGAGGAGCCGGTCATCACGAGCGGGCAACTCGCCAAGGGATTCGCGTTCGACGAGATCGGAATCACGCTCTACTCGGAGTGGGATCTCTTCGAGCCGCCGACCTCCACCCGGGTCGGAGGAAAGAGAAAAAAGACCGACGCGTTTCTCAGCGACCTTCGCGACCTGAAGGTCGGCGACTACATCGTGCACGTCGATCATGGGGTCGGTCGGTTCGGCGGCCTGCAGCGCATTCCATTCGGCCCGTCCGAACGGGAAGTGATGGAGATCGAGTACTCCGGGGGCGGCAAGCTCCTCATGCCGATGGAGAACCTCAACCTCATCCAGAAGTACACCGGCGGCGCCGATCTCGATCCGAAGCTCGACAAGCTGGGCGGCACCGCCTGGGCCCGCACGAAAGCCTCGGTCAAGAAGGCGATGCGCGACATGGCGGACGAGTTGCTCAAGCTCTACGCCACGCGACAGATGGTGCAGGGCCACTCGTTCAGCAAGGACTCGCCCTGGCAGTTCGAATTCGAGGATGCGTTCGAGTTCGACGAGACCGAGGACCAGCACTCTGCGATCGATGACGTGAAGTCCGACATGGAGTCGCGACGTCCGATGGATCGCCTGCTCTGCGGCGACGTCGGCTACGGCAAGACCGAGGTGGCGATGCGCGCCGCGTTCAAGTCGGTCATGGACGGCAAGCAGGTCGCGCTGCTCGCCCCGACCACCATCCTCGCCTTCCAGCACTACCACACGTTCATGCGCCGCTTCGCGTCATTCCCCGTGACCATCGAACTGCTCAGTCGCTACTACGGCGCGAAGGAGCAGAAGGAGATTTCGCGCAAGATCGCTGCAGGCGAGATCGACATCGTCATCGGGACGCATCGCGTCTTTTCGAAGGACGTGCAATGGAAGGACCTCGGCATCCTGATCATCGACGAAGAGCAGCGCTTCGGCGTGGCGCAGAAGGAGAAACTCAAGCAGTTCAAGAAATCGGTCGACGTGCTGGCCATGTCTGCCACGCCGATCCCACGCACGCTGAATCTTTCGCTGGTCGGCATCCGCGACATCAGCATCATCGAGACCCCGCCGAAGGATCGCCTCGCAATCCAGACCGCGGTCGTCAACTTCAACGACGAGTTCATTCGCGAGGCGATCGAATTCGAGGTCGATCGCGGAGGCCAGGTCTACTTCGTCCACAACCGCGTCGAATCGATCTACGAAATGAAGTCGTACCTCGAACGACTCGTGCCGGGACTGCGCGTCATCATCGGCCATGGGCAGATGGACGAGCGTGAACTGGAGAAGGCGATGCTCGCGTTCATCAGCCGGGAGTTCGACGTGCTGCTGGCCACGACGATCATCGAGAACGGCATCGACATCCCGGCCTGCAACACCATCCTCATCAATCAGGCCCAGCGTTTCGGCCTCTCGCAGCTCTACCAGTTACGCGGGCGGGTCGGCCGCAGCGATCGCCTGGCCTTCTGTTACCTGCTCGTGCCTTCCGACAAGACGCTCACCGGCGACGCGCGCAAGCGCCTTTCAGCGATCCAGGAGTTCTCCGACCTCGGCGCCGGGTTCCGCATCGCCGCTCGCGACCTCGAGATCCGCGGCGCCGGAAACATTCTCGGCGGCGAGCAATCCGGACAGATCGCCACGGTCGGCTTCGAGATGTACACCAAACTTCTCGAGGAAGCGGTCCGCGAAATCCGCGGTGAGCGCGTCGAGGAGGAAATCGAGACGTCGATGAACCTCGGCGTCGACATCTACATCCCCACGGACTACATCGCCGACGAGAACCTCCGGATGACGTTCTACAAGAAGGTCGCCTCCGCCTCCACCGACCAGCGGCTCGACGACATCCGCAACGAACTGCGCGACCGTTTCGGAGCGCTGCCTCCGAACGTCGAGAACCTCATTCACTTCGTGAAGGTGAAGAAGTACGCGCAGTCACTCGGCGTCATCTCCATCGTCCGCGAAGGGGCCCGCGCGATCGTGAAGATGACCCCGAAAGCAAAGGTCGACCCCGGCAAGCTCCTCGGACTCATCCAGTCCAACAGCGCCGTGTCGTTCTCTCCGAACGGAGTGCTCTCGTTCCCGCTGCGCACGCAGGGACCGGAAGTGATCACGACGATCGAAGGCCTGCTGCGGGAAATCTCGGCATAGATCCTCCGGCTGTTGGCTGTTGGCTGTTGGCTGTTGGGAAAAGCGTGTAGCTGGCGTGTATGCCCGGTCCATCGCTTCTCCCAACAGCCAACAGCCCATAGCCAACAGCTGCCTCCATGTTAGACTCCGCGCGAATTTCCCTCCTATGCCGCTCCGCCGCCTCCTCACCATCGCCGCGCTTTTCGTGGCCCTAGCCTGCAGCCGGAAGCCGTCGACGCCTCCGGAAGTGATCCTGCGGATCAACGAGCGGCACATCACACTCGGCGATTTCAAGCGCTATCTCGACCGCAAT
The DNA here is from genome assembly GCA_046590585.1 of Thermoanaerobaculia bacterium. Lineage (GTDB taxonomy): Bacteria > Acidobacteriota > Thermoanaerobaculia > Gp7-AA8 > Gp7-AA8 > JBKJVD01. The sequence goes on along the minus strand of JBKJVD010000142.1, from coordinate 19,367 downwards.
GCGGGAACCGATCTCACGCAGCTGAGACCTGAGGTGGCGAGCGCCATGCTCGATCAATACGGCGAGGAAGTGCTGCTCGCCGAATATGCCGCGACGCATGGCGTCGAGATTCCGGCCGACCGGATCGCGGAGGCGGTACGCAGCGAGGCGGGATCGACGGTCGTCGAGAAACGCGACTCGATGCGCCGGCAGAAACTGATTGCCGACGCCACGGCCACGATCCCGGAAGCGACTGAAGAGCGGGTCCGCGACTACTACGCCCAGAATCAGGCGCAGTTCAACGCTGGCGAACAGGTCCGCGTCCGGCAGATTCTCGTGCACGACGAGGCGCTGGCCCGGAAGATCATCGAAGAACTGGGCAAGGGAGGCGACTTCGCCACCCTCTCCTCGCAGCACTCGCAGGCCGCCAACGCGCGCCGCGGAGGCGATATCGGGTACATCAGCCGCGGCGAACTTCCGCGCATGTTCGAGGATGTGCTGTTCTCCCTGAAGCCGGGCCAGGTCAGCAACATCATCCCGACCGACAACAGTTTTCACATCTTCCGAGTCGATGAAAAGCGCCCGGCCGGGCTGCTCGATCTTGCCGCGGCCACTCCGGCAATCCGCACCCGGCTGCGGGACGACGCCATCCGCGAGGAACTGGCGCAGGTCGTCGGCAACGCTCGCCGGCAGATGCAGGTGGCCGTGCTCATGAAGCGCCTGCCCTTCAAGTACACGGGCACCCTGCCTAAGGTGACTGACGAATAAACCGGCCGCGGCGGCCGTTTCCGCCTCGACGTGACACTTTCGGCTCCCGCCCGTCTAACGTTCGGAAGCAGATACGGAAAGCGAACCTGACTATGAAGAAGACACTGGCAGCTCTTGGATTTGCCCTCATCGCAGGTTCCGCCTCAGCGGCGGACCTGGTGGAAGCCATCGTCGTGCGCGTCGGTGACCGCATCATCACCACCACGCAATATCAACGGCGCCTGCGCGACACGTTCAATGAGATCGAGGAAACCGTTCCTCCTGAAGAGCGCGCTGCACGAAAGGCCGACGTCAGGAAGAACCTGGTGAACGAGCTCGTCAGCGAGTTGCTGATCAAGGATCGCGCCGATCGCATGGGCATCACGGTCAGCGAGCCCGAGATGAAGGACGCCATCGCGCGCCTCAAGAACCAGTACAACATCACCACTGACGCGCAGTTCGATGAGTCGCTCAGCAAGTCGGGCCTCACGCGCGCCGAGATGGAAGCCAGGCTCCGCGACACACTGGTGACGAACAAGGTATTCGGCCGCGAGCTCCGCAGCCGGCAGGAAATGCCCGACCGCGAGCTACGCGAAAAGTACGATCGCGAAAAGGAACGCTACCGGCTTCCGGAGCGCGCCCATCTCCGCGAGATCATCGTGCTCCGTCCGGAAAGCCCGGTCATGGCCGACCTCGCCAGGCGCCGCGCTGACGAACTGGCACTGCAGGCAAAGACGGCTGGCGCCGACTTCGCGAAGATCGCGTCGACATCGTCCGAATCAGCGACAAAAGAGAAAGGCGGGGAGCTTGGTGAGGTCACACGCGGCGAACTCCTCGCAGATCTCGACAAGGCCGTTTTCAACGCGCCTGCCGGTGCGATCCTTGGACCGATCGAGACTAAATCGGCCTGGCACATCCTCAAGGTCGAGCAGCGGCTCCCCTCCGAGGTCCCGGCATTCGAGTCTCTGAAGGAACGCCTCCGGAAGGACGCGACCGACGAAACCTACCAGCGGGATTACAAGACCTACATCGAACGCCTGCGCAAGGACGCATTCATTCAGGTGAACGAGCAGTACATCCCGAAGGTTTGAGCGCCACCGGCTGACGCCTACGGATTGGAGGCGTCAGCGCAGAATCAGCGAACTCCCTGATTCCAGTGGCGCGCAGACTGCGTTCGCTGCCGTAGAATTCGAACTGTGAAACTCTATCGGCACCTCGAGCAGGATCGCGAATGCATCGCCGTCGGAGAGCACGATCGTCTCTGGCGTTACACCGGTTCCACGATCTTCGACATCGGGAAGGTAGAGGAGGGGCGACCTCTCGCTCTCAGCGAAGCGATCCTTCTGCCGCCGGTGACGCCCGGCAAGATCGTCTGCGTCGGCCGGAATTACGCAGATCACGCGAAAGAACTCGGCAACGAGCCCCCGCAGGAACCGATCATCTTCCTCAAGCCGCCGAGCGCCCTGCTCGCACCAGGCGGAACGATCGTCCGTCCGGCAGCATCGCAGCGCGTCGATTTCGAAGGTGAGCTGGCCATCGTGATCGGCCGGCGGGCGAAGGACGTGCGGGCCACGGATTGGCGCGACTATGTCCTGGGTTTCACCTGCGCCAACGACGTCACCGCTCGCGACCTGCAGAAGAAGGACGTCCAATTCACCAGAGGTAAGGGCTTCGATACCTTTCTTCCCCTGGGACCCTGCATCGAGACGGCACTCGACCCGGCCTCGCTGTCGCTCACGACCCGCGTCAATGGCGACCTGCGGCAGAGCGGAAGCACCATCTCGATGATCTTCCCCTGTCCGGTCCTCATCGAATTCATCAGCGCGATCATGACCCTCGAACCTGGAGACGTCATCCTCACCGGCACGCCAGCCGGTGTAGGGCCGCTTCAGGCCGGCGACCGGGTCGAGATTGAAATCGAAGGGATCGGAACTCTCCGGAATGATGTTGCGTGACGACTTGCTTGCCCGCTTTCCTGCATTGACGCGGCTACCGGCCGCTTGCCATGTGGTCGGCGGCGCCATTCGCGATCTTCTGAGCGGCAACGAGCCTGCGGACGTCGATGTCGTGGCGGTTGATGCGGAGTCGGCGGCCATGACCCTGGGCGGCCGCGTGGTGAAGCTCGGACGGGGCGAACTGGTCGCCTATCGCGTGCTCGTGGGCGGCGTCATCTACGATCTGGCGAGCCGGGTCGGCACCACAGTGGAGGGTGACCTGGCCCGCCGCGACTTCACCGTCGATGCCATCGCGGTCAATCTCGATTCCGGCGAGTTGATCGATCCTCATGATGGGCAGGGCGACCTGCGGCAGCGATCGTTGCGGATGATCCGCCCCTCCAACTTCGACGACGACCCGTTGCGCCTGATGAAGGGAGTGAGACTGGCCGTGACCCTCGGATTCACGCTCGAGGAATCCACGGCCGGAGCCATGCGCGCACGCGCTGGCTCCATCAGCAAGGTCGCACCGGAACGCGTCACATACGAACTGGCGCTGGCGCTCGGCTGCGGACGGTTCCGCCAGGCCATCGCACTTCTGCGCCAGACGCAGCTGGATGTTTCGCTCTTCGGCAGGGAACTGGATCCCGCGCAGTTTCATGACGATTCCATTTCCCTGGCCGGCGCGCTCGCTCTGCTGGTCGATGATCCGGGTGAACATGCTCAACGCTGGCGATGGAGCGAGCTGCTTCAACGGCAGGTCATGGCAATCCGCGAGCTGCTCGATACTTCGCCTGCCGCCCTGCGCGTGGCGCTCCATGATGCGGGAGCGGAGGTGGCGAAGCAGCTTCCCGGCGTGCTGCGGGCGCTGGGACGGCCAGCCGCTGCGATCCCGCAGGACGAAGCATTTTTCGCGCAGCGTGCGTTGCTCAGCGGAGCGGAGATCTCGGAACTGACAGGCCTCGCACCCGGGCGGGCGCTCGGCGCCATCAAGCGCTCACTGCTCGAGGCCCAACTCGACGGTGCAGTCGCGACAGTCGAGGAAGCCGAAACCTTCGTGAAGAATCTCGCGGAATGAGGCCTGGCTCGCGGTCACCCCACCCAGCGGCCGGCACCATCACGATTCAACGCTCCTCGTTTCGATGCATCACGCGCCCGAAACCTGGTCGTTGATCAGCCAGAGTCCGGTGAATCCACGAAGGAGCCGAAAGCGCGAACGATAGAGCTGCCTCATCATGCCGGGCATCGTGTAATACACAGCCTCGCTCAGCAGGTCGCCGAACTGTTCATCGAGTTCCTTGGACAACGCCAGGCTATTCCTTGCTCTCTCCAGAAGATCGCGACCGGGATCGGCGCCCGCACCGGCTGCCGTTGACAGGATCGTCGCTTCTTCTTCGATCCTGATCCGGAGTGCCGCGGCCCTCAGGTAGGTAGTCCAGAGTTCCTCGCCATCCCCCGACCCCTCGGGTTCCATCCCGTTGAACGACTTGAGGTAAGCAGCAACCTCCCACGTTTCGAGACGGAGTTCGCGAACCGCGGGGAATCGCAAGATCTCTTCGGGATGAAGCCCTCGACCGGCGGGATCGATTGCTGTGGCGATCCGGATCAGGAACCGCAGCAGCGGTTCGTCCTTGCCGAACCGGTCGGCGATGAGTTCGTAGTGTTCGGCATCATCGCTATACGCCTCGGGAATCTCCGGGGCATCGAGAATTTCGATCTCTTCGTCGGTGGTCAGTCCACGATCGAGTTGCGCGAGGATGCTCCCCATGCTCGCCTTGAGCTTGGAGATGACATCGTGCTTGATGTTCGACTCCGCTCGCAGCACATCGAACTTTTCCTTGTGCTCGCGGAAGCGGGCGATCTCCTCGAGAAGGGCGGGATTGGCCTCGCCGAAATTACGCTCGAGGGAGTCGCCATGCTGCATGAGTTTCTGCGCGTCGTCGACGATCCGCTTCTCTTCGCTCTCGTAGAGCCTGGAGAAACGGTTCTTGGTCGTGATGTTGAGCTCGACGATCGACAGGAGCACGTCGGGATGGAAGTAGAGGTCGCCGACCCGATGCTTGAAGACGCGCGAGTTCCGGAGCAGGCTCTTGCCGGTGAGTTCGTCGAAGTCGACGGCGTGAACGACCTCGTCGCGCATCGACCGGATGGCCCGGATGACGCGCGCAATCTCCTCTTCAGGAGGATCGGCGCGGCGCATGATCGAAACCAGCGCGATGACTTTGTCGCGTAACTCGAGCGAAACCCGCGGCGCGTATTCTCCGCGGTCTTCGATGAATTCCTCGCCGATCCGCGTGATCAGGAAGTCGAGCTTGTCGCGACGGTCGGCTTCCACCGCGTCGGAGTAAAGATAAAACTTGATGAGACTGAACACGATCGTCTCATCCTGCTTCTTGAGCTTCTCGAAGAAACGTCGAAGAACCGACGGTCCGATCTTGTCGTCGGCATCCAGCAGCATCTGCGACGCCTTCTCGAGTTCAGCCTGGCTCGAATCGAGCGCTTCGTTCGCAGTCTCCGCCTGGGCGACATTGATCGAGGTTCCTGCCAGCTTGATGCGTTCGTAAACCGCCTGAAAATCGAACGTGTAAGGGAGAGGCTCGTCGAGGAAGTTCTTGAACACTCCCGCCACGAACTGGTGGAACGTCCACATCGCCTTGAAGCGATCGGCTATACGGACATACCGCCCGTGAAGTGCTCCAATTTCGAGAACGGCCACGCTTTTCCTCGGATGCTATGATTCTGGCACAAATGGCTCAGACGACGTTAATCAGCAGGGAGCAGATCCAGCAGCGGGTGACCGAGCTTGGCGCGGAAATCACCCGGGATTTCGCCGGTACGGAACTGATCGCGCTCTGCGTCCTCAAGGGCGCCGTCTTCTTCTGCACCGACCTGGTACGCGCGATCGACCTCGATGTCCGGCTCGATTTCATCCAGGTGTCGAGTTACGGCGACCAGAAAGAGTCCTCGGGCGTCGTCACGATCCTCAAGGAACCGCAGCTGGACATGCGTGGCAAGGCCGTCCTCATCGTCGAGGACATCATCGACAGCGGGCTTTCGATGCGTGAGATCTCCCGCTATATCGAGTCGCGCGGGCCGGCGACCGTCAGAACCGCTACCTTCCTCGACAAGCCGACCGCTCGAAAGATGCCCTTTACCGCCGAGTACGTCGGCTTCAGCATCGATCCGAAGTTCGTCATCGGATACGGCCTCGACTACGCCGAAAAGTATCGCAACGTGCCCGAGATCCAGGTGCTGTCGGACTGACCCCGGGCCTCATCCCTCCTGCAAGCAAATGATCGAGTGCGTCCCAAACGTCAGTGAAGGTCGCGACCAGTCGACGATCGATGCGATCGCCGAAGTGGTGCGCGGGACGAGCGGGGTGCAGCTGCTGGATGTTCATTCCGACGCCGATCACAATCGCTCCGTCTTCACGTACGCGTCGGACGACGCGGCGGCGATCCGCGAGGCCACCCTGCGGCTCTTCGAAGTGGCGGTGACCCGGATCGACCTGCGGAAGCACAGCGGCGCCCATCCGCGCGTCGGTGCCGTCGATGTCGTGCCCTTTGTTCCCCTCGAGGGAAGCACGATGGACGAGTGCGTTGCGATCGCGCGTGAGACCGGCCAGCGGATTGCCGAGCGTTTCGACGTGCCCGTCTATCTCTACGAGCATGCTTCGAGCAACGAGGCCCGCCGCGAGCTGCCCGCCATCCGCTCGGGTGGATTCGAGAACTTCCCGGCGAAGATTCGCGACGAGCGCTGGCAGCCCGATTACGGTCCGTCCGTCGTCCATCCAACGGCGGGCGTGAGCGTCGTCGGTGCGCGCGTTCCCCTCATCGCGTTCAACCTGCAACTCGGGACGACGCGAATCGAGGTGGCCGATGCGGCCGCACGTGCCGTACGTGGGATCAGTGGAGGGCTGCGTTTCGTTCGCGCGCTGCCGATCGAATTGAAGAGTCGCGGCCTGGTGCAGGTATCGATGAACCTCCTCGACTTCCGGCGGACTCCCATTCATCGGGCCTTCGCCGTCGTGCGCGAGGAAGCCGAACGTCACGGTGTGGCCGTCGTCTCCAGCGAGTTCGTCGGTCTGGTCCCGCTCGAGGCGATGCTGGAGGTCGCGGAGTGGCACCTGCGGCTGGCCGGTTTCCGTCGCGACGTCGTCCTCGAAGAACGGATCCGCATCCGCATGGAGAAACCACTTTGATCACTACGATCGCGTTCGACGCAGATGACACGCTGTGGCACAACGAGTCGATCTTTCAGGCCACCGAGGAGCGCTTTGCAGCGCTGCTCTCGCCCTATCATCCCGCTCCCATCGTTCGCGATCGGCTACTGGCCACCGAGCTGAAAAACCTCGAACACTTCGGATACGGTGTGAAGGGCTTCACCCTGTCGATGATGGAGACGGCGCTGGAACTGACCGACGCCCGCATCAGCGGCGAGGACGTCCGCCAGATCCTGGAGTGGGGCAAGCAGATGCTGCGCGAGCCCGTCATGCTGCTCGACGGGGTTCGTCCCAGCATCGAGTCGCTCGCCGGACGTTACAGGCTGATTCTCGTCACCAAGGGCGACCTCTTCGACCAGGAGTCGAAGCTCGCCCGCTCCGGGATCGGCGGAAGTTTCGACGCAGTCGAAATCGTGTCGGAAAAGACCGCGAAGACCTACATCGCCATCATGAAACGCCACGACGTTCCACCAGCGGAGTTCGTGATGGTCGGCAATTCACTCAAGTCCGACATCCTCCCCGCACTCGAGGCCGGCGCACACGCGGTCCACGTCCCCTACGTAACCACCTGGGCGCACGAACGCGTCGATGCCTCCGCGCTCGAGGGAAAGACGTTCACGACACTCGAGTCGCTGCTCGACCTGCCCGACTGGCTCAGCGAACAGCCGTCGGCCGACCGCGGTTAGGCGTCGTTAGCATGCCGGCAGAACTGTCCCAACCTGACTGCATCGTTCAGAAATCAACTCTGCGGTCGCTTCGACCCGTTACGATCCCGTCATGCGTCTGAACGTGATCCTGCTCGTCATCTTCGTCATCGCCCTGGCGTCATCGGCGTGGCAGCCGCACGACTACTTCACCTGGTTTCTGGAAGTGTTCCCGGCGCTGATCGGCGTCGTTCTGGTGATCGTGCTGCGGAATCGCTTCCCTCTCACGCCATTGCTGCTTACCCTCCTCACTCTCCATGCCTTGATCCTGATGCTGGGCGGGCACTACACCTACGCCGAGGTGCCGCTTGGATACTGGATGCGCGACGCGTTCGGGTGGGGACGGAACAACTACGATCGGATCGGTCATCTCGCGCAGGGATTCGTGCCGGCCATCGCGGCGCGTGAGGTGCTTCTCCGTCGCGGTGTCGTGAAGGGAAAGGGCTGGCTCTTCGGGATCGTCGTCTCGATCTGCCTGGCCATCAGCGCGTGCTACGAACTCCTCGAATGGCTGGTCTCGATTGCCACCGGTTCGGCGGGCGACGCGTTTCTCGGCACTCAGGGCGACGTGTGGGACACGCAGAAAGACATGGCCCTGGCGCTCGTCGGTGCCATCGCGGCGCAACTCACACTGGCGGGATGGCACGATCGTCAACTTCAGCGATTCGGTCGCGACTCGCGCGATAGTCGCTGAAAAACCAGACGATCACGATCAGCAGCCCGAGTCCCATGAAGAAGTTGCGCGAGAGCACCCCGCGCGAGAAGTTCGCGATCCACGGAAGCATCATCAGCAGCACGCCCACCGTCAACTCGATCGCGCCATGGATCGGCATCCCGACCGCCTTGAGCAGCGCGAGAGGGTGCCTGCTGGTCAGCGTGAGCAGCAGGTGCACGCCGCCGAGAATCCAGCAGAAGTGCTTCTGCACGCCAGTGAATCCGATCCATGCGGGACCGAAGAAGAGAAACGCGCAAAGCGCGTAGTCGATCAACGCATGCGAGGCGGCACCGATGGATCGATGGATTGCGATTGGGGTCATATCGAAATGGTAAATGCTGAATGCCGAATTCACTCATCATTCAGCATTCCGTCCCCTCTTATTTCGGAAAGCTCATCCTATCGAGCAATCGCCTCGGACTGGCCGTGACAGCGAAAGAGCCGCGAACAAACGAGACCGCGGCTCGAGCGACTGCGGTTAAGAAACTGGTCGGGGTCGCTCCGCCCAACCACGTCATGCTGAGCCGGCGTAGCGCGGCGAAGCAACTCAAATCACGGCGCTGTTCCTTTTGCGCCACCCGCCCGCTCCGTTGTTTCCGATCCTCGTATCTCGAGTTCCTTCGTCGCGCTACGCTGCGGCAGCGCTCCGCGCGGCTGCAGCTCCGCCGACTCAGGATGACGTGTCCGGTTTCTTCCCCAGTCGCCGGATGGCGAGATGCCGGGATGGTCGAGCTCTCGATTCAGTCGGTCACCACTCACGGCCTTCGCCGAACCCAAGAATCGTGATGTTCGAGATCTGCTTCATCTTCATGGCACGCTGCAGGTCATCGAGGGGCTGCATCTCGCCGTCGTCACCGAGGTGGAATGTCCCGTAATGCATCGGGATCGAGGTCTTGGCGCCGAGGGCGATGTGTGCGTCGAGCATCTCGAACGGTGAGACGTGCGCAGGCTTCATGAACCATCGCGGGAGATACGCGCCGATCGGCAGGAGAGCGACACGGATCGATCCGAACCGCTCCCGGATCTTTGCGAAGTGTCCGCCCCAGCCGGTGTCGCCCGCGAAGTAGACGTTGCCCGACGGGCCGCTGATCACGAAACCTCCCCAGAGGGTGCGATCGCGATCGCTGATGGCTCTGGCGCAGAAATGCTGCGCCGGCACGACCGTCACCTGAACGCCTTTGGGGAGCGACTCGGCCTGCCACCAATCGAGCGCTTTCGCGCCTTCCACTCCGCCGCGCGCCATCAGGATGTCGTTGCCGAGAGGGGTGATGATTCGCGGTCTGTGCTTTGTCTGCAGCGTCCGCAGGCTGGGCAGGTCCAGATGATCGTAGTGATTGTGGCTGACCAGCACCGCGTCGATCGGAGGCAGGTCCTCGAGCCGGATACCCGGATTGCGGTGCCGTTTCGGTCCCGCGAAACGGAATGGCGAGCAGCGTTCGGACCAGATCGGATCGGTGAGGATGTTCAGTCCATCCATCTGCACGAGCATCGTGGCGTGATTGACGAACGTGATGCGAACCCTGCCACCATCGACCCGTTCAGGCGGCCTTGGGCCCGGCGCATCATCAACCCACTCGCGCCACGGCCCCTGCTCGCGATTGAGCATCCATTTGATCAGGCCGCCCGATTCGTGCGCAGTCGGCTCGAGGTTATGAAACTGCTCTCCGTCGAAGTGATCACTCACCGGACCCTGGTAGCGTGGCCCCGCAATCATGGTTCTCTCCACCACGATGCCGAGGGCTGCTGCGATTGCCGTAACACCTGCCACTTTCGCGAGTCGATTCATGACGCTGGTCTTGCCACAGCCGCGCCAGCCTGCGAGAAACTGGCTTCCGCTACACCCGCATACGGAGGTGGACTCAGCAGCGAAATTCTGATGCAGAGACTTCACCGCCTGCGGGATCGGGCGGGCGTATGATGCACGAGCTGCGGGAATCCTTCCGCCGCTTCGGAAGTCCGGACTGAGCCGGCCCTCTGAACCTTTCCTCTTAGCCTCCAGCCCTTTCACACGCACCCGGCGAATCCTGCCCGGCGTGTCCGCAGGGACACAGGATGGGTTCCGTCATGATGACGTGGGTTCTCGTTGGTTTCGCAATCCTCGTGCTGTTCATCATCAAAGTCATTCGCGATGCCCAGAAGGACGATCGGGAGCGGAAGAGCGTTCCAAAGCGCCGGAGCGAGTAGGTCGGCCAAATCAACCGCCCCTCATCCCTTCACGCTGCCGGCCATCAGTCCCTGGATGTAGTAGCGCTGCAGCAGGATGAAGAGCAGCAGGACCGGGATGATGGTCACGACGGAACTGGCCATCATCAGCTCGATGTCCTGCGCATGCTCGCCGACGAGGTTGGCGATGGCGACCGGCAGGATGTACTTCTTCTGGTCGGTCAGGATGAGCAGTGGCCACATGAAATCGTTCCATGAGGCCATGAACGTGAACAGCGCGAGCGTGACCAGGATCGGCCGGGCCAGCGGCAGGATCAGCGACCAGTAGATGCGCCACTCCCCCGCTCCATCGATCCTTGCCGCATCGAGCAGGTCGTCAGGAATCGAGAGCATGAACTGACGCATGAGGAAGATCCCGAAAATGCTGGCCGTGCTGGGGAGAATGACTCCCCAGTACGTGTTGACCAGACCGACGGTCTTGAGCATGAGGAAGAGCGGCAGCATGCCGATCTGCGTCGGGATGATCAGCGCAGCCATCAGGAATCCGAAGATTCGATCGCGTCCGGCGAAGCGCAACTTTGCGAAGGCGTATCCAGCCATGGAGTTGAACAGCAGCGAAATGGCCGTGATCCCGCCAGCCACGATCGTACTGTTGAGGAACGACCGGCCGATCTTCATCCGCGTGAAGAGATCGCGATAGTGCTCGAGCGTGGCGCTGCTCGGCACCAGGCGCGGAGGATACGAACTCGCCTCCCCGGTCGGCATGAGCGACGCCGAAATCATCCACACCAGCGGGATCAATGTGACGAAGGCCCCGGCGATGAGCGCGGCGTGCAAAGCGATCGAACCGGAACGGCGACTCCTCACTTCGAACCTCCGATCGGGCGCGCGGCAGTGGCTGCGGCTGTCCCCGACCGCTCGCGCATCGTCTGAAGGCGGTACTGGATGATCGTGGCCACTCCGATCACGATGAAAAGCACGAACGCGATCGCTGCTGCGTACCCGAGGTTCCACCAGCGGAAGCCCTGCTCGTACATCATCATCACGATCGAGAGCGTGCTCTTCAGCGGGCCACCGTCCGGAGTCATGATGTAAGGCTCGGCAAAGAGCTGCAGGTAACCGACCGCCGTGACGACTCCTACGAACAGAAACGTCGGCCCGAGCATCGGCACGGTCACATGACGGAACTGAGGCCACGCGCCAGCGCCATCGATGCGCGCCGCCTCATACAGTTCCTCGGGGATGCTCTGCAGCCCGGCGATGAAGATCACCATCGAGTATCCGAAGTTCTTCCAGACGGCCAGCACCACGATGGCGGGCATGGCGAATTTCGGATTGCCGAGCCAGTCGACCGGCGCGAATCCGAGCGCTTCCAGGAGCTGGTTGAGCAGGCCGACGCGCAAGTGAAACAGGAACCGGAAGACGATCGATACCGCCACCAGACTGGTGACGACCGGAGCAAAGTAGATCGTCCGGAACACCGGCTTGAGCCGGGTCAGTTTCGCATTGACCAGCATCGCGGAGAGCAATGCCATCAACACGGTCAGCGGTCCGCCGAGCACGGCAAAGTAGAGCGTGTTCCGCATCGCGCGCCAGAACACGCCGTCATGAAACAGAGTGCCGTAGTTGTCGAGACCGACGAAGCGCACGTTGCGCAAGTCTGCAAGCCCGTAGATATCGAAGTCGGTGACGCTCAGCAGGAGCGAGGCCGCCGCCGGTAGCAGGAAGAAGACGCTGATGACCACGAGCGACGGCGCAATGAAGAGTGCAGCGGCACGCGATTCGTTCCTCATCGTGACTCCGCCTTCTCACGCGCCAGCATCCAGCGGCGCTTGGCCAGGATTCGATTTGCATTCACCTCGAGATCAGCAGCCACCTGCTGCGTCGTGGCGCTGGTGCGGATGGCGCGCTCGCCGTACTCCGCGATCAACGTGGCCAGTTGCTCCCACTCCGGAATCTGCGGGGTGGGAACAACGCGCTCGAGTTGCAGGCGGAACGCGCGCAGATGTTTGTCATCGCGAATGATCGGAGCGCTCCACGCGCTTTTCCGCGCAGGCAGGTTGCGCATCAGTTCGAAGAAGCGGATCTGTTGCGCAGGCTCGGAAAGGTATTCAACCAGCTTCCACGCCGAATCTTTCTTCTTTGAACCGCGGAACACGACCAGGCTCGATCCGCCTGCGAGCGAGACGCCTGGATAGGGAGTGCCATCGCGGGCAGGAAGAGGCGCCGTCATCCAGAGATGCTGCTGCTCCGCTGGCAGCCGCGTGCGGAACTCGCCCACTTCCCAGGGTCCGGTGATCAGCATCGCAAAGTCGCCCTGCGCGAACTGCAGGTAGCGGTTCGCGACCTGCGTCCGGCTGTAAACAGGAGCGTACTGATCTCGAAACATCTGCACGTAAAAGTCGAAGCCTTCGTGGAACCGGGGATCCTTGAACATGGCACGCCCCGAGTCATCCACCAGCGGGGCGCCTGACTGCAATGCGAGGATCACCGGCTGCGGCCATTCATCGGTCGGCAGCAGGATCCCGTAGTGTCCCGCGGCGCGCAGTCGCTTCATCGCCTCGCGCCATTCACTCCATGTCTTCGGGCCGTCGGGAAATCCGGCGTTCGCGAGCAGATCGGTCCGATAGAACAACAGGCGCGTGTCGACGTACCAGGGAATCCCGTAAACCCGGCCCCGGATCACGTTCGTCGCCCAGATCCCTTCGAAATAGTCGTTACGATCGACACTCTTCGAGGTGGCGACACGAGGCGAAAGGTCGTCGACCGCGCGAATCGCCTCGAACTCCGGAATCCAGGTGTTGCCGACCTGCGCAACATCGGGAGTGGATCCTCCCACGAACGCGGTCAGCAGTTTTTCGTGCGCGGCGCTCCACGGAATCTGCTGCACTTCGACGTGGATTCCGCTGCGCCGCTCGAACTCCGGGATCATCTGCGCGACGACCTCACCCTCGCGGCCGAGGGCCCAGAACGAGACGCTCTCGCCAGCCGGTTTTCTCGAGCAGCCGGCAATGAGGATGACGCAGAGGAGTGTCGCGATCGCCTTCATTTCGTCCCGTCGAGCCACCCGCCGCTGAACCCTGCGCGCTGCAGCCCGCGGATTACATGCGGGTTCTTCTTCATCATCCGCCACACCAGTTCGCTCCGGTGGTTTTCGATCATGGCCACGATGGGGCCCTGGTCGATGCCGAGGTAGTCTCCATCGAACCAGCCCACACCGGTGACGACGGCGCCTTGCTTCGTCTTCACGTCGACGTTGAGCGTCTCGTTGAACGAATCGATGAACCCGTACTTCTGATAGACGTTCGCGCCGAATCGCTGAATCATCTCGTCAGTTGCGGCGATGGAGATCTCAGGAGTGAACGCAATCGAGGAGACGGCGGCGGTCGGCGCAATCACGCCGTCGTCACGGATCTCCTCCGCGGCCGCCGCGCGGGCGGTGTAGGTCTTGAACGTGCGTTCGCGACCATCGATCTTCACCGTTCCGTCGAGCGGACCGTCGCAGGCCGTCAGTCCCCACATGTTCTCGCCATACCCGCGCCACTGGCCGGGGTTCGCAATCGCGTATGCCCGCTGCGAAATGGTGGCGCGCCGCGAGTTCTCGAAGTAGTCGATTCCCTTCCCGCGCATGAATTCATCGCGGATCCCGCGGAAGTCGATCCAGACGTGCGAGTAGTGGTGGCCGAAGAGCGGCCCGAAGTTCAGCTGCTCCTGACCCTGGAACGTTGCCCATCGATAGGTGGACGTGTACGCCTGCCAGGCCGCCGGGTCGATCGCGTGCGTCGGAGAACCGATGGCGAGGATGTAGAGCAGCATCGCCTCGTTGTAGCCGCGATAATCGTATTTGAGCAGTCCGTGCTCCGGGGTCCATCCCATGGCCATGAGTGGTGGTCGCGCCAGAAAGAAGGTCCAGTCAGCGCGCCGGTATAACTCCTCGGCTGCGTCCCGGATCGCCTTCTCCCTGGCCGTGTCCCGGTCGAAGTAGCTCTGACAGAACAGCGCGCCGCCCAGCAGGAGTGTCGTGTCGATGGTGGAGAGTTCGACCTGCTCGAAGCGCTCCCCGCTCTCCATGTCTAGGAAGTGATAGTAGAAGCCTTTGTACGACGTCCTGCCGGCTGGCTGATCGCCGCTCGGAGCATTGAGGAAGAAGTTCAGCGTCGTCAGCACCCGCTCGGCCGCCGCGTCGCGTGTGACCCAGCCGCGTTCGGCGCCGATGCCGTAGGCAGTCAGGCCGAACCCGACCGCCGCGATGCTGGAGAATGATTTCGTCGGCCAGCGGTCGTGCACCAGGCCGTTCGCTGGATTCGTCGTCTCCCAGAAGAAGAGAAAGGTGCGGTGCTCGACATCCTCGATCTGTGTCGGAGCGGGACGGCCTACCGCGCGCTGCCGCGCTGACACCGCGGCCGGCGCCGCGTGTCTCGGCTGGGCGGTTTCCGTGAGGTCGCAGGCTGCGAGCATCGCGATGCAGGTCAATAGCGTCACGGATCGTTTCAGCATTCGGCCTCCGGACTCCGATCGAGTCCACCACGGTGCGTTGCAGCTTCGCCTCAAAAACGAGAGGCGACCATCATGGTCGCCTCTCGCATCATTTGCCATCCCGGAAAGATCAGAAACCGAAGCGCAGACCCACCTGGAACCGGCGCTGGGACCCGCCAGCGATGGACGTCGGCTTGCCGAGGTTCGGATTCCCCTCGGGCGGGTTGAAGTCCTGGAATCCGTTGTACCGCTCTTCGTTGAGGACGTTGAACGCTTCGAGCGTCACGCCAAAACGATACGCGGAGATCGGGAAGTCCTTGTCGAGCCTCAGATCAATCGTCGTCCAGCTTGGACCTTCGCCGGTACGCGGTCTGTAGCACCCGACACAAAAGCCCTTGGCGAAATCGTGAATCCGGTACTTGTCGCCCGAGCTGTACTGCACGAGGGTGCTGGCTCGCATCGACCATGGAATTCCGACCGTCCCGCTGGCCACGATGCGATGGTCCTGCGTTCCCGGCGTGCCGTAACGCGGCCAGTCCGAGATCTTCGGAAGGTCGAGGCTGAAGAGATCGCCGCCGACCTGTTCCGCGTCAGCGTAGGTGTACGCGACGTTGAACCCGAACTTCGACGCATCACTGTACGGACGATCGAGCTGGAGGTAGACGGCGTCATACCAGGTCTTGATGTCGTCCGATGACACAAGCACGTTGCTGTAGGCAGGGTCGAATTGCGGGCAGCAGAATCCTGCTCCCCACAGATAGCTGAACCCGTTGAAGCTCTGGATATTCGCGTAGCTCAGCGAACCGACCATCGAACCGAAGGCCTGGCGGAAGCCGATGTTCCACTGGTCCGAATACGGCACCTTCGTGTCGTTCTCGACCAGGAAGACTTCCGGCTTTCCTGTGATCCCCTGCGCCCGCAACTCGATCAGGCCGGCCTTGGTCAGGTACTTCGGATCCCATTTGGCTGCCGGCTGCCCGAACACCGGATCGCCATTGGCCGAGAAGAAGAATTCACCGACCGAGTGCTGCAGACGGAAACGCTCATCCAGCGTGTTGTTGAAGAGAACGCGATCGTAGTAACGACCAGCTCCACCGAAGACGACGCTCTTCCCATTCGTGAAGACGTCATACGAAAAGCCGAGCCGCGGCTGGAACATGTTCTTCTTCGGCTCGCGATCGTTGCCATCAGAGAAGTAGTTGGGCGAGAACTTGCCGGAGAGGCGAGTCCGGACGTCGGCCGGTGTCACGTAACCGGGATCGAGCATGTCGGTCTCGTAGTCCCAGCGCAGGCCGAGGTTGATCATGAGATTGCTGCGAGCGGCCCAGTCGTCCTGAACGTACACACCGAACTCGGTGTTGTCCGCGGACAGGTCCGGGTCGCCGAGTCCGAAACGCGCCTTGAACGGAATCGTGGAACTCATGTCTGAACGGAAGAAGTAGCGCGGATTTTCCTCGAATTTCTTCGTGACGGTGTAGTCGAGCTTCTCCAGGATGCCGCCAGCCTTCAGCGTGTGCGCGGAAGAGTTGAACAGCTTCGTGAAGGTCGTGTCGTTTCGGAATGCGAAGCGCTGCTGCCCGATCTTCTGTTCGGTATCGCGGCCGCCGATCCGCAGCAGTCCCTCGTACTCGAGGCCAACGGAATTCGAATCGAGCGGCGTCGGATTGAACTTGAAGTCCTGGTAGCTGGCGGAGAATTCATTCAACCAGGTGTCAGCGGTCCGTTGGTGACGCAGGGTCGAGCTGATGACGTCGTTCTTGACGTTCTCGGCTGCGTCCCGGCTGGTCTGGCCACCGAAGCCGCGGATGTCGGTCTCTTTGCGATAGGTTCCGCTCCAGTCGAGGATCTGCTGGCTCGACGGCTGGAAGCTGAGCTTTCCGAACGCGAGGTCGGAGCGGAACGGCGACACGAATGTCCCCGTGAATGCGGCCAGCCGCGCGCGCAGCGCCGGGTCGTTCTGGAAGCCGCCGCCGAGGGAGACGGTCTCTTCACGATCCTGATCATTCGCTTCGTAGGAGAAGAAGTAATGCATCCGGTCACGGATGATCGGACCGCCGAGGTTGAAGCCGTACTGATTCCGCTGGTACTCAGGATTCGCGCCGGTCAACTGGTTGTCCGCGACGAGGCTCTTGTCCTGGTACTGGAAGAACGCGTCAGCGCTGAGCGAGTTGGCGCCCGAACGCGTGATGGCGGTGATGATCGCGCTCGAAGCCTTCTGATATTCGGCGCTGTAGTTCTGCGTGATGACCCGGAACTCCTGCACGGCGTTCTGGGGGAATGGGTTGCCACGGCTCGCGTCCTGGCCGACCACGCCGCCCTGGATCACGTCGTTCTTGAAGCTGACACCATCGATGAAGACGTTGCCGGCGGAGGACTGCTGCGCCCCGCCGCGCACTTCCTTGCGGAACTCATCGGTGCCGAGGATGACGCCTGGCGCCAGCGCCGCGAAGTTGAGGAAGTTGCGATCGTTCTGCGGGAGGTTATTGATCTGCTGCCGCGTGACGTTCGTGGAAATCTCCGAACTGGTCATCTCCACCGGCGTGTTGTTGCCGACGACAGTGACCGATTCCATCAGCACGAGATCGGGGCGGAGGCTGAAGTTGATGTCGACCGTCTGCCCGACGAGGAGCTGGATCTCTTTCGTGGTGGCGCGATACGAGGGGGCCACGACTTCGATCTTGTAAGCGCCCGGCACGAGACCGCCGAGGCTGTAAGTTCCATCGGCAGATGCTGTGGCATCGTGACGATAGCCACTGGCGACCGCAGTTGCAGTCACTGTGGCGGTGGGAAATGCGTTTCCGCTTTCGTCCGTCACCTTGCCGCGGAGTGCGGAGGTGGTCGTTTGAGCCTGGATGGCCGTAACGGCGACTAGAGCGCAAAGGAGCACAACGATGATGCGGGAGAACTGGGGAGCACGCCGCGTTCGGGTCATCTGGATCCCTCCTGACTTCTTTACGAGTTCTGGGTTTTTTTCTTGACTGGCACCGGGCGTGACTCGGCGAGTCGTGCGCCGCACGATTCGCGTACGACCAGCGTCGTAGGAATGACTTCAACCTTTTTGGACTCAGCTTTCGACTCAGCGCCACCGGTGAGCGACCTGACGAGAGATTCGACTGCCCGGCGCCCCAGTTCCGCGATCTCCACCCGCACCGTGGTCAGGCGCGGCGTGAGATAGCGGGCGATCGGCACGTCGTCGAACCCGACCAGCGCCATGTCTTCCGGGACGCGCAGCCCCGCCTCGCGCAACGCATCGAGCGCGCCGAGCGCCATGGCGTCGTTCGCCGCGAAAATCGCCGTAGCGCGCTGCTTCGATGCGAGGATCGTGGCCACGGCGCGATGTCCGGCCGCCTCGGTGAAATCGCCGGCGATCTCGATCTGGGGACGGGCGGGTGAGCCGCTGTCCAGGCTGCTGCGATAGCCACGCTGACGCTCCGCGGCGTCGACGTTGCGCTCCGGTCCGTTGATGAATGCGATGCGCTTGTGTCCGAGGGCGATGAGATGGTCGGTCATGGCGCGCGCACCCGCGAAGTTATCGATGCGGATGGTCCGCTTGCCGGTGGCCGCCGAGTTGAGAAGGACCACAGGAGTGTCGGTGGCGATCGAGCGCGACATCGAGCCCATCTCGAGATCGGGCGACATCACGATCAAGCCATCGACGCGCCCGCGGAGCGCGCGCAGCATCGCCGACATCTCTTCGATGTCAGCGTGTGAGCTGGAGACCAGGATGTGATAGCCGAGCGGCCGGGCCGCCACGTCGATCCCCCGGATGACCTCGGAGAAGAACTCGCCGTGCACGTCGGGGAGCACCACGCCGATCGTGTGGGAGCGCCGGATGCTGAGGCTGCGGGCGGCGGCATGAGGAACATATTTCAATGCCCGCACTGCGGACTCGACCCGGCGCGCAGTTTCGTCGTGCACCGGTGCATTGCGGTTGATCGCTCGCGACACCGTGGCCACGGACACTCCCGCACGCGCCGCGACTTCGCGGATCGTTGCCGGACCGCTGCCGCGGTTCGAGGAAATTCTCGGAGCTGATCGCCGCCGTGGATTCATCGGATGTAACCGTTTACATGAATACGGTTACACTAGCCCACGCAATCCGCGAAGTCAACGTTCGGAAAAGGTCGCGTAAAGCATCGGGGGCATCATGAGCCGGAATGACCACGGGCCGCTCTTTCCTGACAGCTTCCTTTGGGGCGCCGCAACCTCCGCCTATCAGATTGAAGGCTCTCCACTTGCCGATGGCGCAGGTCAAAGCATCTGGCATCGCTTCGTCCGCACGCCCGGCAGGATTGCGAATGGCGAGACCGGCGACGTGGCCTGCGATCACTACCGGCGCTATAAGGGCGACGTCGCGCTCATGCGCGAACTGGGGATGAATGCGTACCGCTTCAGCATCTCCTGGAGCCGCATCTTTCCGGAAGGAA
>JBKJVD010000024.1:0-17412 GCA_046590585.1 Thermoanaerobaculia bacterium | reverse complement strand
AAGCAATGGCGTCTCGTCATACCGGTAGAAGTAGTGCGAGTACGCTTCGTTGAGTTCCTGCAAATAGGATGACGAGATCGATTTCTCGTAACCGCGCCCACGCTTCTTGATGCGCCTCGTCAGTGTATCAAGACTTCCCTGCAGATAGATGACCAGGTCTGGCTTCGGCACCGTCTCGACGAGGAGATCGTAAAGCCGGTTGTAAATCAGCAGCTCGGAATCCTCGAGGGTGAGGTAGGCGAAAACCTTATCTTTCGGGAAGGTGTAATCGGCAAGCACGAGTTCGGTAAACAGGTCTCGCTGGGCAATGCCGCGCTGCTGGTCGTGCCGGGAGAGCAGGAAAAAGAGCTGGCAGCGGAAGGCCGCGCCGCGCTTGTCCTTGTAAAACTCGTCCAGGAACGGGTTATCGACATCCTCGAGAACCTTCGTCCCCTTGAACTTCTTCGCCAAAAGATTCACGAGCGAAGTCTTTCCGACTCCGATCGGACCCTCGATAGCGATATGGCGGAACGGAAGCGGACCGGTCATGGATACGAGGGGGAAGGATAGCTCTGAAATGTTGAATGTTGAATGTTGAATGCTGAATTGAGAGGAATCAGCACGTAACCACTCATTCAATTCAACATTCAGCATTCAACATTCGCCGTGATACAACCCGCCTATGCTCCAGCTCGAGGACTATCGCCTTCCCAACGGCCTGCGGGTCGTGCTCAATGAAGATCATTCCGCTCCTCTGGTTGCGGTGAATCTCTGGTATCACGTCGGCTCGAAGAATGAGCGGGTCGGGCGGACCGGTTTCGCGCATCTGTTCGAACACATGCTCTTCTCCGGGTCGGAGCATGTCGGCAACAACGAGCACTTCCGTTACGTGCAGTCGGTGGGGGGCGTTCTCAACGGCACCACCTTCTTCGACCGCACCAATTACTTCGAGACCCTGCCCTCCAACTATCTCGCCCTCGGCCTGTGGCTGGAGAGCGATCGCATGGGCTTCTTTCAGTCCGCCCTGACGCAGGAGAAACTCGACATCCAGCGCGAAGTGGTCAAGGAAGAGCGGCGCCAGCGGTACGACAACGTTCCGTATGGAACCGCGTTCGAGCGGCTGCTGAAGCTCGCCTACGATCCCGACTACTCCTATCACTGGCCAACCATCGGCTCGATGGCGGACCTCGAGGCGGCGTCGCTCGATGACATCCGCGAGTTCTTCGGCACCTGGTATCGCCCCGACAACTGCACGCTCACGCTGATCGGAGACTTCGTCGCCGCAGAAGCGAAAGAACTCGTCGAGCAGTACTTCGGCAGCATCGCGCCGGGCGGTTCGTTTCCCAAGTTCGACCTGCAGCGCAAACCGGCAGGCGTCGAGCGACGCGAGCGGTTCGAGTCGATCGTCCAGTTGCCCCGCATGTACCGCCTCTACCATCTCCCGAAAATGGGAGAGCCGGACTGGATTCACGCCGATCTCCTGACGACCGTGCTGGCGGCCGACAAGGCCAGCCGTCTCGATCGCGCACTCGTGCACGAGCAGCAGATCGCCCAGGATGTGGCCACCTACGTCCTGCCCACCGAGTCGGCCGGCATGCTCCTGCTGCAGGCCACGGCGCGCGAGGGCGTGACGATCGAGGCGATCGAAGCCGCGGTCGACAGCGAGATCGAACGCCTCATCAGCGGCGGCATCACCGAGGATGAAATGACGCGCGCGAAGACACGCGCAGAGATGGAGTACGCGCATCAGCTGGAGAACTACGATGCGCGCGCCGACCTGATCGGAATGATGTCGACGTACTTCGGTGATCCGTCCAGGGTCAATCGCTGGCTCGAGCCGTACGAGTCTGCGACGGCGGCCCAACTCACCGACGTCGCGCGACGCTATCTCGTTCCCGAGAACCGCGTCACCGCCTACTTCGTCCCCAAGAGCTGAACGATAAAGAACGCGAACCCATGACGACGATCGATCGCACCACCGCACCGCTTCCGGGCGAACCACGTCCCTACCGCTTTCCCCACGTCACGCGCGTGACGCTCGACAACGGTCTGCGCGTCCTCGTCACTGAAAATCACAACGCGCCGATCGTGGCGATGCGCACGCTCCTCCATTCAGGAGGCGACCACGACACCGCGGAACGTGCCGGCCTCGCCTCCATCGTCTCCGACATGCTCGACGAAGGCGCGGGCGATCGGGACGCGATGAAACTGGCCGAGGACATCGGGCTGATCGGGGCAGCACTCGGCGCAGGGGCGGACTGGGACGCGTCGTACGTTTCCATGGATGTCCTCAGCCGTAACGTCGATGCCGCCGCGGCCATCCTCGCGGATGTGGTGCGCCGCCCGCTGCTGCCCGCCGACGGGCTGGAACGCGTGCGCTCCGAACGTCTCACGGATCTCATGCAGCAGCGCGACGAGCCGGGCGCCATCGCCGGCAGGCGATTCGCTCATCTCCTTTACGGAAAAGGGGTCTACGGCAACTCGCTGGGAGGTTCTCCCGAAAGCGTCGCGGGCCTCACGCTCGACGATGTCGTCGCGTTTTACAGGACGCATTTCATTCCGAACAACTGCTCGCTCGTCATCGCTGGCGACATCGAGACCGATCGGGCAATCGAACTGGCCAGGTCGCTCTTCGGCGACTGGCAGCGCGGCCAGCGTCCCGACCCCGCGCTCGCCACGCCCCATCCGGCGAACGCTTCACGGATTTACCTGATCGATCGCCCGCAGGCCGTGCAGTCGGAGATTCGCGTCGGCCACATGGGAGTCTCGCGGACCACCGAGGACTACTTCGGCATCTCCGTGATGAACGCCCTGCTCGGTGGAGTGTTCAACTCGAGGATCAACCTGAACCTGCGTGAAAAGAACGGCTACACCTATGGGGCGCGCTCGGCATTCGGGTTCCGCAAGCAGGCCGGCCCGTTCGTCGTCTCCGCACCGGTCCGCAACGAAGTGACGCGCGAGGCGCTCGCGGAAGTCTTCAACGAATTACGCAGGATCCGCACGGGCGACATCGAAGCGCAGGAACTGGACGACACCAAGAATTACATGATGGGCGTGTTCCCGGCCACGGTGCAGAGTTCCGGAGAGGTGGCCAGCCGGCTGGTCGACATGGAACTGTACGACCTGCCGCAGGACTATTTCGACCGCTATCGCGAAAACATCGCGGCCATCGACCGGGACGAGATCGCGCGGGTCGCCAGCAAGTACATCGATCCCGAGAACGCGCTCGTCGTGATCGTCGGCAACGCAACCGAGATCCGCGAATCGCTGGGATCGCTCGGCTACCCGATCCATCACATCGATCTCGAGGGCAATGCTGTGGCGATTGGATGATTCGAGGGGTCAGGGGTCAGGTAGGGCGCCGTTTGGAGCACGCACGAACCCTTGGGAGGCCGTTGGACGACTCCGTCCGACGGTCGGGGGCGTCGGGCCCTCGACTGCCCTGTCGCAATTCAGGTCAGCGTGGATTTGCCGCTCGGCGACCTCCCGCCGTCGCGAGTATTTACGGGGCAGTCGTGCGCTCGACGCGCCCGACCGTCGGACGTGGTCGTCCAACGGCCTCAAGTTCCAGCGATGTCATTCCGGCCTTTACCACTGACCGCTCGCACATCAGTGAAACAGGTCTTCACTCCCAGCGGACGGCACAACCTCGCCCTCATCAGGCAAGCCCTTCTCGTCGACGGCTTCAGTCGCAACCGCGGGCTCTGGCACGTTCACGACCGCGACGCCCAGTTGCTCACGCCAGCTGGTGAGTGCACCCACCGTCACAACGAGGATGCCGAGCAGCACCTGGAAGAGCAGGAGCATCATCGACATTCCATGCAGCGAGTTGAATGCCTTGCGCACAGGATCATTCGAGGCGAGTGAACTGATCGGCACTAGTGAAGCGGCGCTAAGGGCCCGGACCTTGAGATCGATCATTCCCTGGCTGGCGGCGATGAACGTGGCCACGGTCAGGAATGCGACGATCGAACTGCGGCCTGCGCGCAGATTCAGAAGCAGTAGCAGCACCGGGACGACGAGACTGATGTAGTGCCAGCGATCGAGCATCGCGCCGACGACGTTCGCAGCGGCCGACGGTCCGCCCGCCGCCTTGAAGGCTGCAGGCGCTGCAAAGGCCATGAGAAAGATCGCGCTGCCGAGCCAGAAGGTCTCCAGCAGGCGCACCAATGCCAGGCGCCAGCGGTTCATCGCACACCTCCCGTCGCACCAGCGCGGATCGATTCATCGAACGGCGCGCGAAGCACGCCGCGATCGGTAATGATCGCAGTGATCAGCTTCGCGGGAGTCACGTCGAAGGCCGGGTGCCGCACCTTGATTCCGTCAGGAGCCACGCGCGTGCCGAAGATCTCAGTCACCTCACTGCCACTTCTCTCCTCGATCGGAATCGACGCTCCGGACGCGCAGTCCCGGTCGATCGTCGACCAGGGCGCTGCCACGTAAAACGGGACGCCATGGGCCGCGGCGAGCACCGCGACCGTATACGTTCCGATCTTGTTGGCGGTGTCACCGTTCGCGGCGATTCGATCGGCTCCCACCACCACGGCGTCAAAGGTTCCCTGCTGAAAAAAATGTCCGGCCATGCTGTCGGTGATCAGCGTGACATCGATGCCGTCACGCTGCAGCTCCCACGCAGTCAGACGCGCTCCCTGCAGATAAGGTCTCGTTTCGTCTGCGAACACTGCGACGCGCTTGCCCATCTCGACCGCAGCGCGAATCACGCCGAGCGCCGTGCCATACCCTGCCGTCGCGAGCGCGCCAGCGTTGCAATGGGTCAGTACTGTCACCGAGTCGCCGAGAAGTTCCGCGCCGAAACGACCCATCCTGCGATTCGACTCCACGTCCTCGCGGAACATCGCCTCTGCCTCCGGGATCAGCTCTGCCCCTCGCTCATGGGCCGCCACCATCCGGTCGACCGCCCACGCCAGGTTCACCGCCGTCGGCCGCGCGCCCTTCAGCACGTGCGCCGCGTCCGCGATCGAGTCGCCCCGTCCCGCGGCAAGCGCGAGGCCGAACGCGGCAGCTACGCCGATGGCGGGAGCGCCGCGAACGACCATGTCGCGGATCGCCGCGGCCACTTCCTCCGCGGTCCCACACGGGATCCAGACTTCCTCCTGCGGGAGCCGGCGTTGATCGAGGAGGTCGAGCCGGCCGGCAGTCCAGCGGATCGGGGTCACGGGTGCGGGGTTCTCAGACAGGCTCACGTCGCTATACTAGCCCGGGCAACGCGCGCCGGCCCCGGACTCCCTGGAACAGCAGGAGCTGAGGCCGTGCTGAGACGGGCCTGGAGGGATTTGATGGTGAAAGTAGGCATTAACGGATTCGGACGGATCGGACGCAACATCGTCCGGTCGGCGATGGATACCAATCACGACATCGAGTTCGTCGCGGTCAACGACCTGACGGATGCGAACACGCTGGCGTACCTGCTCAAGTACGACTCGGTGCACGGAAAGATGCACCACGAGGTCAAGGCCACAGCGAACGGCATCTCGGTCGACGGGAAAGAGATCCGCGTTTTCTCGAATCCCGATCCCGGTGCGATTCCCTGGGGCGAACTCGGTTGCGAGATCGTCGTCGAATCGTCGGGCCGCTTCACGACGAAGGCCACGGCCGGGAAGCACCTGCGCGACAGCGTCAAGCACGTCATCATCTCCGCGCCATCGAAGGATGCGGATGGAACGTTCTGCATGGGCGTCAACGATGGTGATTTCGACGCTTCGAAGCACAAGGTCGTGTCGAACGCTTCGTGCACCACGAATTGCCTCGCACCTCTCGCCAAGGTCCTTCACGAGAAGTTCACCATCACGCAGGGCATCATGACCACGATCCACTCATACACGAATGACCAGGAGATTCTCGACCTGCCGCACAAGGACCTCCGTCGTGGACGGGCCGCCGCGCTATCGATGATCCCGACCAGCACCGGAGCTGCCGCGGCCGTGGGACTCGTGCTGCCGGAACTGAAAGGAAAGTTCGACGGCATCTCGGTCCGCGTTCCGACGCCGAATGTCTCGCTCGTCGACCTCTCGTTCAACACCGAGAAGGCCACGACCAGCGACGAAATCAACCAGGCCGTCCGCGACGCCTCGAACGGTGCGCTCAAGGGCATCCTCACCTACTCGGACGAGGAACTCGTGTCGATCGATTTCAACAACAACCCGTATTCGTCGATCGTCGACACCGCGTACACGCGCTCGGTCAGCCCGCATCTTCACAAGGTCCTGGCCTGGTACGACAACGAGTGGGGCTACTCGACGCGCGTCGTCGACCTCATCGCTCACATCGCAAAGACGATGTAATCCGAAGGACGGCGTCAGCCGTCCTTCTTCGTTTGCGCCGACATAGGCAGACTCGGACAACTATGATCAGCATCCGCACCGTCGACCAGCTCGAAATCCAGCCAGGCACGCGCGTCTTCTATCGCGTCGACTACAACGTTCCTCTCGAAGGAACGCGAATCAGCGATGCCACCCGCATCGAGGAAACGCTTCCCACGATCCGCATGCTGCGCGAGCGCGGAGCTTCCCTCGTGATCGCCAGCCACCTCGGACGGCCGAAGGGGCAGAGGAACGACGAGTACTCCCTGAAACCGATTCTGGAGACACTCGCTGAATTGACGAACGCGCACGTCGAATGGGTCGATGACTGCATCGGCGAGGAGGTGGAAAAGAAGGCGGCTGCCCTCGCCCCGGGTGAAATTCTCCTGCTCGAAAACCTCCGGTTTCACGCTGGCGAAGAGAAGAACGACCCCGCCTTCGCGGCGAGCCTGCGCAAGCTCGCTGACATTTACGTCAATGACGCATTCGGCGCCTGTCATCGCGCCCATGCATCGATCGAAGCGCTGCCCCGGCTCTTTTCCACTGAGCAGACGGCGGGAGGCCTGCTGCTCGCACGCGAGCTGGAGTTCCTGCAGAAGGTCACGCACATCACCGAGCGCCCGTTCGTCGCGCTGATGGGCGGAGCCAAGATCGCCGGCAAGATCGAACCGCTCGAAATGCTGGTCAAGCTGGCCGACAAGGTTTTGATCGGCGGTGGAATGGCGAACACGTTCCTGATGGCCCGAGGAATCAACGTCGGCGGCTCGCTGGTCGACCAGGAGTCGATCGAAGTCGCGAAGCGGATCCTGGCGGGCGGGGCGCGCGCCGAGGTGATCCTGCCTGACGATCTGGTGGTGGCGGACTCACTCGACCAGCCGGGAAAGATCGAAACCGTCGATGCCTCCGCAGGACTGACCGCGGGCCAGAAAGCGTTCGACATCGGGCCGAAGACGATCGAGCGCTACACGAAGGAACTGAGTGACGCGAAAGTGATCTTCTGGAACGGTCCAATGGGCGTCTTCGAGAAGGAAGCGTTCGCCACCGGGACGAAGGCGATGGCCAAAGCCGTGGCCCAGTCGGATGGCGTCACCGTCGTCGGCGGCGGCGAGTCGGTGGAAGCGATCAAGGCTTCCGGGTTCGCAAATCGCATTACCCATATCTCCACAGGAGGCGGCGCGTCGCTCGAGTTCATCTCGGGGGCGACCCTGCCGGGCGTGGACGTGTTGCGCGCGTCGTGACGATGGCTCAGGAAATCGAAGTCAAGTTTGCGTTGACCGACCGCCGCGACCTGGTGAAACGCCTCCAGTCCGCCGGCGGCGAAAGGCTCTACCCGGAAACCTTCGAGGACAACATCGTCCTCGACCGGCGTGGAGAATTGCGCACCAAAGGCGCACTGCTGCGGGTCCGGAAGTTCGGCCGCTATTCGCTCGTCACCTTCAAGGGTCCGATGTCGATCGAAGGGGGCATCAAGACGCGCGAGGAAGTGCAGACCGGGATCGAGAGCTTCGAACTGGCCATCCAGCTCTTCGACTCTCTCGGCTACAAACCGGTCTTCCGCTACCAGAAGTTTCGCGAAGTCTGGCGCGTCCGCGACGTCGAAGTCGTCCTCGACCGCACTCCCATCGGCGACTACTTCGAGATCGAAGGCCCCGTCGACACCATCCGCAGCCTCGCCGAACAACTCGGCATGAACATGGACCAGGCCCTACGCCAGACCTACGCCGACCTGTACCGCCTGCAACGCCGCACCCGCGCTGACCTGCCGGAGCACATGGTGTTTCCGCCGGAGATGATGATGTGACGGAATGTTGAATGCTGAATGTTGAATGCTGAATTGAGCTTGCTCCCGAGGACATGGATCCGCGTCGGCAAGACTCATTCTGCACAATGATGAATGCCTCCACCGAATGGCCCCATTCGTGCGTTGACGCGACATTCAGCATTCAGCATTCAGCATTCAGCATTCAGCATTCAGCATTCAGCATTCAGCATTCAGCATTCAGCATTCAGCATTCAACATTCAGCATTCAACATTCAACACCTATGAAAGCAATGATCCTCGCCGCCGGCCTCGGCACGCGTCTCAGGCCACTGACTTACACGATGCCGAAGCCGATGGTGCCGATTCTCAACCGGCCACTCATCGGCTGGGCGATCGAGGCATTCCTCGGCCTCGGTGTCGACGAAATCGTCATCAACCTCCACCACCTTCCCGGCTCACTCGAAGCGTACGTTACCGAGACGTACGGAGATCGGATGCACTTTCACTTTTCGTTCGAGGAGGAGATTCTCGGGACGAGCGGTGGAATCCGCCGGGTTCGCGAACATCTCGAGAACCGCGACGGTTTCTATCTCGTGAATGGCGATACCGTGCAGCTGCCGCCTTACGAGAAGCTCCGGGCCGCGCGAGACCAGGTTGGCGCACTGGCTGCCCTGACCTTGCGTCATCCGCCCGCCAATGACCGCTTCACGGCCGTCTGGCTCGACGGCGGGCGCATCACCGGCTTCGGGCAGGGGACTGGCGAGCCGCTGATGTTCTCCGGCTCGCATCTCATCAGCAGCGACGTCTTCGCGCAGATCCCCGAGAAGGAATTCTCCGGAATCGTCGACGAGGTCTACATTCCGCAACTCGCCGGCGGCAGCTTCATCGCGGGTGTCGTCGACGACGGCCCCTGGTTCGACGTCGGAAACCCCAAACGCCTCATCGATGCGTCACGATCGCTGCTGGAGCTGGCGAGCGCCGGCGGCTTCACGCCGCCACTGGGAAGTGACCTCTCACGCGGATCACTGATTCATCAGACGGCAAGCGTCTCCTCCTCCCTTGAAACCTCGACCATCGGCGCCGGCTCGCTCATCGACGGTGCGGTGCGGGATTCCGCCGTCTGGGAACGCTGCGTGATCCCCGCGGGCACGACTGTGGAGTCCTCGATCCTCGCCCACGACGTCACGCTCCCCGCCGGGGCAACGTTCAAGGGCGTGCTGATCTGCAACGATCACCCCTCCATCCCGAACGACCTGCCCCGGGAACACGGTCTGGTGATCACGCGAATCCAGTAAATGGCTGTTCGGCGCGGCCTCTCCCAGCAGCCAATAGCCCACAGCCAACAGCCGCCTCTGATACCCTGTCCCTCAGTCCCATGTCAGGATCAGTCGCAGACGCGCGGCGCCAGGTGATCACGGTATTCCTGGTACAGGGCACCCTCGGGTGCCTGTTGATGATCTTCCTCACGATCGTGCGCGCAAGCGACACGCGGAATGTCTTCGCGGCGCTCGGACCAAGCGCTCCATTTCTGATCGCCACGTTCATCGCCTTGGCCGGAACACTGGCGCTGCTCAAATTCGAGCTGACGGAGCTGATCTACGTAGCCCTGGTCATCACGTCCTACATGGCGATGTACCCGGTACTCGGCCTCGTCATCTCGTCGTGGATCGCCGTCGGCGTCGCAATCATCACGCGCATCCTTGGAATCGAGCAGATCGGCCCGGTCAAGATCAGCGCGGTAGACCGAGCCACGGAGTACGTAAAAAGTTTCGGCCTGTTCGGTACTTATGGCGTGCCGGTCGTCGTCGCTGCGACGGTGTACGAATCGCTGGGGGGCCAGACGCCGCTGCTGGTGGCGACGCCCGCTGCCGCGTTGCGCGTCGCCGCCTGCGGGATCGTGCTGATCCTCACGAACAGCCTGCTGATGTTCTGGCCGGCGCGTTCGTACGGCTACAGCGTCCCGAAAATTCTCCGCCTCTATCTGATCGACGGCTCCATCTCCCTGCTCGCCCTTCCGTATGCCGTCGTCACGGCTCTCGCTTACGGCGCGATGGGGTGGGGAGCGGTGCTCGCCCTCGGGTTCACCGGCGTCGTGGCGAACTACATCGCCCGGAACCTTGCCATGACGCGCGCACGCGGGTCACTTCAACTCCACCGCCTCGCGGCGCTGACCACCATCGGAAAGGCCATTTCACTTCGCTTCACCACCGACGAACTCCTGTGGGCGATCTACACCGAGTGCAAGAAGTCGGTCGACTGCACCCTCTTCTCCATCGCCCTCTATGACAACGAACGCGACGAACTGGTCTTCGAACTCGACGTCCGCGACGATGTGGTCCTTCCCAAGGAAACGATCCCGGTTGGCGAAGGCCTCAACTCCTGGGTGATTCGCAATCGTCAGCCGCTGACGATCCGGAGCGTCGCGGACGAGGGACGGCTCGGCCTCAAGGCCGTGGCCGACTCCAAGCCGACCGAATCATGGCTGGGCGTGCCGATGTTGGCGCGGGACCGGGTCATCGGCGTCATCTCGATCGAGAACTACCGGAAGAACGCGTTCGATCAGGACGACGTACTCCTGATGACCGCCATCGCCAACCAGGCTGCGGTGGCCATCGACAACGCGCAGCTGTACAAGGATCTCGAGGCAATGACCCACGCCCTCGAGCAGCGCGTCGACGATCGCACCAACGAACTTCACGAGGCGAACCTGCGGCTCATGGCTGCCGATCGTTCCAAGAACCAGTTTCTGGCGAACATGTCCCACGAGTTGCGCACGCCACTCAATTCGATCATCGGGTTCTCGAGTGTCCTCCTCGAGAACACTCGCCAGCAGCTGCCACCGCGTTTCTACAAGTTTCTCGAAAACATTCACGCGGCCGGCAGTCACCTGCTCCAACTGATCAACGACATCCTCGACCTCTCGAAGATCGAGGCCGGCAAGATGGAGTTGCGGCCCGAACTCTTCGACCTGCGCGACACCATTGCCGCGGTGGAGCGGGTCATGAAAGGCTTCGCCACCGAGGCGCACGTGCAGATCGTCTCAAACGTAGCCGGTGACGTGCCGCTGGTGCTGCTCGATGAGGGCCGCCTCAAGCAGATCTTCTTCAACCTGCTCTCGAACGCCATCAAGTTTTCTCCGCTGGGCGGGCCGGTGCAGGTCGATGTGATCCTGCTCGAACCGGACCGCTCGCCGCTGCCTGTGAGAACCGTCAAGGTCGATGTACGCGACCAGGGAATCGGAATCTCGGAAGACGACCTCCAGCAGATTTTCGAAGAGTTCTATCAAACCGAGGACGGCCGTCGCGCCCGGCGAGGCGGAACCGGCCTCGGCCTCTCGCTCACCCGGATCTTCGTGGAGATGCATCACGGCCTGATCGAGGTCGCGTCACTTCCCGATCACGGCTCATGCTTCACGCTCTACCTGCCAGTCGACTTCACCGAAGCCTCGCGCCTCGAACCATCGACGCTGCTACGGTCGTCGTACTCCGTGAGCCGGCTGCACAACTGAGATCGAAGGCAGTTCAGAAGGCAGAAGGCAGAAGGACGGTAGTCCAGGCTGCCTTTGACTCTTCTTTTATTTTTCGGTTTCTGTTTTCTAGTTTCTGCCCTCTGCCCTCTGCCTTCTGCCTTCTGCCTTCTGCCTTCCGGTCGCGTATACTCCCGCCCCCGGCGCTTCCGCGCCCGGTCGGGCTGCGATTCGCGTGGCCTGGCTCACCAATCGATCAATTCAGAGAGGCAACGCATGTCGAATCGCACGTTCACGATCATCAAGCCGGACTCGGTCCGGAAGGGTAACTTCGGAAAGATCATCAGCCGTCTCGAAGAGAAAGGGTTCAAGGTCATCGGCCTCAAGAAGCTCTTTCTCTCCCAGCAGCAGGCAGAACGCTTCTATGCCGTCCACAGCGCGCGACCGTTCTACAACGACCTGGTGCAGTACATGACGTCGGGTCCTGTGTACGTCGCCGCCCTCGAAGCGGAAGGCGCAGTTGCTTCACTCCGCACGCTGATGGGCGCTACCGACCCGCTCAAGGCCGACGCCGGCACGATCCGCAAGGAGTTCGGCGAGTCGATCGAGCAGAACGCCATCCATGGCTCCGATTCCGACGAGAACGCAGCGATCGAGATCGCGTTCTTCTTCGCCCAGTCCGAACTGGTCTGAGTTCGATCGCTACAAGTGAACGAGGGACCGCCGAGAGGCGGTCCTTTCTATTTCAGTGAGAGGTCAGCGGTCAGGACTTTTTCACGTCACTCCGCAATCACGATCGCCGACAGCCCCTCGGCTTCGAGCGCGGCGCGCACCGACACGGCTTCGTCCCGGGTGTGGAACGGTCCGATGCGCACGCGATACAGTTCCTCGTGATCGACGCGACTGGTCTGGCCGATCTTCTTTAACCGCTCCTGAAGCGAGCGCGCGTTTTCTTCCACCGAGAACGCTCCGACCTGGACGATGAAGTCGCCACGACGCTGGCGTGCCGGGGGACGAGGCGCCTCCGCGCGGGGACGATCCACGGTTTCCGCGGCCGAATGACCCGGCGCCGACACCACCGTCCCACCCTCGGCCGTCACCGTCTCGATCGTCCTGCCGTCCGCCGACACCTGGCGTCGCGTGTCGACTCCGCCGCGCTCTTCCACGACCATCACACTTGACACCACGGCCGGCTCCTCCGCCTCGGTTTTCTGTGGGATCACCGGAATCGGGAGCACGATGTCGGGCGGCGATCCGTCGCGCGACGGCGTCACCGCCGCCACCGCGGGAGCAATCTCCACGATGAGAGGAGCAGGCGGCTCACGGTCGCCGCGACCGACGGTCAGCACCTTCAATTCGACGTCGCCAATGCCCGGCTCGATCAGCCCGATCTGCTGCGCCGCGGCATACGAGAGGTCGATGATCCGCTTTCCGACGAACGGTCCGCGATCGTTGACGCGAACGCGAACGCTCTGCCTGGTCTTGACGTTGCGAACTTCGAGCACGGTGCCGAACGGGAACGTTCGATGCGCCGCGGTCAGCAGGCCCGGATCGAAGATCTCGCCGTTGGCCGTCGTCCGTCCCGCAAACTCCTGGCCGTACCAGCTCGCCACTCCGCGCAACTCCGCTCCCTTCGGGACCGGGTTCGGCGCAGTGCTGCGACATCCGAGAGCGCCGAGCATGACGAAACCCAGCAGCGCTCCGGCACGCAACAATCCAAAGCGGGCCGTCACGTCAGACACGGACCTCGCCGGTCTCGCTGCTCACCAGGTCGCGGTGCGCCGCAACGAGTGGATCGATCTCCTCGGTGAGGAACAGTTCCGTCTGGCGCATGGCCAGACCAGTGTAGTCCTCCGGCCGCGCCATGGAGGCGATGGTCGCACGATCGACGGCGAACGTGGGGTCGGCGGCAATGCGATCGAACAGGTCATTCTCCGGCGCTCCCCCTTTCATCGCATCGGCGGAGGCCTGCGAGTGCACGCGAACCCGTTCGTGCAGTTCCTGTCGATCGCCTCCGCGCCGCGTTCCTTCCATCATCAGATTCTCGGTCATGAGGAACGGCAACTCGCGGCGCACGTTCGTGGCAATCACCTCTTCATGCACGACGATTCCCGACACGATGTTGTCGTAGATCAGTGCCAGCGCGTCGGCGGCGAGGAACGCTTCAGGGATCGCGATCCGCCGATTCGCCGAGTCATCGAGGGTTCGTTCGAACCACTGGGTCGCAGCGGTGAACGCAGGGTTCAGCGTGTTCACGATGAGATGACGTGAGATCGCATCGAGACGTTCCGCCCGCATCGGATTGCGCTTGTACGCCATCGCCGAGGAACCGATCTGATCTTCCTCGAACGGCTCCTCGATTTCCTTGAGGTGCTGGAGCAGCCTCATGTCGTAGCCGAATTTCGAGGCCGACTGGGCGAACCCGGACAGCACATTGACGACCTGCGAATCGACCTTGCGCGAATACGTCTGGCCCGAAACGGGGTAGACGCGCGGCAGCCCCGCCTTCTCCGAAACCAGCTCCTCGAGCCTGTGCACCTTTGCCTCGCTGCCATCAAAGAGGTTGAGGAATGAAGCCTGCGTGCCGGTCGCGCCTTTCACGCCGAGAAGCGCGAGTTGCGAGCGGCGGAAATCGAGATCTCGGAAGTCGAGGAGAAGGTCGTGCAGCCAGAGCGTGCCGCGCTTGCCGACCGTCGTGAGCTGTGCGGGCTGGAAATGCGTGAAGGCGAGGCAGGGAGTCGCGCGCCACTTCCAGGAGAAATCGCGCAGCTTCGAGATGAGCGTGATCAGGCGACGCTCGAGAAGGTCGAGCGCCGCGGACATCTGGAGAATGTCGGTATTGTCGGTGACGAACGCCGACGTCGCGCCAAGGTGAATGATTCCTTTTGCAGAAGGCGCCTGAAGGCCGAAGGCATGGACGTGCGACATGACATCGTGCCGCACTTCGCGTTCACGTTTCTCCGCGTCGTCGTAGTTGATGTCGGTCGCGTTCGCCCGCATCTCGGCCAGCTGCCCATCCGTGACCGGCAGCCCCAGTTCCTGTTCCGCCTCCGCCAGCGCAATCCAGAGCTTTCGCCACGTCCGAAACTTGAAGTCCGGCGAGAAGAGATACGACATCTCCTTCGAGGCGTAACGTTCAGTCAGAGGGTTGGAAGCTCGATCTCGGTTCACAGGAGGAGTTTACGATGAACGGGAACGGCAAGGCAGAAGGCAGAAGGCAGAAACCAAGAAGAAAGCCAAAAGCCCTGCCCCTCGATTATCACTTCTGCCTTCTGCCTTCTGGTTTCTGCCTTGCCGTTCACTCCCTCTTGACTCGGCAGCGATCCCTCCCCAAACTGGCCCTGATCATGGCCCCTGCGGTTTCCACTCACGATTCGCGACGCGCGACGCAGATCACGCTCAAGGCGGTGATGCTGCTTTCGGGCGTGCTGACTCTCGTGTTTGTGGGATCGTTCTTCTTCAGCGACCAGGGAATCTCCGAGCTTCAGCAGGCGCGGAAGCGGGTCTCCGGACTCGAGTCCGACATCAAGCGCCTCGAAGAAGAGAACGTCCGGCTGCGCAGCGAGATCGACAGCGTCAAGCGGTCGACCTACGCCGTCGAGCGAATCGCCCGCGAAGACCTGAGCATGTCGAGGCCCGGCGAGGTCGTCTACATGCTTCCGAAGAAATAGGGCTGTTGGCTGTTGGCTGTTGGCTGTTGGCTGTTGGGAAAGTCTAAATTTGTCCTCTGAGCCTCGCATCGGGGTTCGTCCGAGTTTCGAGAGGGCAGTGCGCTGCGGCGCACGACGGGCGGGGACGCCCGCCAGCCACTAAGTGCCGGCGCAACGCGCATCGTTCGTCCTCGTACCTCATGCCTCGTACCTCATCCCTCCGTATACTCGCGACTCAGAAAACTCATGTGCGGCCTCAACGGCATCTTCGCGCGCGCCAGTGATGCGCCCCCGGTCGACGAGCAGGAACTGCTTGCCACGCGCGAGTGCATGCATTCGCGCGGTCCCGATGCCGGGGCGTCGTGGATCAGCGACGATCGCCGCGTCGGGTTTGGGCACCGGCGCCTCGCCATCATCGACCTCTCTCCGGGTGGCGCGCAGCCGATGCATCGCGACCGGTTGTCGATCGTCTTCAACGGTGAGATCTACAACTATCAGGAACTGCGTCGCGACCTCGAATCGAAGGGGGTGACGTTCACCTCACACTCCGATACCGAGGTGCTGCTGCGGCTGTACGAGCGGAAGGGCGTGGCGATGCTCGGCGAGTTGCGCGGCATGTTCGCGTTCGCTCTGTGGGACGGCCGCGTGCGGAAGCTGCTGCTGGCCCGTGACCCGTACGGCATCAAGCCGCTGTATGTCGCTGACGATGGAAAGACGCTTCGCTTCGCTTCCCAGGTGCGGGCGCTGATCGCGGGTGGCCACGTCGATCGAACCTTCGATCCCGCCGGCGCGGCGGGCTTCTTCCTGCGCGGTACTGTTCCCGAGCCGTTCACGATGTATCGCGCCATCCGCGCTCTGCCAGCCGGCTCCTACTCGCTTGTCGATTCGGCGGGGATGCAGGAGCCGGTGCAGTACTTTTCGATCGCCGCCACGCTGCGTGACGCCGTGAATTCATCCGCGCGGTTCACCGAGGAGCAGCGCCTGGACTTCGTTCACGACGCGCTGCTCGAATCGGTGCGCTATCACCTCGTGGCCGACGTTCCGGTCGGCGCGTTTCTCTCCGCGGGCATCGACTCCACTGCGGTCGTGGCGCTCGCTCGCGAGACTGGCAAGACCGACCTGCAGACGCTGACGCTCCGGTTCGCGGAATACCGCGGACGCGACAACGACGAAGCGCCGCTCGCAGCGCACGTCGCAGAGATGTACGGCGTCCCGCATTCGATCCGGGAGTTGACGCTCGATGAGTTCCGCACCGAGCAGCCGCGCATCTTTGCAGCGATGGATCAGCCGACCGTTGATGGCCTCAACAGCTACTTCATCAGCAAGGCTGCATCGGACTTCGGGTTGAAGGTGGCCATGTCGGGCACCGGCGGCGACGAATTGTTCGGAGGCTACACGTCATTTCGCGACATTCCGCGCTGGATGCCGGTGACTCGCCTGCTCTCGAAGATCCCGGGAGTCGGCGAAGCGGTCTACCGTCTCAACTCCGCCCTGTCGAAGCGCAGCCGTCACGTCAGCCCGAAGATGGGCGAGATCGTCCGGCACGGCGGTTCCTACGCAGGCGCCTATCTCGTCAAGCGGGGTCGCTTTCTCGTCCACGAACTTCCCGCCATCCTCGGCGAAGAGGTAGCACGCGAAGGATTGGAGCGCCTGCGGATCCTCGACCTCATCGAACGCACCGTCACTCCCGATCCCGGCAATCCGTACGCCCGCGTCGCGGCACTCGAGTCGTCGCTCTACCTGCGCAACCAGCTCCTGCGCGACATGGACTGGGCCTCGATGGCGCATTCCCTCGAGGTGCGCGTCCCGCTGGTCGATGCTCACTTGCTCAAGAAGCTCGCGCCCGCGCTCGTCACCCGCAACGAACAGGGAAAGCAGATCCTCGCCAACGCCCCGCGCCCACCACTCCCCGAGTCCGTGCGCCTCCGCCGCAAGACCGGCTTCACACTGCCGATCAAGGAGTGGCTCAAGCAGGACGCCGCACCGGGACAGAAAGTGGAGTTCGGAAAGCGCTCCTGGGCCTACAAGGTCTATGCAGCGATCTTCTCGAGCGATCGCGGAAACTGGTAACGGTTAGAGCGCGCTCGTTCGACGTCATCCTGAGCCAATGAACCGCGTTTCGCGGCGACTGAGGGTAAGAAACTGGTGGCGCGGCAGCGCGCCAGCGTTCCCCAAGTTCCCCCTCTCCCAGCAGGCTTCTTTGCTGGGAGAGGGTGGCCGTGAGGCCGGGTGAGG
>JBKJVD010000057.1:0-15837 GCA_046590585.1 Thermoanaerobaculia bacterium | reverse complement strand
TCGGGGGACACGCTGCACAACATGACGCGTGGCGAACAGCGCGCGAAACTCCGCCGCCTGCTCACCTCGTATCCGGTCGATGTCCTGCTCTTTTCCGGCGGAGGCAACGACATCGTCGGCCCGGAACTGATCGATTTCTTCGACTTCGTGCCTGACGGCGAGTACTGGCGCGATTACGTCCGCGCCGATTCGCTCGATACGCGCATGGAAGAAATCGCCCTCGCTTACCGCGGACTCAAGCAACTGCGCGACCAGTACCGGCCCGGTTGCGTCATCGCCACGCATGGATACGCGTACGCCAACCCCTCTGGCAAGCCGGCCACCTACTGGCTCTGGCCCATCCCCGTCAGCCTCACTCTCGGCCCCTGGATCCAGAACCACCTCCGGGCCCGCAACATCACGGGCGAAGCCGACCAGAAAGACGTCGTCACGTACCTCATCGACCGCTACAACCAAGCGTTGGGCACGCTCGCTGACGAAACGTTCCTCTACATCGACAACCGCCAGACGATCGAAGACGACGACTGGTCCGACGAACTTCATCCCACGCGCGAGGGCTTCAGGAAAGTGGCCAGAGGCTTCTATGACGCGATCAAGGCCGCCGTACCGAAAGCCAGAAAATCCTGGAAGTAGGCGAGCGCCTCTGGAGTGGCGACCCAGCGGGTTCACGCGAAACGATCTACCGCGAAGAACTCGTTCGGGCTTACGCTGCGACGCGTTTCACGGGCAGGCGAAGCACCATGCTGGTTCCGACGCCCTCGATCGACGTCACTCGCACTTCGCCGCCGTGCGCCTCGACGATCTGCTTGACGATGTAGAGACCGAGACCTGTGCCGGAGCCGCCGCGCAGGCTCTTGTTGCCGCTCTGCTTGTACTTGTCGAAGATCTGGTTCACTTCCTCGGCCTTGATCCCCATGCCGCTGTCGGTGACGGTGATGACGATCGACTCGGGCGTGTCACCGCTGCGGCTCACGTGTGCGGCGACCGTGATGATCCCCTTCTTCGGGGTGAACTTCAGCGAGTTCGAGACGAGGTTGATGATCGCCTGGGTGAGTTTTTCGACGCTCCCCATGATCTGCGGTACATCACGACCATGGGCGCTGAACAGAAAGATCTCATCTCGCGAGGCGACTGATTGCAGGCTGCGCACCGCTCGCTTGAGGAGTCCGGCCACCTGGACCGTTTCTTTCTCCACCGAGAAATTGCCCGACTGGATCTTGGAGAAGTCGAGCAATTCGTTGATGAGGTTCATCATCCGCTCGGACTCCAGCTGTGCCTCCTGGAGCAGGTCGGTGTACATGGCATCCATGCGCGTCCCTTCCTGGGAGAGGACGAACTCGAGGGTGCCCTGGATTCCGGAGAGCGGCCCGCGCAGATCGTGGACGATCATGGAGGTGAAATCAGACTTGGCCTGTTCCATCTCGCGCTGCCGGGTCACGTCATCGAACGACAGCGCGACCGACGGCATCTCCGCCTCGACGTGCATGATCTTGTCGATGCGGTAGACGCGGCCCTCGATCTCGACGTCGGTCGAGTGCGGCTCGTCGCTGACGAAGAAGCCCTGTACCCATCCTCGCTCGCCCGCGACGGCACGGGCATTCTGCTTGAGCCAGTGCGTGGCCTCATTCCCGAAGGTCTGCTGAAAAACGAGGTTGCGATACTCGATCGTGCCGGTGTCGCTGACGACGACGATCGGCATGGAGAGGTGGTCGAGGAGTGACGTGGCGTAGCTGCTCATTGCGGTAGAAGGATAGCTCTCTGCTGCTGGAGTTTCGCAAGGCAGAAAAGCGTGGTGAAGTGATCGAACGGGCTGATGATCAACAACTTCTGGAGATCGAGCCTGCCGTCGATCAGGGAGATCAGGTAGCCCTCCTGGGCGCTCAGGTTGAACTGATCGAAGTTGGTCAGGAACTCCGGGCTGAGCTTCGGAACGGCCTGCATGCCAGAACGAATGGTCAGAAAGTCACGGACGATGGCGTTCCGCACGATTTCGAGGTAGCCGCGGAGATCGAGGTCTTCCGGGTAAGCCACCCTGGCTTCCAGGATCTTTGCATGCGTGTGCCAGGCGCCGTGCTGACTCATGGAGTCCCGCACCAGGCGGCTCCAGTCGGGAACGGTTCCTGGAATGGGGGAGGCGACTGACATTCAGCGATTGTATCCGAGCGCTCCCGCAGGCGGCGATCACGTAAAATCATTTTCGTGACCGAAGACGAAGTTGTTCCGCAGCCGCCTCCTCCCCGCCGCAGGTCGCGGCTCGTGCTGTTCGTGCTGGTGTGCCTGCTCGGGATTCCCGCCGGTTTCATCTTCGCGAACGCGGTGAGAATGCCGATCGTGAAGTCGCTTCAGGATTACGAGCCAGCGATCATCACGCGAATCTACGATCGCGCCGGCGTGCCATTCGCCGAGTACTCCATCCAGAAGCGGATCGTCGTCAGCAGAAAAGAAATCTCGCCGTGGCTGGCCCGCGCCATCCTTGCGACCGAGGATTCCGAGTTCTACAAACATGGCGGAATCAACCCGAAGGCGATCTTCCGCGCGGCGGTCAAGGACGCCATCGCCCGCAAGAAAGTCGAAGGCGCCTCCACGCTCACCCAGCAACTGGCCAAGCAGGTGTTCCTCACGCCCGAGAAGAGCTTCCGGCGCAAGGTGAATGAGGCGCTGCTTGCGGTCCAGATCGAGAAGGACTTCACCAAGGACGAGATCTTCGAACTCTACGCGAACCAGGTCTACCTCGGGCATGGCGCCTATGGAGTGGAGGCGGCCTCACGGCTCTATTTCGGCAAGCACGCAAAGGAACTCTCGTTGTCGGAAGCGGCCCTGATTGCGGGGCTCATCCGGGCTCCGATGTATTACACGCCAATCACGCATCCCGATCACGCGCTCTCGCGGAGGAATCACGTCCTGCGTCGCCTCCTCGCGGAGAAATACATCAATCGGCAACAGTGGGAGCAGGCTGCCAACGCTCCGATCGTGCTTGGCACATACAAGGAAGAAGCTCCACGGATTGGCGCCTACTTCACCGAGGAGATCCGGCAGTATGTCGAGAAGAGCGAGAAGTTCGGCGCGGAGGAGTTGTACCGCGGTGGCCTGAAGGTTTACTCCACGCTAGACCTGCGCGTGCAGCACGCGGCCGAATCCGCACTGCAGCGTGGCCTGCGCAGCTTCGACCACCGCCGCGGACTGCGGAAGCCGGCTCGCAACATCATCACCGAAGGTCTTGATCCCGAGAAGTACCGCGATCCCGCCTGGAGTGCCGATCCGATCGCGCTCGACAAGCTGTACCCGGCTGTCGTCATGACCGTTGAGGGGAGGAGTGCATCGGTCCGGCTGGGGAAGGACCTGCTGGAACTCGATCCGGCCGCGTACGCCTGGACCAGGAAGAAAACGCTCGACGGAGTGCTCAAGCGTGGTGACCTGGTCTATGTGCGCCGCGAAGAGGACCTGAAGACGAAGTCGCAACGATGGATCCTCGACCAGATGCCGCAGGTTCAGGGCGCGGTCGTGACCATCGACGCGAAGACGGGAGAGATTCGCGGCCTGGTCGGCGGCTATGACTTCCAGGTCTCGAAGTTCAATCGTGCGGTGCAGTCGCGACGGCAGACCGGGTCGTCGTTCAAGCCCTTCATCTACGGTGCGGCCCTGGAGAAGGGACTGACGCCCGGCGACACGCTCTTCGATGCTCCGGTCACGATCCAGGTTGGCAACCAGTCGTACTCCCCGAAGAACTACTAC
This sequence comes from Thermoanaerobaculia bacterium, assembly GCA_046590585.1. GTDB lineage: Bacteria > Acidobacteriota > Thermoanaerobaculia > Gp7-AA8 > Gp7-AA8 > JBKJVD01. The sequence continues at coordinate 12,105 of JBKJVD010000057.1, read as the reverse complement.
GGAAAATACGCGGGGATCGTGACACTGCAGCGCGCGCTGGAGTTGTCGATCAACGTGCCGGCGGTCAAGACCTACATGATGGTTGGCGCCGACCGGATCGTCGATTTCACCAAGCGCTGTGGTGTCACCGCGGATCTCCCTCGCTATCCTTCGCTGGCCCTCGGTGCTGCCGGCGTGTCACCGCTGGAGATGACCGCTGCGTACAACGTGTTCGTGAACCACGGCGTCTATTCGAAGCCGCGTTTCGTCAGCCGCATCACCGACCGGAACGAACGGGTGCTCGAGGAGCAACTCCCTGAACTCTCCGAGGCGATGTCGCCTCAGGTCGCATACACGCTCGCCTACATGATGAAGGGAACGGTCGATCGCGGAACTGCATACGCCGCGCATACGCTTACGGCGCCGATTGCTGGAAAGACCGGAACGACCAACGGATACACCGACGCATGGTTCATCGGCTTCTCGCCCGAGTACACGGTCGGCATCTGGGTTGGTTACGACGACCCGAGTCGTTCGCTGGGCGGCGGTTCGACGGGCGCGGACGTCGCGCTGCCGATCTGGATCGACATCTACAAGCAGTTCGATGCGCTCAAGCTGCGTACACCGATGAAGGATTTCGAGGCACCTCCGGGAATCGTGATCGTTCCGATGGACTTGACCACTGGCCGTCGCGGCGTCGGTCCATGTTCGAGGGTGGTCATGCAGGCCTTCGTGGCCGGACAGGAGCCCGACAAGGACTGCAGCGGCGCCTCGGTCGCCGTCAGCAAGCTGCCGTACTACATGCAGCGCCCGTTCTACCAACCGAAAGAAGCCGAACCGACCCAGCCTGCCAACGATGCGTCGGCGCAGTCGGGTGAGGGCGCTGAGTCGCCCGCCCCCGGTCTCGATCCGGGAGCGGGTCGAGGGCCCGATCCGATCGTTCCTGATTCACCTCCAATCAACCCTGCGGCGGATCCTCCGGCGGAGCAGCCAGCTCCTGAGGCTGTAGCACCGACACCGGCGACTCCCGAGAACGTCCCGCGGAGATGAAGCAGCGACTGATTCCTGATGGTGAGCGGCCACGGCAGGGACTGGACGATCGGGGTTGGCAATGTCAGAATTGCCTGATCCCGGTCCGGGAATCCAATTACAAGGTGTCAACTCATGAGCCGACTCCTGGCTGCTGCTGCACTACTTCTGATTTCCGCTTCCACACTCGAGGCCGGCAGCTCAATGGCGAAGCTTTCGTCGGTGATCGACGGAAGCTCGATCGTCGTCAACCTTCGAGGAACCGAGACGAAGGTTCGCATCTACGCGATCGCTACACCTCCGTCGGATGAGAAGCGCCCGATCCTGCGGCGGCTCAACGAGGAGTCGGCCGCGTTTCTGAGGGAGTACCTGAAAGAAGGGTGGATCTATCTGGAGTTTCCCGGCGGCAAGCCAGTGGCCGATGCGAGCGGATTCATCAATGCGTATCTCTATCGCGGCGCTGATGCGACCTTCGTCAACGAGAAGCTGGTCGCCGAGGGGCTGGCCATCGTCAATCGGAGGACGAAAGGCGACTACACCGAGCAACTGGTGACCGCGGAGACGCAGGCGAAAAACTCGCAGAAGGGGATCTGGGGCTCGTTCGTGAATGGCAGCGGCGAGAAGATCGCAGCGGGTGGCGCGCAGGGGACGTACATCGGTGTGCCGGGCGCATCCGACGATCGTGGTTCCAGCAACTACGTCGTTTACTGGATCCGAACGTTCTATTACTGAGGCGGAGGCTCGGGGGTCGCTCGATCCTGTCTGACGTTAAAACAGTCAGGGCGCGGTCACCCGCGCCCTGAATCAGGAACGTCGCTGTTGGTTCGGTCAGCTCGACCGCACGAAGCGATTGATCATGTCGAGGAGTTTGTCGCGCGTCAAAGGCTTCCTCATCCAGGCGTTCGCCCCCGACCCAGGGAACATCTCTTCCAGAGACTTCTCCGGAAGGTCAGAGATGAGAATGATCGGGATGTCTTTCTTGGTGGACTGAGACTTCAGCACTTCGCTCAACCGATTTCCCTTGATGCTGGGGAGATTCACGTCGAGGAAGATGATCTCGGGCGTGTTGCCGGCGAGGACATGGTTGAACTCGATCCAACTCGAGGCGGTCAGTACAGTGCAGCCCTCACGCTCGAGCAGCGCCCGGCCCAGCTTCAGGACCAGCGGATTGTCGTCGAGAATCAGGACCGTCACGTTAGATAGCGGCGGCATTGAAAAATAGATTTCCTTCCAAGTGGGTGACCCAGATGACTCTGCAGCGGCATGATACATTCTCCGGCCTTGATGCCCACCGGAAATCTCGACGATCCAAACGCTGACCTGCCGACTGCTGATTCCCTCGTTCCCGCGCGCTACTACTCTGCGTCAGGCGCGCAACTGCCCCGGATGCTGCCGCGCTGGCTCGTCCTCGGCTGTGGAGGATTGTCGGGACTCTTTCTCGTCGTGCTGTTCGCCGGAAGTCTCTTCGTGACCTCATCGGGGTTCGGGGAAATGTTCGACCTGATGCTCTCGATGATGCAGAGCGAGGCGGCGCGGTACTACGCCTCCGATGTCCCGAAAGAGGCGCGGAGCGCGTTCGATGCGGAGCTTTCCGCATTGAGGAAGGACGTGAGGTCGGGGCAGCTTTCTCCTGCGAAACTCGATCCGCTGCTTCAGGAGCTGCGTCAGGCGAGCAGCGACAAGCTTCTGCGACTCGATGAGGTCCAGCACCTGACCAGCACGACGCGTGAGCTTCGGGCGGCCGGGAACAAGCGATGAGCTTCAAGCTCGTCTCCTCGTTCGAGCCGCAGGGCGACCAGCCCGCGGCGATCCGGCAACTCGTCGAAGGGATCGAGCAGGGAGTGCACGAGCAGGTCCTGCTCGGCGTGACCGGGTCAGGGAAGACATTCAGCATCGCCAAGGTGATCGAAACGATCAATCGCCCGACCCTGGTGCTCTCGCACAACAAGATTCTCGCGGCGCAGCTGTACCAGGAGTTCAAGCACTTCTTTCCCGAGAACCGCGTCGAGTACTTCGTTTCCTACTACGACTACTACCAGCCCGAGGCTTACATCCCCCAGAACGACCTCTATATCGAGAAGGAGATGACGAAGAACGACGAGATCGACAAGTTGCGGCTGGCTGCGACCAAGTCGATCTTCGAACGCAAGGACGTCATCATCGTCTCGTCGGTGTCGTGCATTTACGGCATCGGCGATCCCGATCTCTACTTCGGCATGCTCCTGTTCTTCGAGCGGGGAGTTGAGAAGCCGATGACCCAGTACCTGCGCAAGCTGACGGAGATGCAGTACGAGCGCACTCCCTACGACCTGGCGCGAGGCAATTACCGGGTTCGCGGCGACGTGCTCGAAGTCTGGCCCGCGTACGAAGACGACGCGGTGAGGATCGAGTTCTTCGGCGACGAGATCGACCGGATGACGCGGATCGATCCAATCACCGGGCGGACGATCGGCAGTGACTTCGACCGGATCGCGATCTATCCCCGAACGCACTACGTCACTCCGAGGCACCGCCTGCTCGAGGCGATGGAAAAGATTCGCGTCGAACTCGACGAGCGCGTCGCTGAACTCCGCTTCAATGACCGGCTTCTCGAGGCGCAGCGGCTGTCCCAGCGCACGATGTTCGACCTCGAGATGATCGCCGAACTTGGCTACTGCAACGGGATCGAGAACTACTCCCGTCACCTCAGCGGGCGTGTTCCGGGCCAGCCACCTCCCACTCTGATCGACTACTTCCCGAAGGATTTCCTGCTGGTCGTCGATGAGTCGCACCAGACCATCCCCCAGGTGCGGGCGATGTGGGGCGGCGATCGTGCGCGAAAGCAGACGCTCGTCGAATACGGTTTCCGGCTGCCCAGCGCCATCGATAATCGCCCGCTGTCGTTCGATGAATTCAAGGCCAAACTGCATCAGGTCATCTACGTGTCCGCCACTCCGGCTAACTACGAACTGGAGCAGAGCGGCGGACTGGTGGCGGAGCAGGTCATCCGGCCTACCGGCCTGCTCGAACCTGAGGTGATCATCCGTCCCGTCAAGGGACAAGTCGATGACCTGATCGCCGTCATCCGCGAGCGGGTCGCAAAGAATGAGCGGGTGATGGTCACCACGCTCACCAAGCGGATGTCCGAGGATCTCACGCGCTACCTGCTCGAACTGGGGATCAAGGTGAATTACCTCCATTCGGATGTCGAGACGCTCGAGAGGATCGCGATCCTCCGCGACTTCCGGCTCGGTGTATACGACGTGCTGGTCGGCATCAACCTCCTGCGCGAAGGCCTCGACCTCCCGGAGGTTTCCTGCGTGGCCATTCTCGACGCCGACAAGGAGGGATTCCTCCGATCGACGACCTCGCTCGTGCAGACCATCGGTCGTGCCGCGCGAAACGTGAACGGGATGGCCATCCTGTACGCCGACGTGATGACCGACTCGATCAAGAACGCCATCCGGGAGACGAATCGCCGTCGGGATCATCAGCGCGCGTACAACCTCGAACATGGGATCGAGCCGGCGAGCGTAATGCGGGCCATCGAATCGGATCTCGTCAAGATGGCCAACCTCGATTACTTCGATTACGGCGCGATGCCAGGCCGGCGCGCGAAGCTGGAGATCGGGGCGGACGAAGATCTCGACGCAGCGATCAGCCGGCTCTCGAAGGAAATGAAAGAGGCTGCGAAGAATCTCGACTTTGAAAAGGCCGCCGAGCTTCGCGACAAGGTTCGAGAGCTCAAGGAAATGCGGATCTTCGTCTGACTCTCAGCTCGCTGGCTCCAGCGCCCGACGCACCCTCGCAAGGCCATCTTCGATCTCTGCCACCGACGCCGCCCCGGCACTCAGTCGGAACCAGCCATCTTCCTTCTTGAGCCCGAACGCCTGGAAGGGGACGACCGCGAATCCGGCGCGGTCGAGCAGGAAGCGGCGGATCTCCTCGTTCGTGGAGAACCCCTTGCCGATCAGGTCGAACTGTACGGAAAGATAAATCGCGCCCTGCGGAACGATGGCACGCACGGGCAGCCCGTCGCGACGCATCGCTTCGAATCCCGCATAGAGCGCCCCCAGCCTGTCCTGAAGCCCTCGAAGAATCTCGTCGCGGTATGCATCAACGGCTGCGCTGTCACTGAGGAACTTCGCGGTAGCGAGTTGCTCGGGCTTTGGCGCCCAGGCCCCGACGTGCCCGAGGATGTCGCGCATCCTGCCGGCGACCGCGGGGGGTGCGACCGTCCAGCCGACTCGCAGGCCGGTCGCGGCCAGCGACTTGGAGATGCCATCGACGAAGATCGTCCACTGCGCAACCTCCGGCACCAGCTGCGGTGGTGTGTAGTGGCGGCACTCGCCGAATGTCAGCATCCAGTAGATGTGGTCCCACACCAGAAAGAGGGGGCGCTCACCGATGGAGGCGCGCCTTCGATTCTCCTCCACGACCATCGTCGCAGTCGCGAAGACCTCGTCGCGGGACATGACCGTTCCGGTGGGATTGAGCGGCGTCGTGATGAACAGCAGCCGTGCGTCCTTTACATGGGGAAGGATCATCGCAGCGGTGGGAAAGAAGTTCGTGTCCGGACCGACCACGATCTCGACCGGCACGCCTCGCATGAGGTAGGTGTAGTGGTTGTTGTTCCACGAAGGAGTCGGAAAGATCACCTTGTCGCCCGGATCAACGACGGCTGCATAGGCGGCGTAGATGATCGGACGCGCTCCACCGGCAATCAGGATCGACTCAACCGGATAGTCGAGGCCGAGGCGCTGGGAGTAGTAGGACGCCACGGCCCGCCGAAGCTCCATCGTTCCATCAGAAGGTGGGTAGTTCGTCTCGCCAGCGCTGAGCGCATCGTGAATATGTTGCTCGAGAACGGCGGGGATCCGGAACTCTTTCGGCGAAAAATCGCCGACGGTGAGGTTGCAGATCGTTCGGCCGTCCGCAACCAGCTTGCGGATTTCGCTGGCGATCTTGAGGATCTCTGAACCGACCAGGCCGCGGGCGAGCGAGGAGAGCGATGCATCGGTGGTGTCGAGTTGAAGCTGCATGGCGGGATTCTATGACGCCCGAACTCGGTCGGAAACGGTTCTCTTTCAACGAAGGCGGTAAGAGCTCCGGATCCGCCAGAGGTCGCGGAGGGCCCGGATGAAGTCCTGAGATCGGATCTTCGATCCCTGCACATCCCGCCAGCTCCTGAGCGGCGCCTCGTACATCGCGGCCGCGGTCGCTTCCCGTCCTCGGAGTTCGATCAGGCGCGCCACGATTTCCACGTCGAAAATCCATCGCGAAAGAAAGGGTCGCTCGAACAGCGAGACAATCGCCGGACTGAGACGGAAGAGTTTCGCGCCGCACTGCGTGTCGTAAACCGGGATGCCGAGCGTCGTGGAGATGAGCGTGGCGCCAACTCGGCCGAAGTAGTGCCGTGCGGCCTGTCGCTGGATCGTTCTACCCAGGAGGCGCACGCGGGAAGCGAACACCAGATCGATCGCGGGATTCTGGATCAACACTTCGAGGAGAGGTCCGACCTCGTTGAGAGGAGTCGCGAGGTCGGCATCCCAGAATCCGAATACGTCCGGCGCAGTTGCCGCTGCGGTGAGCACGCCTTGTCGGACGGCCTCTGCCTTCCCTACGTTCCTCGGCAAGGCCACCACCCGAACCCGGTCGGGGCTGCTTCGGGCGAGTTCTTCGAGGGTGGCCAGGGTACCGTCGCGACTTCCGTCGTCGACGAACCAGAAGGTGACATCGACACCTGCCAGTTCGAAGCTGCGGAACGCTTCGCGATCCAGCCGCTGCTCTTCGTTGTAGCAGGGAACCACGATGGCTGCGCGCACGGCGGTGCATTGTGGATGCACGCGAATCTTTGCGCAACCCTTAGAATTGACTTGAAGTGTGACCGGTAAACAAGTTGACCAGTCAGCGAGGTGACTATGGAAATCATCCATCTGGAGGCGGTCGTCCACGGGCGGGTGCTGGCAGTCCGAAGAAACGAAACCCGCCTGCTGGTTGGGTTTCACGGGTACGCCGAGACGGCGGAAATCCACGCCGCTGAACTGGCGATGCTTCCCGGGGTGGAGGAGTGGTCAGCGCTGGCCGTACAGGCGCTACACCCGTTCTACCTTCGGTCAGGCCAGTCTGTCGGGGCAAGCTGGATGACCTCGCTTGACCGTGAGCTGGCGATCGAGGACAACCTCAACTACATCCGGACTGTGCTGAACCAGTTTCCGAACCGGCAGCGGCTGGTGTTCGCCGGCTTCTCCCAGGGGGCGTCGATGGCGTGGCGGGCTGCGGCTGCGATCGGCTGCCACGGGCTCATCGCTCTGGGCGGCGACCTGCCAGACGACGCCTTGCCCAATGCCCTTCAGGTTCCCTCTGCGCTCATCGCGCGAGGCGAACGCGACGAATGGTATGACGAGCAGAAGTTAAAGAAAGACTTGAAGTCTTTGGAGGGTCACCCGAGTCTCGAGGTTCTCCGCTTCGCAGGCGGGCACGAGTGGACCGACGAGTTCCGCCAGGTCGCGGGGAGGTTTCTTTCTTCGTTAGGATGACCTGAGGGCTGATGGTTGTTTTGCCAGACTCATGTCGGCCGACCGCATCGAACGCCTGAAGGCGCGCCTCAAGGAGATCCCCGAGCGTCCAGGGGTGTACCTGCACAAGAACCCTGAAGGCGAGGTCATCTACGTCGGGAAGGCGCGAAACCTTCGAAACCGGGTGGGATCGTATCTCGCGGGGCGGGGTCCCCGGGACGCGAAGACGATGACGCTCATCAACGAGATCGATTCGATCGATTTCGTGACGACGAACAACGAGCTCGAGGCCATCCTGCTCGAGAACAACCTCATCAAGACGAATCAGCCGCGTTACAACGTTCTCCTCCGCGACGACAAGACTTACCCCTACCTCAAAGTGACGCTGAGCGAAGACTTCCCACGCGTCGTGTTTACCCGGAGAGTCGATCGAAAGAAGGGGGACGTGTACTACGGGCCGTTCTTTGCGGGTACTGCGAGACGCCTCCTCAAACTGATCGGCGATCAATTCAAGTTGCGAAGCTGCGACCTGGAGATCCGCGATGGAGAGAGCGCCCTTCCACGGCCATGCCTCTACTACGACATGCATCAATGCCTCGGCCCCTGCGTAGCAGGCCTGACGACCCGTGACGGATACGGGGAGATGGTCGATGATGTCGTGCTCTTTCTGGGAGGGAAGTCGCGTGAGCTGCAGGAACGTCTGCGTCAGCGGATGTATCAGGCCGCCGAGCAGGAGGGTTACGAACTCGCGACCTACTATCGCGACCTCATTCGGACCGTGGAGCGTGTGCAATCCGAGCAGCAGGTCGCATCCGCCGAGGACGAGGACGTGGACGTATGGGGGCTGTGGGAAGAGGGAGGCGACGTCGCAGTACAGCTCTTCGTGATCCGCGACGGCAGCATTGTCGACCGGCGGGAACTGTTCTGGGAGAAGGTCGAGGCATACGACGAACGCTACTTCCTCAGCGAGGTCCTGCAGCGCTACTACGTTGATAACCTCTTCATTCCGCCCGACATCTTCGTGCCGTTCGAACTCGAGGAAGTCGGTTTGCTCGAAGAATGGCTCACCGAGCAGAGGTCGCGCAAGGTTGCCGTGAGGATGCCGCAGAGGGGCAGGGGAGTGGACCGGGTCGAACTCGCCACTCGGAACGCGAGGCTTTCGCACGAGTCGCGCTTCAGGAAGGCCCAGCAGGATCGCTTGCAGGTCGCAGCATCCCGGCTCGCCACGCTGCTCGGATCTGCGGGTGACATTCAACGCATCGAGTCGTTCGACATCTCGAACATCCAGGGAACCGACTCGGTCGCCGGCATGGTGGTGTTCGATCGCGGAAAGCTCGACAAGAAGCAGTACCGGCTGTTCAACATCAAGACCGTGATCGGCGCCGATGACTTCCGTTCCATGGCCGAGGCGGTTGACCGGCGTTACAGGCGGCTGCTCGACGAGAAGAAACCGCTTCCCGATCTGATCCTGATCGACGGAGGCCGCGGTCAGTTGAACGCAGCGCTGACCGCCCTGAACAAACTGGGCATCGAGGAAATCTCGATTGCCGGGCTGGCCAAGCGTGATGAGGAGATCTACGTTCCTGATCGTGGGGAACCGATCCGGCTCGACCGCCACGATCCGGCGCTGCAATTGCTTCAGATGGTCCGGGATGAAACTCACCGCTTCTCCGTATCGTCGCACCGCAAGCGCCGATCGAAGAGAACCCTGCGGAGCGAACTGGATGACCTTCCGGGAATCGGAGAGAAGCGCCGGAAGCTCCTCCTTGAACGATTCGGTAGCCTGTCGGCGGTGAAGCAGGCGTCGGCTCAGGACCTGATGAAGGTTCTGGGTCCGAAGGTTGGACGAGAGGTATACGACGCACTGCACTCATAGTTGTGCAGCGTCTCTCACGAGCCCGCACAAATACTGACCTTTGCGTGCGATAATCCGGGCTCAATTCACTCCTGAGTGCCGAGAGCCACGGGAGAGGCGGGGGCAGCATGATACTGGAAGGCGAAATCGGCGAAATTGACCTGAATGCGCGGCTGGTCGAACTGTGGCGCGAGCATTTCACGGGTGCCATCCGTTTCGAAAGCGACGGCATCATCAAGATCATCTACTTCAAGACGGGCGATGTGCTGTCGGCGAGCACGAACGATCGCGCGGACAGCATCGACGAGATCCTGATGCGCGCTGGAAAGGTCACGCGCGATCACGTCAAGCAGGCCCTCGCAAAACGGAAGGAATCCGAAACCCTCGGCGACGCTCTCCTCAATCTCGGATTCATCACGCGTAAGGAGCTGACCTGGGCCCGGCGGGTCCAGGTGATCGGGGTGGTGCGCTCGATCAACGGATGGCCGAACGGTTCATACACCATCGTGGCCGATTACCTCCCCAAGCGGGAAGAGGGGACGCTCTTTCCTTTGCCGCAGCTCCTCGTCGAAATGATCGTGACCGAGCAGGATCGGGCTCGTTTCGAACGGGCGCTGGACGGAGGCTCCGCAACCTTTTCCAAAGTGGAGGGTTTCGAGGGCGAGTTCGAACGTCTCGGCCTGAACGAAGAAGCCTCGCGGATCGCGGCGGCAATCGACGGAGAGCGGAACGCATCTGAAGTCGCCGTTGCCTCGGGGCAGGACGGGTTCAACACCTACAAGCTGCTTCACGCGATGTCCGTGCTGGGGTTGATCAGCAGAGGAGGGGGAAGCGGCGTGACCGCGGCCGCCGGCCCCGGGGAATTCGACTACGCCTCCGCGGGTGTTTCCGATGCGTCCGACGCGTGGAACTTCTCACCCGACCCGGAGCCAGCTTCGAGGTTCGATGTCGAGACCGAGGTGCCGGTGTCTGAATCGCCGGCTTCTCCGGCGGCGTCTACGAGTTCCGGGGAGGCTGACTATTGGAATTCCGACGATGGATTGCCGGAGTCTCCGAGCTCGACAGACGAGGGCATGCCCTCCTGGAGCACTCCGCCCCCGCATTCGATGTCTCCGCTCGGGGCGCCCTCGCCGGAGCCCCCGGCGGATGCCGACGAGGTGAAGTGGGGATTCGACGACGCACAGATCGAAGCAGCACGTCGCGCGTCGGTTCCGGTTTCGAGCAATGAGTTAATCGAACGCGAGCCGTTAGAGCCGAAGCGAAGCCGCAAAGGACTGATCGCTGCCATCGTGGCCCTTCTTGTCTTGAGCGCCGGCGCGTACGGAGGATTCCTCTGGTGGCAGGGCAGACAGGCCGTTGCAGAGGTTGCGGTCACACCCGCCCCGATCCGGAAAATCGCTCCACCAACTCCCGCTCCGACGAGCGAAACGATGGCCGTGCCGACCGTGACCGAGAGTGAGGTTGCTCAGGCAGGGAGCAAACCGACTGCCGCGGTCTCATCTCCCGTTCCGCCCGGCAAGTTGACGACGACCGCTGCGCCGATTGCGGTCGCGGCACCTCCCTCTGCGAGTCGTCCTCCAGTCTCAGCCGGATCTCGCGACAAGTATGACGCGATGGCGCGGGACTATGCACAGACTGCGACGGGGAACTTCACGGTGCAGGTGGTGATCGTGTGCGAGGTCGGAAACCTCGAGAAGGCGATCCGGAGTGGTGGCGAAAAGCTCTGGTTCATGCCGGTCTCGGTCAAAGGCAGGTCGTGCTATCGGGTGTTCTGGGGCAGCTACCGGACGCGCGAGGAAGCAGCACGCGGGGCTGGCGAAATCCCGGCCGCACTTCGCGAGAGCAAGCCGGCCGTGGTGGTTGTGCCGAAGCGGTAGGTGAACGGTGCCGTGGCTGATCGACGGCAGCAACGTTCTTGGCGCATGGCGGCGTGACCTGCACAGCGACCAGGCAAAGCGCGATCTCCTGCGCGTGCTCGCAGCGTTTTCGCGAGCGCGCAAAGCGCGCGTCAGCGTGCTGTTCGATGGCCTTTCGCCAGCGGGATTTCCCTCGCATCTCGGCTTGGTTCACGTGGCGTTCAGCGGCAGCAGAAGCGCTGACGACCTGATCGTCGAGCGCTCCGCGCAGGGCACTGGGTGGAATGTGGTGACGTCGGATCAGGGACTTGCGCATCGCATCCAGCGCCGCTCCGTGCGGGTGATGAGCGCCCAGGCCTTTCTCGTCGAGTTGGAGAGCGTTGAACCAGACAGCGACGCCCCCGGTTCCGACTGGGCGGACTACTTTTCCGACCCTAAAAACCGCCATGAATTTTGATGTCGGCACGCCGACAATCATTCTAAGTCGTTTAACTGGAAGAGGTTTACGACCATGGATTCGTCTCGATATCGATGCGCAGGAATCAGCCGGTGGTGGCCGTCGTTAGTCTCACTGTGTGTGGAGTCGGTCGGAGAGCCGCTGCATCGCAAGATGTGGAGGAAAGTCCGAACTCCTACGGGCAGCAGGCTGGATAACGTCCAGGCGTGGCGACGCGACGGAAAGTGCAACAGAAAATAAACCGCCAAACCGGCGCAAGCCGGCGGTAAGGGTGAAACGGTGCGGTAAGAGCGCACCGCGTCTCGCGCGAGCGGTGACGGCATGGCAAACCCCCTGCGGAGCAAGACCAAATAGGGAAGCAGTGGAACCGCCCGTTTCCGTTGAAAGCTTCCGGGTAGGTTGCTCGATCACCGCGGTAACGCGAGTGACAGA
>JBKJVD010000002.1:0-8323 GCA_046590585.1 Thermoanaerobaculia bacterium | reverse complement strand
GTTCTCCGTTCCGCACACTCTGTTTCGGGGTCGTCCAATGGTAGGACACAGCTCTTTGGAGGCTGCTATCGTGGTTCGAGTCCACGCCCCGAAGCCATTCCCGCGCACGACGATGACGGCCATGAGCAAGGTTCTTCCCGGGACCTCCAGTTCCTAGGGGTTCCTCGGAGTTCCTCGGTTCCTCGGCCTTTCACCGGAGTTACTGCGTCTCCATCTCCACGCTTCGATCTGATTCCTTCGCCCGCCATGCCCCCCCGAGGAACCGAGGAACTCCGAGGAACCGAGGAACCAACAGCCCTTCCCCTGCAGAGGCCGCCGACGTACAGTAGAGGCCTGCGGAGGGTTTCGATGAGCCAGATCGTAGGTGATGGTCCCAAGGCGCGTCCGTCGGAGGAACCGGTCAGGAAAGTTCCGAAGCCCGAGCCGGGAAAGCTCGATCCCCAATCCATCATCGATTCGTTCGCGTTCAGGATGATGTATTCCGTGGCGCGCGATGGCTACAACGCCACCGATCTCGACGGCTTTAACAGTCTCGCCTACGCCGTTCGAGATCGCCTGATGGATCGCTGGTTCGCGACTCAGGACTCCTACTACCGCAATGACGTGAAGCGGGTCTATTACCTCTCCCTCGAATTTCTCCTGGGACGATTACTCACCAGCAGCATCATCAATTTAGGCGCGGAACCGCAGTACCAAGCCGCGATGCAGCGCATCGGGTTTCCGCTCGCCTCACTCGCCGAGCGAGAGAATGATGCCGGTCTTGGCAACGGCGGATTGGGACGGCTGGCGGCCTGCTTCCTCGACTCCGCGTCGACACTCTCGCTGCCGTTCTATGGCTATGGAATCCGTTACGAGTACGGCATCTTCCGGCAGAAGATCGACAACGGTTTCCAGACCGAACAGCCCGACAACTGGTTGCGTTACGGTAATCCATGGGAAGTTCCGCGACCCGACGTGCTCTTTCCGGTCCGGTTCTACGGACGGACCGAGTACTGGACCGATCCGCTCGGCAATCAGCGCGTGCGCTGGGTCGACACCGAGGAGGTCTACGCCATGGCGTACGACCTGCCGGTCCCCGGTTATCGCATCGACTGCGTCAATTCACTTCGGCTCTGGGCAGCGAAGTCGAGCCGAGAATTCGACCTTGCACAGTTCAACGCCGGAGCGTACGTCGCCTCGGTCGAGGACAAGACGGTCAGCGAAAACATCTCCAAGGTCCTCTATCCGCCCGATGCGCAGTATGCAGGGCGCGAGTTGCGCCTCAAGCAGCAGCATTTCTTTACCTCGGCAACGATTCAGGACGTCATCCGCCGCTTCAAGAAGAAGGCGGGACGCCGCTGGGAAGAACTGCCCGACAAGGTGGCGATCCAGCTCAACGACACGCATCCGACCATTTCCATCCCCGAGATGATGCGCGTGCTCGTCGATCAGGAAGGCCTGTCCTGGGATCTCGCCTGGGAACTCTGCCAGGCGATGTTCGGCTACACCAACCACACCGTACTCCCCGAGGCGCTCGAAGCATGGTCGGTCGATCTCGTCTCGAAGCTGTTGCCTCGTCACTGGCAGATCATCGAAGAGATCGACCGACGCCACCGCGCCGCAGTGCGTTCACGTTACCCCAGCGATGAAGGTCGCGTGCACAAGATGGCGATCATCGATGACGGACCACGGACCGTTCGCATGGCCAACCTGGCGATCGTCGGCTCTCACTCCGTCAACGGCGTGGCTCAACTGCATTCGGACATCGTGAAGAATCGTCTCTTTCCCGAATTTCACGCATTCTTCCCCGGAAAGTTCAATAACAAGACGAACGGCATCACACCGCGCCGCTGGCTGGCGCAGGCCAATCCGCAACTCTCCGACCTCATCACCAGCGTGGTGGGCGAGCACTGGCCCCGCGACCTCGAACTCCTGCGCGAGCTCGAGCCGATGGTCACAGACGCCGCCTTCCTCGAGAAATGGCGCGCCGTCAAACTCGAGCGCAAGCAGATCCTGGCCGCGTGGCTCGGCCGCTGTCACGGCTTCGCAATCGATCCCGAGTCGATCTTCGACGTGCAGATCAAGCGAATCCACGAATACAAGCGTCAGCTGCTCAACCTGCTGCACGTCATCGCGCTCTACCATCGAATCACCGACGGAATCGACACCACCCCGCGCACCGTGATCCTCGCGGGGAAGGCGGCGCCCAGTTACTACACCGCCAAGCTGATCATCAAGCTGGCTCACTCCATCGCCACGCTGATCCGCAAGCATCCGATTGCCTCGAAGCAGCTACAGGTCATCTTCGTGCCGAATTACGACGTCTCGTCGGCTGAACTGATCTTTCCCGCCACCAACCTCTCTGAGCAGATCTCCACCGCCGGCCTCGAAGCCTCGGGCACGGGGAACATGAAGGCGGTGCTGAATGGCGGCGTGATCATCGGAACCCTCGATGGTGCGAATGTCGAGATCGATCAGCATGTCGGCCGCGACAACATCTTCATCTTCGGCCGGACGGCCGAGGAGGTCACGTCCATGCGTGCCGCGGGATACGATCCACGGCGATTCATCGCCGAGAACGCGGAGTTGCGGCGTGTCCTGGACACTCTCAGCAGCAGCGGCCCCTTCGGAGATCTGTTCCAGCCGCTCCACGACATTCTTTCGAACGGCGACCACTACTTCCACTGCGCCGATTTCGCTGCCTACATGGAGACCCAGACTCGCGCTGCGGAGGTCTACACCCAGCGCGATCAGTGGACGAAGATGTCGGTCATGAATACGGCGCGAAGCGGATTCTTCTCAGCCGATCGCACCATCGCGGAGTACGCGAAGGACATCTGGAAAGCCGCGCCGCTGAAGATCACCCTGGGCACGTAAGAACGACTGGCTCTCAGACCGCGCAATCGCAAGACGCTGAAGGCGTCCACGCCCGCCTAGCGTGCGTCAGCCCGCAGGCCCTGGGTCTCGGGCGCGACTGCGTCCGCCTTGAGGATGGGCAGGCTCACCGTGAACGTTGAGCCCTTGCCTCGTCCAGGGCTGCTGGCGACGATCTCCCCTTCATGGAGCTCGACGATGTGCCGGGCGATGGCGAGTCCCAGACCGAGCCCGCTGCGGTTCATCGAATTGTCGGCCTGCTGCAGGCGATCGAACACATGCGGGAGGAACGAGGTCTCGATTCCTTCCCCTTCATCGGTCACGCTGATGTCGAGCCTCGAATCATTACGCTCGAGCTTGAGGTCCACGCTGTGCCCGGAAGGTGTGAACTTGATGGCGTTCGAAAGGATGTTCCCGATGACCTGCTGCATCCGGCTCGCGTCGGCCGCGACCAGCGTTTCCTGGTCCTCGACTTCGCACGTGAGCCGCACGCCACGGTCAGTAGCCACATGCATGGCGGTCGTCAGCGCAGCCTGGACGACTTCGGCGATTTTTGTCGGACGCAGATCGACGTGGAACTTGCCAAGGACGATTCGCGAGACATCGAGCATGTCGTCGATGAGGCGGGCCTGAAGGCGTGCGCTCGACTCGATGGTCTGGAGCGCCTCCTGCAGTTCCTCCTCATCGAACGCGCCGGTGCGCAGGAACTGCACCCATCCGAGGATCGAGGTCATCGGCGTGCGCAGTTCATGGGAGAGCGTCGCCAGGAAATTATCCTTGGCGCGGTTCTGCGCTTCCGCTTCGCGATAACGACTCTCGGCCTCGGCGGCAAGCGCCGCAACCCTGCGCTCGGTCACGTCTCGATACGTCACCACTGAGCCGAGCGGTGACCCGTCCTCGTCATGCATCATCGAGGCGTTGAACTCGGCGGGGAAACTCGTCCCATCCGCCCGAAAGAACGTGTCCTCGATCTCACCCGCCCGCACCTCACCACGCAGCGCGGAGTTCAGGATGCAGGTTTCGGGATCGCAGCTGTCGCCTTCCGGAAAGCGAGGATGAATCAACGCGTGGACGGGAGCATCCGTCAGTTCGATCAACTCGCGCTTGAGCATCCGCGCAGCCGCCGGATTGACGAACGTCGCCCGACCCTCCCGGTCCACTCCGAACACGCCCTCGGCGGCCGCGTTGAGAATCAGTTCGTTCTGCCGGCTCAACCGCCCGAGTTCCGCCGCCTGCCGCTTGATCGCCTCGCGCTTGCGAAACAACTCCACGAAGACCGTCACCTTCGACTTCAGGATCTCGGCGTGGAACGGTTTGAAGATGTAGTCGACGGCACCCAGTTCGTAACCGCGAAAGACATTCGTCTCGCTGCGGGAGAGCGCCGTGAGGAAGATGATCGGAGTGTCGCGGGATTTGTCGCGTGCGCGGATCAGGCTGGCCGTTTCGAATCCATCG
Source organism: Thermoanaerobaculia bacterium (assembly GCA_046590585.1). Taxonomy (GTDB): domain Bacteria; phylum Acidobacteriota; class Thermoanaerobaculia; order Gp7-AA8; family Gp7-AA8; genus JBKJVD01. The sequence continues at coordinate 4,015 of JBKJVD010000002.1, read as the reverse complement.
AGTTCGGGCATCTGCACGTCGAGCAGCACGACGGCAAACTCCTGTTCGAGCATGCTGCGCAACGCCTTCGTCCCCGACTGGGCGGTGACGAGGTTTTCACCCATGTCGCTCAGAATCGATTCGAGCGCCAGCAGGTTGTTCGGCTGGTCATCGACCAGCAGGATATTCACCCGATCATCAATGACTGTCATGTTGGATGCGTGCGAAGAGCGCGGATCTCCAGACGTCCCGGTTGCACGATCCAAACCAGTCCCATCCTTGCTGATCATTTCCGCTTTCCCTTTGCCGGTTCAGCCTTGCAGAACTGGCAAAGCTCGACCAGGAACGGCCCGATCCGGTCGAGCGGAAGGACGCGATCAATTCTGGTCGCCTGGATCGCGGCAGCCGGCATGGAAGGTGCCTCCGCCGTCGCGGGATCCTGCACCACCATGAAGCCGCCCCTCGCTTTCACCTGACTCGAGCCCTCCGCACCATCTGCATTCTGGCCGGTGAGCACGATCCCGATCAGCCGGTCAGCATAGGCATCGGCAGCGGACTCGAACAGCACATCGACCGATGGACGGGCGTAACTCACCGCCGCCTCCACGGACAGGCTGACCTCACCACCGTCCACGAGCATGTGATAGTCGGCAGGCGCCAAATACACCGTCCCGGGCTTGAGCCACTGCTTGTCTTCCGCATCGACGACCTTGAGGGCCGTGTGGCGATTTAGAAATGCCGGCAAGCCATCGGCTGAATTCCGGTACCGATGCTGGACGACGGCGATCGGAATCGGGAACTCGGCGGGCAACGCACCCAGCACCTGTTGCAATGCCTTCATGCCTCCGAGAGAGCAACCGATGACGATCATCTCGAACGTTCGCGGAGATGGCTTCACAGTCACGGGCCTGCACTTCCCGATCTCGCCTCATCCGTGCTTCGAAGCGGGGTGGCGTCAGCGAATTCTCCGATACAGTTTTTCATCGGCGTCGATCTCATCATAATGGTCGGCGACCTCTGTGTAACGAATCGTTTCCTTGCGACCAAGTCCCAGGATTCCGAAGGTCTCGAGGCTTTCGAGGAACAGCTTCTGTACCCGCTCCTGCAGGGCGTTATTGAAATAGATCAGGACGTTGCGGCAGAAGATGACGTTGAAATGATTGAACGATGCATCGGTGACGAGGTTGTGCTGCGCAAACACGACATTCTCCCGCAGGGCCGGGCGAAAGATCGAGTAATCGTACCGGGCCGTGTAGTAGTCGGAGAACGTGCCCTTGCCTCCGCCGGCGATGTAGTTGCTGGTGTTTTCCTGCATCGACGCAAGCGGGAAAATGCCGGTCTTGGCTTTCTGGAGCACCGTCTCGTTGATGTCCGTCGCATAAATCCGGCAACGGTCGTAGAGCCCCTCCTCGTGGAGCAGCATGGCCATCGAATAGACCTCTTCTCCCGTCGAACAGCCGGCATGCCAGATCCGGATGAACGGATACGTACGAAGCAGGGGAACGATCTTCCGGCGGAAATTCAGGTAGAACGTGGGGTCACGGAACATGGCTGTCGTATTGATCGAGAGATCGAGCAGCAACCTCTCCATACAGCTCGAATCGTGAAGAACCTTTTCGATCAGGCCCGACACTGTGCTCAGCCCTTCCGCGTAGATCCGTTTCCAGATGCGCCTCCGCATCGAGGGCATCGAGTAGTCACGGAAGTCGAAGCCGTAGTGACGGTAGATCCCCTCCGTCAGCAGCTGGATCTCGATGTTCTCGAGTTCCGGCTTTCCGTGCTCATCGAGCAACTGTTCTGATTCAGGCGCCATTTCGTGTGAGGTCACCGCAGTCAGCAACGGACCATCCAGGTCCGCCCTCCATGTCCCTGGACCCATCGTCGGGAGCCGTGATTCCGGAGCAAGACAACCCGCGACAGTCAAGAAGCAGTCGAGTGGATTCTTCCGTGAAATGATGAGGCATCTTCATGTCGGTGGGTAGTCCTACTGCACACGGCATGCTCATCCGGTCGGGCAGGTTCTCCCCCCGACCACCGATACCCCGAAATACACTAGGGACTGACTGATGGATGCCGTCCTTCTCACCCTCCGCGCCGCCACCACCGCCACACTCGTGAGTTTTCCGGCCGCCATCGCGCTGGCCTGGCTCCTGGCCAGGAAGCAATGGCGTGGAAAATCGCTCGTCGAGACGCTGGTCGCGCTGCCGCTCGTTCTCCCCCCCGTGGCGACCGGCGTGCTGCTTTTGAAACTGTTCGGACGCCGCAGCCCCACTGGAGCGCTCCTGCACCGTCTCGGGCTGGACGTCATCTTCACCTGGCGTGGCGTGGTCGTGGCGATGGCCGTGATGTCCGCACCGTTCCTCGTCCGTGCGGCGCGTGTAGCTTTCGAGGGAGTCAACCCACGCTACGAGCAGATCGCGCGCACCCTCGGCGCCACTCCGCTGCGAGCCTTCCTCACCATCACCTTTCCGCTGGCCTCCCGCGGCATCATCGCCGGAACGGTCATGGCATTCGCCCGCGCGGTCGGCGAGTTCGGAGCCACGATCCTCGTGGCGGGGAACATCCCGGGACGTACCCGGACGCTGGCGACCTCCATCTACGACAGCGTCCAGCTGGGTCACGACGACGAGGCAATGCACATGGTCATCGCCGCGGTCGTCATCGCGTTCATCGCCGTCTGGGTCAGCGAGCAGCTCCTGCGCCGGAGCGCGCGATGATTCTCACCATCGAGGAACTGACGGTTTCCCTCGCAGACTTTGAATTGCGCGTCACTGCGACGATCTCGGCGCCGGTGACTGGAATCTTCGGACCATCGGGAGCGGGGAAGACCACCCTGCTGGATGCCATCGCCGGCGTGCGCCCACTGCGGGGAGGACGCATCGATCTGGATGGAACGACGCTCGACGATGCGATCCGAAGGCGGCATGTCCCGCCTCAACATCGAGGCACCGGATATGTCCCACAGGAAACCGCCCTCTTTCCGCACATGTCGGTCAGGCGCAATGTGGTCTACGGAATCAAGGAGAAGGACGAAGACGCGTTCACCCATGTGCTCGACGTCCTCGAGATCGGCGACCTGATGAATCGTTCCGTACGCCAGCTCTCCGGCGGCGAGCAGAAACGCGTGGCCCTGGCCCGCGCCCTCCTGGCCTCCCCCCGCGTCCTGCTTCTCGATGAGCCGCTGGCAGGTCTCGAGCGTCCGCTGCAGGAGCGAATCATCGAGTTCCTCATCCGCATCCGCGACGAACTCCATGTGCCGATGCTCTACGTGACCCACGACGCGAACGAACTTGCGCGCATCGCCGACGAAACACTCGTGCTCGACCGGGGACGCGTGATTTCTCAGGGATGACGGGCAGAAACCAGAAGGCAGAAGGCAGAAGGCAGAAACTAGAAACCAGAAACCAGAAACCAGAAACCAGAAACCAGAATCTAGGACCTTCCGGGTATTCAGTGGGCGGAAGTCCTCTTCACGCGCTCGGTGGCGATCTGAGCCTAAATCCGGTTTCTGCCTTCTGCCTTCTGCCTTCTGCCTTCTGCCTTCTGCCTTCTACCTTCTGCCTTCTGCCTTCTGCCTTCTGCCTTCTACCCTGCAATCCTCTCGATCTGCGCCTTCTGGTCCGAAATGTATCGAAAGATGTCGACTTTTCTGGCGGAGTCGAGGTGCTGGGATACCTCAAAGAGCTGGATCGACAACAGCGTATTGAGCCCCTCGTCGAGCACCGACTTCCGCTCCTCGAATGGAAGCTCGGAGATGTTGGCGATGAGCATGTTCTCGTCGAATCGTCCGAACTGATCGAAGAACACGCCACTCCAGAGATCGTCGCTCTCCGAGTTCTGCAGCGCGGTCATGAAGATGTCACGCGCCGGCTCGTCGCCCACCGCGCGTAGCAGCGACTCGTACAGCCGCCCGAACATGTCGTTGTAGGTGGAGATGACCTTGAGCAACTCCGGCGAGTCCTCCACATCGAGGAAGACCGGCCGGAAGGACTTCTCCTCGGTGGCTACTTCGATCAGCCGCGCGGTGATCAGCTGG
>JBKJVD010000246.1:0-5088 GCA_046590585.1 Thermoanaerobaculia bacterium | reverse complement strand
GCGAAGAACTGCTCGCTCTCGGTGATTTTGATGTCACCGTGATCGAGCCGTCCCTGCACCTCGCACGCGTTTGCCGGAGCAAGGGACTGCCGGTCGTGGAGAAGTTCCTGGAAGACTTGCAGCCGGGGGACCTCTCCGACGGGGCGAAGACGTTCGTGAGTTTCGAACTGTTCGAACATCTCCACGAGCCGACGCTGTTTCTTGAAGTCCTCGCCCGGATCATGAGACCAGATGACCTGTTCATTTTCACCACGCTGAGTGGTACAGGGCTCGATATTCAGGTCCTATGGGAGAAGTCGAAATCGGTGTCGCCGCCGCACCACCTGAACTTCATCAACCCTCGTGCGGCGCATACTCTGTTCAGGCGATGTGGGATGAAGGTGCTGGAAGTGACGACCCCCGGACGCCTCGACGTGGATATCCTGTCTAACAACGTCGCCTCGATCGCGGACCGTTTCTGGCGTGGCTTCATTCAGCGGGCTGACGAGGCCGAGAAGGAACGCATGCAGATATACCTCGCCGAGAATCTTTTGAGTTCGCACATGATGGTCGTGGCCCGGAGAGCGTCGTGACCTCTGACGCTCTCGATTCCAAACTGCGGGTGGGCATCGCCGGATTCGGTGTAGTGGGACGCCGCCGCCGCGCCTTCGTTGACCAGAACCCGCACCTCCGTACGGTTGCGGTTAGCGACATCTCCTTCGGCAGCGACGGAGTCAACGACGGCGTCCAATTCTTCGCGGACTATCGAAGCCTTTTCGAGGAAGAGCTCGACGTCATGGTCGTCTGCCTGCCGAACCACCTCGCCCCGCTGGCGACGATCGGCGCCCTCGAAAAGGGACTGCATGTGTTCTGCGAAAAACCGCCGGGACGCACCGTCGAAGACATCCGGGACGTGATCGAGGTCGAACGAAGCCGGCCCGGCCTGAAGCTGAAGTATGGTTTCAATCACCGCTACCACGACTCCGTCATCGATGCGAAGCGCATCATCGACTCCGGACAGTTCGGCCCCATCGTCAATATCCGCGGTGTCTACGGGAAGAGCAGCATCATCCCGTTTGCCAGCGGATGGCGCGCAGAACGGCAGTACGCTGGCGGCGGCATCCTTCTCGACCAGGGCATTCACATGCTCGACATGATCCGCCTGTTCGCAGGCGAGTTCGAGGAAGTGAAGAGCTTCGTGTCGAACAGTTACTGGAACCACGACGTCGAAGACAATGCATTCGCGATCATGCGCAGCCGAAACGGTTGCGTGGCGATGATCCATTCGACGGCGACGCAGTGGCAGCACCGCTTCCGCCTCGAGGTAACGCTGCGCGACGCGCTGCTGGAACTAACCGGGATTCTTTCGGGATCCAAGAGCTACGGTGAGGAGCGACTCCGGGTGATCCCTCGCACCGAGGGATCGTCTGTGGGCTCCTTCACCGAAACGTGGACCTCGTACCTCGACGACCACTCCTGGCAGCGTGAGATCGACGAGTTCGCTGAGCTGGTGGTTACGGGCAGCCCCGTCCGGAACGGCACGAGCGACGATGCATTGAAAGTGATGGAGCTCGTCTACCGTATCTATTCTGCAGACGATCAGTGGCAGCGGATGTTCGACATCCCTTCGCCCGATTAAGCGGCTACAATCACCCGTCTTTTTGAACCAAGGAGATCCGGATGAATAACCTAGACAAGGCTCATGAGGGCGTCGGCGGTCTCGGCGAATACGCGCGCCGCTATTTCGACTATCTCTCGAGCGTACTCGCATCGGTCGACGTGTCGCAGATCGAGCGGCTCGGCGAGGAGATCGAGGCTGCGCGCGCTGCCGGCCAGACGATCTTCGTTGCCGGGAACGGTGGCTCGGCGTCCACCGCCACCACGATGGCGAACGACCTCGGGTTCGGCGTTCTGATGAAAACCAGCCTCAACCCACCGCTGCGCTTCTTCGCGCTGACGGACAACACTTCGGTGATGACTGCGATCGGCAACGACACCGGTTACCAGAATCTCTTCGTCGGTCAACTCTCCATCTACTTCCGTCCAGGTGACCGCCTTCTCGTGATCTCGTGCAGCGGTAATTCGCCGAACATCATTGCGGCGGCGGAGTACGTGAAGGAGCACGGCGGGCGCGTTATCGCGTTCACTGCCTTCGACGGAGGCAAACTGGCGGAACTCGCCGACGTCCGCGTCCACGCTCCAACAGAGAAGGGCGAATACGGCCCTGCCGAGGATATGCATCTCATCTTCAATCACGTGCTGGCGCACTGGTTTCTCGGCCGATACGCGCAGGCCTAGTCGGAGAACGAATGGCGAAATTCGATCATGTGGAAGTTCACGTTTCCGATATCCAGCGCTACTGCGGCTTTCTCGCGGAGATCTTCGAAGGCGGCTCGCACGAGGTGATCTCGAAGACCGGTACGTCAATGTTCACATCGCCGGACGGTATTCGCATCGAGGTGAAGCTCCGCAAGACGCCGGCCGCTCCGGCGATGAGCGGGTTCTGCAACCCTTGCCTGCGCCGGCCGAATCCGTGGGAACTGGTCGCGAAACTGGGACTGACGGTCGACCACGAACGGGACACCGAATACGGGAAGGTCGTTTTCTTCCAGGACCATGAGGGAGTGATGTGGCACGTGAAGGACATGCAGTGAGCAACGGAAGCATCCTCATCGGACCTTCTTCGTTCGCCGAGCGCGATCGCTCGCCGCTGGAGCGGATGCTCTCCTCGGGCTACCGCGTCGTCGACAATCCGTACAAGCGGAAGCTCGAACGCACTGAGCTCCTCGAACTGCTGACGGACGACGTCATCGGAATCGTCGCCGGCCTCGAGCCGCTGGACGCCGGCGTACTCGAAAAGTCGAAACTGAAGGTTGTCTCCCGTGTTGGCTCCGGCATGTCGAATGTCGACCTGAAAGCGGCGCGCGACCTCGGAATTGCCGTGTATTCGACTCCTTCGGGGCCGACGCAGGCCGTAGCGGAACTGACGCTGGGCGGGCTGCTTTCCGTCATGCGCCTGATCCCGGAGATGGATGCAGACCTGCACGGCGGTAAGTGGAGCAAGCGGATCGGTGTGCAGTTACAGGGAAAGACCGTCGCGATTGTGGGCTACGGCCGGATCGGCCGCCGGTTCGCCGAACTGCTCGCGCCATTCAACGTCAGGTTGATCGCGGTCGATCCGATCCTGAGCGCGGACGCAGCGGCCAACGCTGAATTAATGTCGCTCATGGAGGCCCTGCCTCTTGCCGACGTTGTCTCCCTGCACTCCAGTGGTGAAGAGCAAATGATCGGTGCAGCAGAGATCGCACGGATGAAGAAAGGCGCGATCCTTCTCAACCCGGCACGAGGGGGGCTTGTTGACGACGCAGCACTCGCGCAGGCGTTGCAGGAGCGTCACCTGGCTGGCGCATGGATCGACACGTTCAGCAAGGAGCCGTATGCGGGTCCGCTGACTTCCTGCAGGAATGCCGTCCTGACGCCGCACGTCGGGTCCTACACAGAGGAGTGCCGACTTTCGATGGAGACGGAAGCGGTCGAGAATCTCCTGAAAGGGCTGTCGGAAGCTGCGCGATGAGGATCGACTTCACCGGTCAGGTCGTGCTGGTCACGGGAGGCACGCGAGGCATCGGAAAGGAAGTGGCGGACCGCTTCGAGAGTCTCGGCGCTCAGGTGGTCGTGACAGGGCGGGACACCAGTGCGACCGCGAAGGCGCAGAACTTCGCACCTGGTCGCGCATTCATGAGTGTAGATTTCAGCGACCGCACCAGCACTGAATCGTTCGTTGCCGGGCTCGAGAAGCTCGAACGGATCGACGTGCTCGTCAACAACGCCGGCATCAATCGTATCGACCCGATTGTCGAGACGAAAGACGGCGACTGGGATGCGATCCGCGCGGTGAATCTCGACGGACCGCTGATGGTCACGCGCGCCGTGAGTCGCGTCATGAAGCGCCACCGCTATGGGCGGATCGTGAACATTGCTTCGATCTTCGGCGTGATCAGCAAGCCGAAACGCGTGCTGTACTCGATGTCGAAATTCGGCATCCGTGGCCTCACTGTCGGAAGCGCGCTCGATCTTGCGCCATACAACATCCTCGTAAACACCGTCTCGCCCGGCTTCGTCATGACGGATCTGACGCGTTCCATCCTCTCGCCGGCCGAGATGGACGAACTCGCGGCGCAGGTACCGCTCGGACGGTTCGCGGAGACCGCCGAGATTACGAACGTGATCATGTTCCTCGCGAGTAATCTCAACACGTACATGACTGCACAGAACGTCGTGGTCGACGGAGGCTTCGTCAATGTCTGAAGACCGCTTCGCGGTGCGATCGATGTTCCGGGAGTACGAGGTCATCTTCGTCGACTCCGTGGAAGCGTCGCTGCGAGAGTTTGTCGTTTCCGGCGCACAAATCGTCGTCGATTTGGCCGTGCTCGAGCTGTACCGCGACCGTCTCGGCAAAGTTTTGGACCTCTCCTCCGTGATTGCGATCGACGCCACGGAGGACAACAAGAACCTCGACGGCTGCCGCAGGCTCATCGAGACGCTCGTCGAGCGCGGTTTTCGTCGCGACGGCACCATCGTCGCGATCGGCGGCGGCATCGTCCAGGACATCACGGCGTTCGCAGCATCGATTCTCTACCGAGGCGTCGAATGGGTGTTCGTCCCGACTACGCTCCTGGCACAGGCCGACAGCTGCCTCGGCAGCAAAACGTCGATCAATCTCGGCGACAAGAAGAACCTGATCGGAAACTTCTACCCGCCCAGCAGAATCCTGATCGACATGAGCTTCATCGAGACGCTTTCCGTCGAGGACGTCAAGTCGGGCATCGGCGAAATGCTGCACTTCTACTATTACGCGAATTCCAAACTGATCGCGCCGCTGATCGCCGAATATGACGACCTGCTGTTGGACCGGAAGAGGCTGCGCCCTTACGTTGTTGAAAGTCTTCGCATCAAACGATCCGTCGCAGAGAAGGACGAGTTCGATCAAGATGAGCGCAATAAGTTCAACTACGGACATACGTTCGGACACGCACTGGAGTCGGCCACCGGCTACGAACTCCGCCATGGCCTCGCGGTGACCGTGGGGATGGACCTCGCGAATTTTCT
>JBKJVD010000255.1:0-5816 GCA_046590585.1 Thermoanaerobaculia bacterium | reverse complement strand
CGAAAGCGGGAAGGGAGTACGGGGAGGATGACCCGAGAGCCAGGAGACCGGCCTGATCCGACACACACGTTCAGGCCTCTTCGGAGGGAAGGGAGTTGCCATGAAACAGGTCGTCGTTTCTTTCTTTTTTCTCGCACTACTCACACCGCTCGCCACGCTCGCACAGTCACCACCGACGGCGGGCGAAGAAATCGTCATCACCGCCTCGTCGGTCCCCGAAACACTCGCCACCACTCCCGCGTCGGTCACGGTGCTGACGCGCGATGAAATCGAAGATCGCGCCGCGCGCGATGTCGCAGACGTACTGCGCGAGGTGCCCGGGATCAACATCAGCCGCACAGGCTCGGCCGGCCGTGCCACGTCTCTCTTCACGCGCGGCGCGAACTCGACGCATACGCTCGTGCTCTGGAACGGGATCAAGATCAACAACCCATATTTTTCAGGGTACGACTGGGGACGCTTTTCGACGCTCGGCGTCGAGCAGATCGAGGTCGTTCGTGGCCCGTACTCGGCACTCTATGGATCGGACGCCGTTGCGGGAGTCGTGAATATCCTCACTGCGCCGAAGAAGAGCGAACTGCTCTTCGGCGCCGAGTACGGATCTCACGGGCTGCGTAACGGACAGGTCGTCGCTTCGGCGGCCGGCAAGGCCACCCAGTTCTCGGCGTCGTTCGAGTCGCGAGAGGACGACGGCTGGGACGACAACGACGACTTCACGCAGAAGAGCGCCAACTTGTTCTTCAAGTGGACCGCCAGCAATCGCTTCTCACTCGGCGTCTCCGGTCGCTACACCGACTACGACCTCGGTGTCCCGTTCAACCTCAATGCCGCAGGCGATGCGATCGTCCCGAGTCTGGAGCGGAGGCAGGAAGGCAACGAGCGCCAGATCGCCATTCCGATCACGCAGAGTTTTGGACGGTTTTCCTACGACCTGACCCTTGGCGAGAGCCGTCGTGACGATCGCTTCGCAGATCCGCAGGACCCGTACTTCTTCACCGATTCCGACACCGAGTCGGTGACGCGGCGCGGACGCCTGGCCATGAAACTCCAGACCGGCATCGGAACCATCATCGCCGGCGGCGAGTACGAGCGCGCCGTCGTGAACGACGTGAACACGTTCGGGGTGAGCCTCGATGACGAGCGGCGCGTGGAGAAGTCACTGTTCGTCGAAGATCGCTTCTCCCGCGAAATGGGCGACACGTCACGCTTCGAGCTTTCCGCGGGCGTTCGCTACGACGACTACGACACATTCGGCAGCGAGACCTCTCCGCGGCTGGCGCTGGCGTGGATCTCCGGATCCAACAAGCTCCGCGGAGCCTATGGACAGTCGTTCCGCGCGCCGTCGATCGGAGAGCTGTATTTTCCCTTCTCCGGAAACGCCGGCCTCCAGCCTGAAAAGAGCCGCAGCTTCGAAGTCGGGTTCGATCGTTCGATCGGCAGCGGCCTGACCTCGATCACGGTGTTCACCGCAGACTACGAGGATCTCATCGTCTTCGACAACGCCACGTTCGTGTTCGGGAACATCGGCGCGGCGACGTCGCGGGGCGTGGAGCTCTCCGCGGACCAGGCGTTCGCCGACGGCCTCAGTTCCGGCTTCAGCTACACCTATCTCGATACCGAGCAGGACGAGACCGGCGAGACACTGCTGCGCCGTCCTCGCCACTCCGGTTCGATTCATACTTCCTACCGCAAGGGCAGCCTGGAGACGAACATCATCCTGCTCCACAACGGAAAGCGCGATGACGTGCTGCCGGTCGCCCCGTTTTCACGGGCCTCGAATAAGAGTTACACGACGTACGACGTGAATGTGCAGATGCACATCGGAAAGTTCGTGCCGTACGTCAAGGTCGAGAACCTGACGGGTGAGCGATACGAAGAGGTGCTTGGCTACAGCTCGCCACAGCGCCGCACGATCTTCGGAGTGCGCTACTCCATGTAGTTGGGCCCCGCGATCAGCGCGTGTGTGCCGGATCGAGTTGATCCGGTGCACACGCCCTTTCGATGGGTGGGTCGTAGTCGCGATCCGACGATCAGCGACGAGCGCTGGAAGTCAGTTCGCGAGCCGCCCTGAACTCGGAGTTCGGACGCCATTGCGGCCAGCGGCGTGAGAAGGCCAGTTCGCGGCCGATCGTGTAAACCAGGGCCACGTCCTGTGCCGCTCCGCGCAGATCCCAATCGGCGCTCCAGGCGTCGCAGGTCTGGTGATAGCAGTCGGCGGTGTAGTCGGTCACCCACTGGTCGCCGGCCTTGCGTCCACCCTCGACGAGGTCGGCCCCGCCACCGATGGCCATGAGGAGCAGGACCGGGACGCCACGCTTTGCGAGCGAAAAGTGATCGGCACGATAGAAGAGGCCGCGACCCGGTTGCGCGTCGGGAGTGACCGTGCGTCCCTGCGCTGCCGCCGCCCTGACCAGATCGTCCTCGAGGTCACCCTGTCCCTGGCCGACGAGGATCACGTCCCGGGCCGGACCGGCGGTCTGAAGAATGTCGAGCGTGAGGTTGGCCACCATCTTCGCCGCCGGATAGATCGGATTCACGCTGTAGTGTTCCGATCCCAGCAGGCCCCGCTCCTCGGCCGTCCAGGCAGCGAACAACACGGTACGCTCGGGTGGCGGCTCCGCCTTGAACGCACGCGCGATTTCCAGGATGCCGGCGATGCCGAGGGCATCGTCGTTGGCGCCGGGCCGGATCCGTTTTCCGCGGGCGTCCGGCGTCCCGATTCCGAACGCATCCCAATGACCCGAGAACATGATGGTCTCGTCGGGATACCTGCTGCCGGCGATTCTGCCGATGACGTTGTGGCTCCCGACGCTTTTGTGTTCGACGGCCAGATCGGCCGAGAAGGTACCTGTGAGCAGGCGGGGCCGGAAGGCGGAGGTGCGGGCTTCACGCTTCAGTGCTTCGAAGTCGAGACCGGACTGCGCGAAGAGTTCCGTGGCGCGCTCGAGCTTGATCCATCCCTGCAGAAGTACAGGTTTCGTCGCATCCGGCGAACGGAGGATGTCGAAGTTCTCACCCTCGGCTCCCTTGACGACGTTCCAGCCATAGCCTGCGGCTGCGGCTTCGTGAACGATGACCGCTGCAATGGCGCCGCGGCGGGCTGCCTCTTCGAACTTGTAGGTCCACCGGCCGTAGTACGTCATTCCCGGGCCACCGAAGCGCCCGGCAACCGCGTCGGAAGTCAGCGACTCGAAATCGGGATCGTTGATGAGGAAGAGCGCGACCTTGTTGGCCAGGTCGACGTCCTTGAAATCATCCCATTGCCGCTCCGGCGCCGAAACGCCGTAGCCGACGAACACGATCGGAGCGTTCTGAATCGTGGCCCGGTCAACGGGCCGCAGCGTGCTGAGATAGGCATCCTCCCCGAGTTGCATGCGCCGGCCACCCATCTCGATCGTGCCGGGCTGCTGCAACTGCGTCCGGATCAGCGGAACGCGTTGCGTCCATCCGCCATCATCGCCGCCCGGCGAAAGGCCCAGGCTCTCGAACTGCCGGATCAGATAGGCGATCGTGACGGCTTCGCCGCGCGTGCCGGGCGCGCGTCCTTCGAACTCGTCGGAGGCGAGGACGCGAACGATCTCGGACATGCGCGCGGGATCGATACGGCCGGCTCCGGTTCCGCGGGTCGCAGACCCTGGTTTCGTCGCGGTCGCGCAAGCGAGTTGACCGAGACTGAGGAGCAGTGTGATCGAAACAAGAACTGCCCGGCCTCTGGCCATCGATACCGATCTCCTCACCATCATGCTGCCGGCGCGAACGACTGCGGATGGCGGCTGCGCCTGACCAACCCGCTGACCGCGAGCAGACTAGAGCAGGTTCGTGGCGAAATCAATGAAGAGTAGACCTGCAGACGGAGCGGTCAGGCGATGCTGCGGATCGCTTCGAGCGCGAGTTCAGCCTGACGCTCGCGCTTGAGAACTTTCTTCATCCGGCCGACCACATCTTCGATCAGCCCCCAGGTGACGTTCGATGGCTGGTAGCGATCGGGCGATGACTCGGCGACATGACGGCCCAGCGCTCCGAGCGCCGTGTGATACGGAAGAGCAGCGATGGGCGAGCCTGCACGGCCTGACTCGTCAATGTAGCGGGCCACGAGCAGCCCCACTGCGGAGGACTCTACGTAACCCTCGACGCCGGTGACCTGTCCCGCGAAGAAGACGCGGTCGTCCTGCTTTGCCTGGAACGTGGGACGGAGGTGTTTGGGTCCGTTGATGAACGTGTTGCGATGCATCGACCCGAAGCGGGCAAACGTCGCGTTCTCCAGGCCCGGGATCATCTGCAGCACCCGCTTCTGGTCGCCCTGCTTCATCTTCGTCTGGAAGCCGACGAGGTTGAAGTACTCGTCCGAAAGATCTTCCTTGCGCAGCTGGACGACTGCGTAGGGCCGGACTCCCGTGACTGGATGCTCGAGGCCGACCGGCTTCATCGGGCCGAAGCGGAGCGTCTCGATTCCGCGGCTGGCGATCTCCTCGATCGGCAGGCAGCCCTCGAAGTGCGCGGCTTTCTCGAAGTCGTGCAACTGGTACAACTCCGCCGAGAGCAGGGCGGCGTTGAAATCTTCGTACTGCTGCTGGCTCATGGCAGCGTTGAGGTAGTCGCTGCTCGTACCCTTGTCGTAGCGCGACTTCCAGTAGAGCTTCGACAGGTCGAGCGAATCGGCTGCGATGATCGGCGCGATGGCGTCGTAAAAATAGAGACCGTCGTGCCCGAGAAACGTGCCGATCGCTTCGTACAGCGCGTGCGAGGTGAGTGGCCCCGTGGCGACGACGAGGTAGTCGTAGTCGCCGCGACCCAGGTCAATCACCTCTTCACGCCGGATGGTGACGCCCGGAGTTGCCTCGAGTTCGCGCTGCATCGCGGAGGAGAAGAGATCGCGATCGACTGCGAACGCATCTCCCGCAGGAACGCGCGCTTCCGCTCCGCAGCGCATCACGATCGAATCGAGCAGCAGCATCTCCTGCTTGAGCAGGCCGACGGCATTGGTCACCGCCGAAGAGCGGAACGAGTTCGAGCAGACCAGTTCCGCCAGGTTCGAGGTCTGGTGAGCGGCAGTGGAACGGACAGGCCGCATCTCATACAGGTCGACCGAGTGACCGCGCCGCGCCAGTCCGTACGCGCACTCAGAACCCGCCAGGCCGGCGCCGATGATCTTGATCTTCATTGCGGTTCCTTGGTGAAGCAGTTCCTGGTGAACCGTTCCTCGGTGAAGCAGTTCCTCGGGGTTCCTCGGTGGTTGCGATGGGAGAGAAACTACCTCCCCGAGGAACCGAGGAACTGCTTCACCGAGGAACCCGAGGAACTGGATTCAGTTGGACGGTTCGTTGGAGGTGAATCCCTGGAGGTCGCCGCCAACGCGGATCTCGCCGAACTTCTGCTCGAAGAGGGAGACGTTGGTGGCGAGCGCATCGAGGAGTTGCTTGGCGTGGAGCGGGGTGAGGATTACGCGGCTGTAGACCTTCACGTCGGGGCGGCCCGGCATCATCCGCCCGAGGTCGATGACGAACTCGCTGGGCGAATGGATGATGTTCGCGAAGTTGACGTAATGGCCCTGTGCCGTCTCGTCATCGAGCACGATCCGAATAGTCTGCTGCTGTGGTTCATCCATGGTGTTCTCCTGGGATCTGCGGTGGGGTGCTGGCTCGTAGGGTTCGGGCGGACTCCCGCGGGAAGAAAGACCCTGGAGTCGCCAGCCAACAGCGTGGGGAAAAATTGGTCGGGCAGGCGAGATTTGAACTCGCGACCACCTGAACCCCATTCAGGTACGCTACCAGGCTGCGCTACTGCCCGACACGGCGACGATCGTATCACGGTGCCGA
>JBKJVD010000111.1:0-17637 GCA_046590585.1 Thermoanaerobaculia bacterium | reverse complement strand
TCGACGATTGCCGACGTGCTCTCCACGTTCAGCGTGACGTCGGGGAGCGGAGCGCTGGAGATCACCTGGTCCGGCGGAACGGGGCCAGTCGTCACGAGCCGCACCTACACGTCGACCGAGGCAGGAGGAACGTTCGGACAGTCGATCGCGCCGGTGGGTAAGTTCGGCGCGGCTCCCGTCGTGACGGGGTTGCGCAATGACACTGACTTCCGGTCGAACGTGGGACTGGTGAATTCAGCAGGCACCGCGACAGGAGTGGCCCTGACGCTCATCGGAGCATCGGGCGAGACCGTCGGGACGGCATTCGTCGAACTCGCGCCTAAGTCGCAGAAACAGTTTGCGCTGCGCGACCTGTTCGGCAATGTCGCAGGAGGGAGCTACACCCTGCTGACGACGAGTTCGGGCAGTATCTTCGTCTACGGGTCGGTGATCGACAACGCGTCGGGAGATCCGGTCTTCTATTCGGGCAGGTAGAAGCGGGTCACGTCACCCGATCGAATCGAGAATCTCTTCGATGGTGGCGCGGGTGCAGGTGTACATCGGCGTGTCGCGGGCGGTGTACTTCGACGATTCTGTTTCGCGGAGTTCCTGTACGAGGTCGAGAAACTCGGCCGCGGAATCTGCTTCGAATGCCACCACGAAATCCTGGTTGTCGAGGCCGAACGAGTAGGTCGTGTTGATCTTGACGCGCGGGTACTTGTGCCCGATGACGATGTGTTCGTTCATGATCTTCTGGCGCTCGGCCATCGGCAGCAGGTACCAGTCGCGTGTCTTGACGAACGGATAGACGAACAGCAGCGGCTTCTTGCCCGGAACGATGCGAAGCCTGCGCCCCTCCTGCCCTTCGTGAACATGTTCGTCGACGTATTGCGAATGCTTGGTCATCGCGAGGAAGGACTCGGAGACTTCGAGGAAGCGGCCGAGCTTCGAGCGATTGAAGTCGGCGATCATCGCCTGCAGCGGCTCGATCTCGTAGCCGATCCGCCAGAGCATGAAGTCGCTGCCGGTTTTCGCCAGGACCAGGTACGGAAGAACCATGGTCGGGCCTGTGTGACGCTTCACGATCTCCGCAAATTCGCTTCTCACCGCAGCCTTGAACTCGGCGCTCTCTGCGCGATAGGCGCGATCGACGCGGAAGAAGATGAAGTTGACGAACTGACGCTTCACTTCTGCTGCGGGCGCGGCGGTTGAGGCAGTCTGTGGTTCGGTCGAGGTGCTCATCGCGTGCATTGTAGCCAAAAGAGTCCTGGGTGCTGGGACCTCTGGGTTTTGAGTGGGAGCGGTCAACGCTGAAACGGAACTGTCATAACTGAGCGCTGAACCGCGCTTTCACGGCGACTGGCGGTAAGAAACCGGGCGCTCCTGAATGGCCAGTGGGCGACCCGCCCGCTGAAGACCGAGGGCGTCCGCGCCCGCGACGTCGTGTCAAGTCGCCGCCAGTTGAGAGCGCCCGTTCGCAACGCGCTCGGAATTTGCGACAGGGACGTCGTGGGCCCGGGCGCGCCCGACTCAGCGGCGTCGCCCGCCAGCCTCTCAAACCCACATAAATACTGTGAGTTTCCTGGAAGCCGGCGGAGTGCGCTCTCGAGCTTCATCGCGAGCATCGGGTCGAGCGCGCCCGGGCCCTCGACTGGTCTGTCGCAAATCAGATCGGCGTGAATTGGCAGGCGTCGAACCCACGTCGTCGCGACGATTCGCAGGGCAGTCGTGCGCTCGACGCGCCCGACCGTCGGACGGGGTCGTCCAACGGCCTCTAATTCGAGCCATCGTCGTCGACCCGTTCCATTCACCACTACCCACTGAATACCCGGATGGTCCACAGCCAACAGCCAACAGCCGTTGTACGATGCGTTTCAGTGAACCGGCCCAGCGTCCAGCAGTCTTCGCCCAATGCGCGCTCCTACCAGCAGCTGCTGACCAAGCTGCTGCGGCACGGTGCGTATCCGCAGCTGCGGAAGATCATCGACAAGACCCTGCCGGCCGATATCTCGCCGGTTCTGCCACTTCTTCTCGAAGAGGATCGCAAGCGGATTCTTTCGCTGCTCATCGAAGCAGGTAAGTCTGCTCGCGCGCTGCTGGAGCTCGACGAGAACGACCTGACCGAGATCATCGATGACCTCGACGAGCCGACGCTCGCGGCCATCTGCAGCTCATCAGCTCCCGACGATGCCGCCGACCTTCTCGACGCACTCGACGACGATCGTCGTGAGGCCGTCCTCGAGTTACTCGGCGCGACCCAGGGCGCGAAACTCGAGTCGCTCCTCGAAGGGGAGGAGGAGACCGCCGGCTCGCTGATGACGACCGACTACCTCGCGCTCGACGAGGAACTGAGCGTGGCGCAGGCGATTGAGGCGATCCGTCAGTACCCGCGCAAGGAATCCTTCTTCTACGTTTACTGCGTGGATGCCGAGTCGCACCTGGTCGGCGTGATGTCCCTGCGCAGCCTCATCCTCGCCGCGCCCGGCGTGCGCCTCAGCGAGTTGATGGTTCAGAGCGTCGTCCGGACGCAGATGGATGCCAGCCCCGAGGAGGTCGCGCAGGTCGTGGCCAAGTACGACCTCCTGTCGGTGCCGGTCGTCGACGTCCAGAATCACCTCATCGGAGTCGTGACCGTTGATGACGTCCTCGATGTCATTCAGGAGCAGGCGGAGGAAGATCTTCTCCATCTCGCCGGCGTCGACACCTCCGAACGCGTCACCACGGCGGGGGTTGATTCGTTTCGGAACCGCTTTCCCTGGCTCGCGGTCAATCTTCTCACGGCGTTCGTCGCGTCATCCGTCGTAAGGATGTTCGAAGGAACGATCGAAAAATGGGCAGCGCTCGCCGCGTTCATGCCGATCGTGGCAGGCATGGGCGGAAACGCCGGCACGCAGACCCTGACCGTCTTCGTACGGGGCCTTGCCCTCGGGGAAGTGGACTGGCGAACCGGGATCCGTCCCGTGATCAAGGAATGCCTCGTCGGACTCGCCAATGGAGCTGCCATCGGCCTGCTCACGCTGCTGATCGTCGGTTTCTGGACCGGTCAGTGGTCGCTGGCCGGCATCCTGTTCTGCGCGATGGTGGTCAATCTCTTCGTGGCAGGCCTCGCGGGTGGCCTCGTTCCACTCATCCTGGAAAAGTATGGGTTCGACCCCGCGATTGCCTCGTCCATCTTTGTGACCACGTTCACCGATGTTTGTGGTTTTTTCACGTTTCTGGGGCTGGCCACGCTGGTTCTTCGCCACTTTCCCGCTTGACATCGGAGGGGAGTTCCGCGTGAAGAACGTGTGAATGTGCCCGCTGCTTACCCTCGAATCGCGTTTGTCCCGCAGAAGTGGCTGTGGAAAGTGTCGAGCGGCGTTTGTCAAGTGCACAAGAGATGCTGCTATGGATGAGCCAATCATGGCTAACATCAATCCAGACATACAGTTAGATGATTACGCCCAAGTGGTTGTGCAATTCGCTCTGCTCCCCTGCGTTTTTGCGGTTTTCCGGCGTTTTGCACAGCGAAATCCGCAGCGTTTTCCGCAGATTCTGTGTAAAGACGATTGGAGGCGGTCACGCCACGGTCTGTCTGCTAGCTAACTCATGGACCCGCATCGAGTTCGCTTAAATCTGACAGGGGGAAGTTAACGCCACGCGACGGCGGTGCCCGGGTTCGAACCGGTCAGTTCCAGTGTTTCAGTTCCGGCCAGATCTCCGTCAACGGCCGCTTGAGTCCGCGACAGAGGAAGATCGGGCCGTTCTCTTCCGCCATCCCCCAGGGATGCGTGTGAGATCCCACCTGGACGACCGATGTGCAATATGGTTCGAGGTCCGCCCGGTCCCACTGCAGCCAGATCAGGTTCGTTCCCTGAAAGCCGTTGGTTCCCCAGAAGTAATGAGTCTGATGGGCGCTTACGGCGTGGGGGAGGCCGTATTGCGGTCCGAACAGGTGCAGTGCGCCCGCCTCGCCGTAGTTGCTGGCGAAGATGCCGGTCTGCGCCCGTATCTCCGGCGGCAGTGAGTGGTACGCGGTTGAGACATCGGAGACGAGTTCAGGCCATCCGAACTGGTCGCTCAGTCTCTGCTCGAGAGGCCCTTCATGATTCACCTCGGTCTTTTGCGGGGCGAGGCCGAGTCGCTGATGAACGCGCAGGATCTTTTCCGGCGGCAGGATCGGAAGGACCAGCAGTACATCGGAGAGCGCAATCACGATCACGAGCGCGAGCAACGTGCCGCGAAGGAGCGATCGACGATGCGCTCCGTCTCCGTTGATGGCGCGTTCGATGGCGACGGCACCGGCAGCGAACAGCATCGGGTACATCGGAGTGACGTAGTAGGTCTTTCCGTGCATGGCCATCATCGTGAGGAGCAACGTGACGTAGGCGATGCCGGCGAACCGGGCCTGCTTCAAGCGACCGGCCAGCAGCGAGAGGAGTCCCCAGAACCAGATTGGAAAGAGGAACGGGTGCAGCGACAGGATCTGCTCTGTGATGAACGCGCCGGGCGAGAGAATCACGTTCTTCCCACTCCGCTTCACGTTTGCGAGATCTTCCAGGGTCGGGAATCCATGCAGGTACTGCCAGATCAGATTCGGGGCGAAGATCGCGAACGCGATGGCTCCTCCGATCCAGATCCACGGCTTGAGCAACTCGCGTCGCAGTGGAGTGAGGACGATCGACACGAGGATGGCCGCGCCGAAGAAGAGCGTGGAGTGCTTGTTCATCAGGCCGACGCCGCAGAGCACCCCGAAAAGCAGCCAGAGGCGCGACTGACCGGTACGTTCGATCCTGAGGATGACGAGGATGGCCGACGTCCAGATCAGCGCCTCGAAGACATTCATGGAAAGGATGCTCCCGATGCCGAGGATGATCGGCGCGGCTGTGACGGCGAGGCCAGCGAATGCCTGGGCGAATCTGTTGCCGCCCAGCTCGCGCGCGATGAGGACCGAGACGGCCACCAGCGCGGCGCCGGCCAGTGCGGCGATGCCCCGGACCACGGGAAGTGATCCGCCGAGGAGCAGCGCGACGCGGGCGATGACACCGATCAGAGGAGCATGATCGACGTAGCCCCAGGCCAGGTTGCGGCCGCAGTCGAGGAAGTACAACTCGTCGCGAAAATAGCCGTAGCGATTGGCAGTCGACAGATGGAGAAGCAGCTTGAAGAGGGAGGTGGCAATCAGGATGGCGGGTGCGGCCGGTCCACGTGCCCACTCTGAGAGAGATGCAGCGTCTGCGCCTTCGTTCACAGCACTCCTCTACGAAGATGAGATACGGCGGGTTTCAGGACTGCGCTCATGCGCTCGAACGAGCAGGGCGTTGAGTTGCCGACTCCAGCAGCTCAGCGGCGTGTTGCCGTGCGGATGGCGTGATCGATTCACCGGCGAGCATGCGTCCGATTTCTTCGATCCGCTCACCGCGATCGTCCAGCTTGCGGATTCGTGCGCGCGTGTGCCCGGCAACGTCTTCTTTCCACACCTGAAAGTGAGTCGTGCCGAAGGCGGCGATCTGAGGAAGGTGCGTCACGCAGATCACCTGATTGCGTGCGCTCAGTTCCTGCAGCTTGCGTCCGACCACCTCGGCCACCCGCCCTCCGATCCCGGCGTCGATCTCATCGAACACCAGGGTGGCCGCTGCCGCGGTGGTTGAATGCTTGAAGAGCGCCGCAGCGATGGCGAGCTGGATGCGCGAGAGTTCGCCACCCGAGGCGATGCGCTGCATTGGCTTCGGTTCCTCGCCGCGATTCGGCGCGATGAGGATTTCCACGCGATCGAAACCGTCCGCGCTGAACGACACACCTGCTCCGTCGATGACCAGTCGCGACTGGTGATCTGCGGCGGTCGTGACTTCGACCCGCACAGTCGTGCGCTCCATGGCGAGGTCATTCAGTTCCCGCTGGATCATCGTCTGGAATGCTTCGGCGGCGTTGCGGCGCGCCGCCGACAGGGCATCCGCCGCTTTCTGATACTGGGCGAACGTGGTTCCTTCGAGTGTTCCGGCGCGCGCGAGATTCGTTTCATAGTCGCGTAGCTGCTCGTACTCGTCACGGCTGGTCGCGAGGTGGTCGATCGCAGCCTGGAGCGAGCCACCGTATTTCTTCTTGAGGCGTTCGAGAATCACGAGGCGATCCTCGAGGACTTCCAGGCGCTCCGGGTCGTGGCGGATGGAACCCGAAAAGCTCGACACTCCACGGCTGACTTCCTGCAGCCGGTAAATCGAGTCCTGCAGTTCGTCGCAGAGCTGGGCGAGTTCCGGGAGCTGTCGCGAGAGCGGCTGGAGAAGATGAAGCGCGCGCGAGAGCTGCGGCAACGCGGCGGACTCGTCATCCTCGATCACCGCGTAAGCGCCGGCGGTAGCTTCGCCGAGTTCGCGGGCGTGAGCGAGCATCGTCCGCTCGCCGCGAAGCGTCTCCTCTTCTGTCGCCTCTTCGAGTCGGGCCTCGGCAATCTCATCGATCTGATACCGGAGCAGGTCGATGCGCAGGGCCCGGTCGCGCTCAGCGCCGCGGAGCGACTCGAGTTGCGTGGCCGCTTCCCGCCAGATGGAGTGAGCTCGCTGCGTATCGACTACGAGCGACTCGAGATTGCCGTACTCATCGAGCAATTCGCGGAAGGTCTGGCCTGCGACCTTCAGGTGCGATTCCGTCTGCCCATGAATCTCGAGCGCGGAATCCATCGCGAGGGCCAGGTCGCGCACGGATACAGGCGAGCCGTTGACCAGCACGCGTCCCCGCCCCGTGGCCGACAGCTCACGCCGGACGATCAGTTCGATTTCCGGGAGCGATTCATCGATGTCGATGCCGAGTGCGACCAGTGACGGCAAAAGTGAGGCCGGCAGCGCAAAGACCGCCTCGGCCGACATTTTTTCGGCACCGCTGCGGATCATCTCGGACGAGGAGCGCGCCCCGCGCAGCAACTCGAGCGAGTCGATGAGCAGCGACTTTCCTGCGCCCGTCTCGCCGGTCAGCACATTCAGGCCAGCGCCTGGCTCGATCTCGAACTCCTCGACGATGGCGAGGTTGCGGACCTTCAGATACGTGATCACCGAGGATGAAGTCTAACCCGGATCAAGGCGTCGGTACGTTCGCCAGGTACTTCTTCACCAGTTCCGCCAGCGCTTCCGGACGCACCGGCTTCGCGAGATACTCGTCGACCCCGAAGGTCTTCTGTGCTTCGTGCTTGTAGCGAGGATCCTTGTAGACCCCTGTGATGACGATGACCCGGGTGGAGGGGAGCTCTCCCTTGATGATGCGGGCCAGTTCACGGCCATCGAGCCGCGGCATCATGGCGTCGGTGATGATCAGTTCGGGGCGATGCTGGCGCGCGAGTGCGAGCGCTTCCTCTCCGTTTGCCGCGATCACCACGCCGAATCCAAGGTTGAGGATCGTCTGGCGGGCGATCGCACGTCCGACGGCATCGTCGTCGGCGAAGAGGACCATCGGTCGGGGAATCCCGGAATCGCTGCTCTCAACTGGAGCGGCACTCCGCGTCCGTCGCCGGTCCCAGAGGCTGGCGGGAGCAGAGGTCCAGAACTCGTCCTTGAACTCCTTGCTGGCCGAGCAGAAGCAGTTGGAACAGTGAGGACACTGGAACGATCGGACCGGCTGGAGGCAATTGCAGTCCGCTGCGGCGGTGGCGTCGAAGGTCTGGGAGCAGGAGGGACATTTCACCGAATACATGTGGGGAAGCTTACCCCGGATCGCGGGGCTGCGGGGTCACCCGGACACTGACCGGACCACGGCGAATCATCCGCAAATGTGGTTCAGTCCGCCCGCTCTGGTGTCCGCCCTGCCACCGGGCAGCATGTTTGCTTTTGCTGGCCCCATGAAGATTTTCGCGAGTGCTCTTGCCATCGCCGTTCTCCTGACTGCCTGCAGCAAGGAAAGCCGAACTACCGAAGTGGTGCAGAACGCCACGCAGAACGTCAAAGAGAAGGTTCAGGATGTCTTCGACGTCGCCACTCCCACTGGCCCGCGTGAAGACCCCGCCGCCCGGGAGAAGGAACGTTTCGACGATCGGTGGCGCCAGTTGCAATCCTTCCGCGCCCAGGAAGCCGCCAAGGCGCGGGCGCGCGCCGCATCCGCCACCCCGGTCCCCGCTCAGAACTTTCAGTTTGTGGCGGCAGGGAAGGAATCGTTGAAGGGTGCGACTCCCGCGACGATCAACGCCGCGCCGATCGCCATTCCACTCAGCGGTGACGTCACCGGCCCCTCGGTGATCAAGACCCAGGTCTACCTCGACCGCTCCAACTTTTCCGTTGGTGCCCTCGACGGCCGCTGGGGACGCAACACCAGCATCGCTCTGTGGTGGTTCCAGCGCTCGCACGGTCTGGATGCGACCGGCGCGCTCGATGAGCCGACGTTCCGTGCCCTGGCCGGTGAAGCTGGTGGCCAGCCAGCCTTGATGCAGTACACGCTCACCGCCGACGACGTGAAAGGTCCCTTCGTCACGCTGCCGGACGATGTCTACGAGAAAGCGAAACTCGACTGCCTCTGCTACGAAAGCCTCGGAGAGAAGCTTGCCGAACGCTTTCATACGACGGTCGATCTCCTCGCCATGCTCAACGGTGGCAGCGACTTCAAGACGATGGCGGAAGGAACGCCGGTCTGGGTGCCCAACGTGCGTCCCGCCGTCGATGCCCCGGAGAAAGATGTCGCGAAGATCGTGATCTCGATCGCCGGCAACACATTCAGTGCGTTCGACGCCGCGGGCAACCTGATCTTCCATGCCCCCACGACTCTCGGCTCGAAGTTCGATCCCTCGCCGACGGAAACGCTCAAGGTCGTTCGGGCCGTCGAGGATCCACACTTTCACTACCAGCCGAAACTCTTCCACGAAGTTCCTGACAGCGATCCGGAGGCGAATCTTCAGCCCGGCCCGAATTCACCGGTGGGCGTAGTCTGGATTGCTCTCAACAAACCGCACTACGGCATCCACGGAACGCAGGATCCCGACTCGATCGGCTACGCCTCGTCGCATGGATGCATCCGCCTGACGAACTGGGATGCCCGTGAACTCGGGAAGCGTGTCAACGAAGGGGTCACTGTCGAATTCGTCGACACGCGGGCCAAGAGCTGATTTCCGCGAGTTGCTATGAGACGCTCTCCCGACTGATGTGAGTCGCGGCGAGCGTAGGTCTCCTGTGGCCGTCGGACGACCCCGTCCGACGGTCGAGGCGTCGAGCCTCGACTGCCCTGTCGCAAATCGGGTCAGCGTGGATTTGGACGGCGAACCAACGCCGTCGCGATTATGTACAGGGCAGTCGTGCGCTCGACGCGCCCGACCGTCGGACGGGTCGTCCAACGACCTCATAGTCTGGCAATAGGCGCCCGTACCAGCGCGCCGCGTGCCCATACGATTCAAGCCACGTCTGACGGCTTACGAACTACAATCCGCCGCAATGAAGCGCAATCCTTCGAATGTCGACCGGCAGGTCCTTCCCTCGGGTCTCACGATCCTCACCGAGACTCTTCCGTATGTCCGCTCCGTGGCCCTCGGCTATTACCTGAGAAGCGGGTCGGCGGTGGAGAGCGAGGAGCATGGAGGGGCTTCGCATTTCCTCGAGCACCTCGTTTTCAAGGGCACGGCGCGCCGCACTACGGCTGACATTGCGAAGGTGATCGACATTCTCGGCGGTGACGTCGATGCGTTCACCGGCAAGGAGTACACGTCGTTCTATGCGCACGTCCTCGACGAGCAGGTCGACACGGCGCTCGACCTCCTGACCGACATCGTGGTGGAACCGCGATTCAGCGACGCGGATGTGGAGATGGAGCGCGGTGTCATCCTCGAGGAAATCAGCATGGTCGAGGACACGCCGGACGACCTGGTTCACGAACTGTTCGTGCCGGCTTTCTGGCCCGATCATCCGCTCGGCAGGCCGATTCTCGGCACAGAGGAGACGGTGACGGCGGTCAGCCGCGAGCGCATTCTCGCGCATTACGAGGAGACGTTTCACCCGTCCAACGTGATCTTCTGTGCTTCGGGCAACATCCGCCCGGAGCAGGTGATGCCGCTGCTGGAGAAAGCATTTCCGAAGGTCGATCGCGCGCCGATCCGGAAAGAGTGGAGCGCACCGACCCCGACCCAGCACGTGATCGTTCGCGAAAAGACGGAACTCGAGCAGGCCCACCTGATGCTCGGTTCGAGAGGCTATCCGCAGCAGGATGAAGCGCGTTATGCAGCGGCGCTGCTCAATACGATCCTGGGCGGCGGCATGTCATCGCGGCTCTTTCAGCGCATTCGCGAGCAGGAAGGGCTGGTCTACAGCATCGTCTCCTACCACAACGGCTACCTCAATGGCGGCTACGAAGCCGTCTACGCGGCATGCGCACCGAAGAATGTGCGGCGCGTTCTCGATCTGACGCTGAGCGAGATGAAAAAAGTCAAAGTGGAGGGAGTGACCGACGAGGAACTCGCCTCTGCAAAACTGCATTTGAAGGGCTCCATCCTGCTCGCACTCGAATCGACCGTCAGCCGGATGTCGGGGATCGCGCGGCAGGAGTATTACTTCGGCCAGCAGTTCAGCCCCGACGAGATCATCGAGCACATCGACGCGGTGACGATGGACGACATCCAGGCCGTCGCCACGACGATCGTCGATCCCGACTCGATCTCGCTGACCGTGCTCGGCAACGTCCGCAGTGCAGGGATGACCGTCGACGAACTGCGGGAAGCACTAGCCTGAAGCTCTGAGCCTCTCCCAACAGCCAACAGCCCAAAGCCAACAGCCTGCCCTGAGTTACTTCTTCATCAGCGCCTGCTGGCGGGCTTCCGTCTCGATGCGCAGGTCGTCGATGGTGTAGGTCCACTCTTCGTAGGTTTCCTTATCGTTGAACTTGATGAAACTGGGACCGGTCCGGCTGGGGCGTACACCGACGAATCCGCCGACCAACTGCTGCTCGCCCGCTGCGCCTGGGGTTCGCGACAAGCCGCCGGTGCTCTGAGTCGAGCCGGTCGTGCCGGTCGCACCGGTCGCGCCGCCCGGGCCTGAACCTGGTGTGGGCTGCTGCAGAGGGATTCCGGTGCCGCCGGCTCCCTGAATCTGGTTTCCGGGAGGAGTTCCGACGGGAAGAAGAATCCAGTCCGGCTCGCCGGATACAGGATCGTTGATGAATCCGGTGAGGCCGCGCATGAAGCGTGGCGTCCGGGCGTCCTTGAGCTGTTTGAGTCCGCTCGGCAGTACGTTGTTCTTCCGCTGAAACTCGCGGATCGAGCGCGCGTACTGCTTCATCGCGAAGATGGTCTGGCGATCCCGTTCACGGGCCATCACCATCGACCACTGACGCGGGACGGTGTAGGCGACGATGATCGCCATGACCGTCATGATGACGATCAGTCCCGCCAGCGTGAAGCCACGCTCGGAAGCGTGCCGGCCGGCCGGGGAGGCCAGGTCAGAGTTCGGAGTAAGGCGTGCCATCGAGCGCGTTGCCTGGAGCGAGACTCTTCACGTCGGAAATCCCGGGGCCGGCCTGCTCCTCGCTGCCGACCGGCTGCTCTTCAGTGTCGGCCTCGGCGGTGACCTGATCCCATTCGCCGTTCATCGTGACCGGGTCCTTGGGGATTTTCTTGATGTACTTCGGAACGAGTTCGTTCAGGTCGGTGGGATAGCGCTGCTTGTCCGCGTAGAACGTATCGATCGCGGAGCGCATCTTGAACAGGTCATCTTTGAGCGCCGACTCCCGAGCCTTGCGTGCCGCGGTCTGAATGTTCACGACAGCGACCGCCGCCAGGATCCCGATGATCGTCACGACGACGATCAACTCGATCAGCGAGAAGCCCTTCTGCGCTGCGTTGCTGCGTTTGACGACCGTCGCAACCGGACGGCCGGACTCAACGCCGGTGGGTTGTGCTTCCAGAAGCGTCAGCGGTTTGGTTGCCATGGTCTCTACCACTCGTTGTATCTCGTCTTTCCGTCGAGCGAGAGCGCCGTAGACTTCGATCGAATTTCGAAGACGTTGCGATCATCGCTCGAGCTGGTGTCGGGCGAATCAGTCGTTGAGAAGGTGTCCCATTCCTCGCCGGTCATCGGGTCGATCAAGTCGCGCTCGCGCACGAGGCGAACGGTGCGACTGTCGGAGAGCTTCACGCCCTTGGCGAGTTCTTCGAGGTCCTTGGGATAACCATCAGAGCCGAGCGCCTGCATCTGTCCGGGCTGAACCGGGCCCTGGGGCATCGTCAGGAGTTCGTGATAGCGGTCGATCGCATCCGTGACTTTGCGAAGACGGTCGCGCAGTTCCATTTCCTTTTGGCGACGGATGCCGAATTTGGCCACGGGCAGCGCGACCGACGCGAGGATCCCGATGATTACCACGACGGTAATCAACTCGGCGACCGAAAAGCCGCGCTCGTCCTGCCTCCGCTGCTGATGTGGCACGTTCATCGTGTTTACTCGACGCGAGCCTTGCCGCCAGAGACCGCGGCCCGCACCGAAGCTCCAGCTGCGTCCTTGAATTCGGCGCTCTCGAGGACCAGCGTCGATTCGCCCGCCATCCCGCCAATGACGCGGAGCGAGAGCACCTCGCCACCGCTGCGGAATACCAGAGGCTTACTGTCCGAGGAAACGATCCTGATGGTTCCGGTCTCTGCTGAAATGGTGACGATGGGGGGGCGCGCGGCGTCGATCTGGACGGCTGGGCCGAACGAGACGTCGAGCACGGTGAGGCTGTAAGGGTTGTAGCGCAGCACCAGTTGAGTGGCGCCGAGACCGTCCAGATCCATCCCCACCACAGTCCAGTTTCTCTGTTCACCCGGCTTGAGTGCGAAGCTCACCGGCTGCGGCGAGAGTCGCGGGGTGAGCTGCGGCGCATCCGAGGAAGTCGTGGCGGTCGTCAGCCGCGTCACTCCGGACGGCGATGGAGTGAGCGAAACGTTGCCTCCCTCCGGCGAAGGAGTGCCGAGCATCGGCGGGGGCTGCGGAGGAGGCTGTTGCGTGGGCGGCACGGTCGTCGAAGTTGAAGGCTGCGTGAATGGGTTCGACGGTGCCGATCCGCGTACGACGTTAGCGCGACCCTGACGATCGGGGACCGCAGATGGCACCTGGGCGGGAGACGTGAAGGGATCGACCGCCGACTGCGATTCAATGCGCGGGCTGACTCCCCGGAACGTGATGTTGTTCTGCGTTCCGACCCACATCGGTGCGAGGTCGTCCTCGTTGATGTCGGGGATGCGGATGATGTGCGGGGTCATCGTCAGCACCAGGTCGGTGCGGGTCTCGCCGCGATGGTTCTTCGTGAAGAGGCGGCCGATGATCGGCAGGTCACCGATGAACGGAGTCTTGGACGAACTCTCCTCGCGATTGCTCTGAATGAGGCCGGCGAGAAAGTTCGTTTCGCCGTCCTTCAGCCGGATCGTCGATTCGATGGTGCGGGTCGCGAATGTTGGCTGGGGCGGCTGCCCGGCGACTTCGACGGACGGTCCCTGATTCGAGACCTCGACCGTCAGCTTCAACGTGACTTCGCGGTTGTGGTGAACCCGCGGTTCCATCGAGACCTTGATGCCGACGTCCTGATATTGATAGGACGTAACCGGCGCGTAGGTGCCGTTCTGGGTGCCGCCGGTCTGGACGCTGGTGAAGGTCGAGACGGGAACGGGGATGCGCTGACCGATATGCAGCGTCGCCTTCTCACCCTCGGAAATCCGCAGTTCGGGATTCGCGAGCAGTTCGCTGTTGCCGAGCGACTTGAGGAGAGCGTAGGTGGCGGTCGGGATGCTGACACTGAAGTTGCCGTCGGCCAGGCTGCCGAGGGAGCGGAGGTCGCCGATGGTTCCGGCGGTGATCGCGACGCGCTTGCCATCCTTGTCGACGAGGAAGGGGGTGACCGCGCCAGGGCTGGCGTTGCTGAAGCCGGCCACGGACATGCCGATGTCGCGCGTCTTGTTCAGGTCGAGCTGCACCAGTTCCACGTCGACGACGACTTCGGCTCTGGCCTTGTCGTTCGCTTCGATGATCTTCTCGGCGATGCGCACCTTGTCCGCCGTGTCGCGGATCGTGATGGCGTTGAGATTCTTGACCGGGAAGACGCTGCGCGCTTCGAGCATCGTCCTCAGGACGTTGCTGACCTGCTCGGCGTCACCATTGGAGAGATAGAAGGTGCGGATGACGAGATCTTCATAGTCGCGCCGGGACTGGGCGTTGTCCGGCACGACGATGATCGATTTCTCGTCGAGCACTTTGTAGAAATGATTCGCCGCCTGCATGACGCGTTCGAGCGCCTGCTGCGAGGTCACGTCGCGAAGCTCGATGACGATGCGGTCGTCCTTCACGCCCTGGTCGAACAGGATGTTGATGCCGAAGGCGTTGCCGAGCGCACGGTAGATGTCCTTGACCGGAGTTTCACGCGGGAACGAGAGCGAGATCGGCTCGGTGGAGGAGGGGTTGAGCGTCGGAGGCTGCGCCTTGGTGATGCGTTCGGAGGCGGCCTGTTTCACTTCCTCGATCGACCGCGGACCATTGGCCCTCTGGGATTCCTGGATGACGCGCACGGACTTGTCGAGTTCGACCGCGGCATATTGATTCGTCGGGTCGAGCCTGACGGTGAGTTCGAACTCCGTGGCTGCCAGTTGCAGCAGGCGCAGCTGCTCGGCGCGCGGCGCACTGTCGATGGCAGCACGCAGTGACTTGCCCTTTTCGAAATGCTCGCGTGACGCCTCGAGCTTGGCTCGCTCGAGCGAGATCCGGAAGCGCGTGTTCCCCGGATCGATGTCCAGCGCCTTTTCGTACTCGGCGACGGCGGCGTCCCAGTTCCGTTCTGTCTCTGCCTTCCTGGCCGCCTGATACGCGTTGTAGTTCGCGCATGAAGCGAGCGGCAGGATCAGCCCGAAGGCAACAGCTGCGATTAGAAGTCGTTTCATATCTGTCCTGGAATCTCCCGCGCGGATGGTCATCGTCTTTGTGTTGCTGTTGAAGCCTTCCGATCGCGGAACTGCGGTCGTTCTGAGTTGCTTGTGTGACGCGGTCACATGGATAAATGTCACTGCCCGATTGCGATCCGCTGCCGCTTGTCGGCGGGGAATCCGTTGAAGCCGATCTCGACCGACTCGATGCCGATGCTGCGCAGGACGAACTTGCCTGCGATCAATTCGCCAACACGCGCATTGATCAATTCGCCTTCGCCCGAGAATGTGGCGATCGGATTCGAAGGAGTGCCGAACGTGCCGATGTACTTGTATGGAAATGCCGGAGGAACCGGCTCGGGTGGCGGCGGGGGAAGAGGAGCGATCTCCTTGTCCGTCTCGCAGACCGTTCCGATGCCGTCGCCGTCGATGTCGCCCTGGTCCGGATTCGCCAGGTTCACGCAGTTGTCGCGGAAGTCGGGCACGCCGTCCTTGTCGCGGTCAGGAGGAAGGACCGGCTTCGGAGGGGGTGGCGGTGGCGGGATCGGAGCCTGGTAGTAAGCGAAGATGTTTCTGCGAATCGAGTAAGAACCGCCCTGTGGCTCGAGCCAGTCGAGGCGAACCGGCTCGATTCCAGTCACCTTGACCTCGCGCCGGCTGGTCTGCGTACGGGCTTGCGAAGGGACGGGCTGATCCTCGACGCTTTCCACGGACGCTCGCTTCGGCAAGGCCGGTTCCGGCGGCGGCTCCGGTGCTGCGAAGGTGTAGATCGTGAACAGGACTGCGGCGACGAGCGCCAGGGCAGTCCAGGGTTTCCAGCTCTTCCAGTCGGTCATCACAGTCGCCGCCCGCCGGCCGGCGCCTGCTGCAATGACGATTCGTCGCGGAACAATGTCTTGATGTCGAGAGACATCGTGAGCACATTGCCCGCCGCTGACGTCAGGGAGATCTGGTTGATGATCACGAATTGCCGCGAGAGTTCGAGGAGGTTGATGAGGCGGCGGACCTGCTCGTACTTGCCCTGGACACTGAAGCCGATGTTGACGGCGGTCGCTCCGATTTCAGTGCGAGACTTGCGTTCTGCCCTCGACGCAGTTCTCTGGAAGCTGTAGCTTTGCGGTTCGAAGTCGCTGGCAGCGGCCAGGCGCTTGACCTCGATGATGATCGCTGCCAGGCGCTGCCTCTGAGTCGACCAGCGCTCGACGTAGACCTGGTTCACGTCCTGCTGGATTTTTTCGTAGGCGGCAAGCTGCAACTCCGCCGTCTTTCGGGCTGACCTCGCAGACTGGAGCCCACGCGTTGCTTCCTCGCGCCTGCTTTCGAGATCATGCAGCCGGTTCTGGTAACGGACGCGGTAGGTGAAGAAGAACAGGGCGTTACCCGCCAGCAACAGCGCGAGCACGATGAGCAGGAATCGTTTTTCCTTCCAGATCATTGCGCCATCCTTGCGTTCGATGGCTTGTACTCACCGCTGATGGCGAAGCGGAAACCCTCGGCGGTGGCCTGTTCGCCCGAGGGGAAGGGATCGCTGAAGTTCGGGTCAGCGATCAGCCGCTCGAGGGTGCGAATCATTCCGTTGGGGGACTTGCTCTCGAGTTGCAGCGTCAGCGAGACCCGCCCGTCCGGCTGGAACGTGGGGGACACGCTGGAGAGCCGGACGTCGGTCGGAAGGACTGCCTCGAGGCGATCGAGCAACTCGCTCCAGGAAAACGCTCGTTCAGCCAGCTGGGTGTTGATGAAATGCGATTGCGCGTTGAGGGTGGCGCGATCGATCGCACCAAGGCGCTGGTTCGCACCTGCGGCCAGGCCACGCTCCCGCTCCGCGTCCGCTTCGATCTTCGCGATCTCGGCGCGAGTGTTCTTCGTCTCGTGGACGTAGCGCAGGTAGGTGTCGACGTTGTTGAGCAGCAGGAACGCAATGACGAGCGAAGTCGCGACGACCACCGCGTAGAGCGGCTTGTGGTCGCGATAGGGCTTCGCCGCCAGGTTGAGATGGATCGGCTTCACGCGGTGAAAACTCCTGTACACGCCGTCAATTCGGCTTCGGCATGGGCCAGATCGGTCGGCGCGTTCTCGGCATAGTCGCGAAGCGAGATTGCACGAACCGGGGCATTGAATTCAGATGCGAGCACTGCACGAACCTCGGCGGTCGCTCCGCTTCCTGCCACGAAGCAGGTGTCGAAGCTCGTCGTTCCGATGCTGTCGCGCAGGTAGGTGGCCGAAAGGCGGATCTCCTGCTGGAGCGGACGGTCCACACTGAGGTTGCGGGATCGGAGAAACATCGGCTGCGAGCCGCGGAACACCGCAGTCGTGAAGTCGGTGTCCCGGATGTACAGGAAGAGGCGATCGGCCACGGTCTGTTCCCGCACGGCGATGGCGTTCCAGATGTTGAGGCCCGTCGACTCGACCAGGATCACGTCGATCCCGACCGCCGCGAACTGACGTTCGATGGCGGCCAGCGTCTTTTCGACCGCACTGACCACGAGCAACTTCGCAGCGCTGCCGGTGCGGCTCAGGACATCGTAAGAGATGCGCAGCGATTCGGCCGGGATCGGCAGCGTGCGAACGAAGCGCTGGAGATCGTCCGCTGGAGCCTTCGCCGCACGCTGCCGATCCCGGCCGAATCGCTGCGCATCTCTTACGATGTCCTGAGCCGCACCGGCAGCGCCGCGAAGCTGCTCGTGGTCAGCGCGGTCGAAAAGACGCTGGCCGCCATCGAACGCCAGTTCGCAGCGGTCGGGATCGACGTGATCCTGGTCGAGTCGACGGGACTCAACATCTGGAACGCGATCGCCGTGCGGGAACAGACCGTGGCCGATCGCCTCTTCCTGTACATCCGGGAC
>JBKJVD010000088.1:0-9040 GCA_046590585.1 Thermoanaerobaculia bacterium | reverse complement strand
CTTACGTTCGCGCCGCCTCTCATCCGGCGCTGCTGCGCCACCTTCTCCCGCGGGGAGAAGGGAGACAGCTTGCACGCGGCTGCTCCGAAACGCCCAGCATCGTGCATGAACGCCGCGACTTCGCATCTTTTCGAATGTGAATGCCGGACGCGACCAGTTTCTTGAACTCCAGTCGCCGCGAAGCGCGGTTCATTGGCGCAGGATGACGTGGGACGAGCCCGCTCAAACCGCTCAACGATTGGCTTGCCTGATGATCGAGGTACAGGGTCGATCCACGAGTTCCAGGCTTTCACCCACTGAAATCCCGGAAGGTCCTCACTTCTGAATTCTGACTTCTGCGTTCTGACTTGTCTTTGACGTTCGCTTCGGACGCCTGACACGCCCACCGCCAGGGGGGTCCACCGCCGGAGCAGGCCTTCGCGCTCACCGAGCCATACCGCATCGCCCTCGGCGACCCGCTCGCAAATCCTGTGTGAGATTCCAGCCCCGAATATGCTATTTTCACGAGACGGATCCCTGAATGACTGACGAAGCCAAAGCTGAAAAATTTCTCGAGCTGTTCAATAAGGGCAAAGAGTTCACCGAAGAACTGCTTCGGGAGAACCAGCGCCTTCGGTATCGGCTCGCCTCCATCGAGACCGAGCCCCCGGCTCATGGTGCTGCGGACGACGGCGAGGTGCAGCGCCTTCGAGTGCAGATCCAGCAACTCAACGAGGAGAACAAGCGGATCCAGTTGCGGTTTCAGGAAGTCGAAGAAGAGAACAAGGACTTCGCCAACCGCTACGTCGAGATCGAAGAGCAGAACAACAACCTGGCGAATCTCTACGTCGCCAGTTACCAGCTACACTCCACGCTCGATTTCCGTGAGGTCATCCAGATCGTCCAGGAGATCGTCATCAACCTCGTGGGTGCGGAAGCATTCTCGATCCTGCTGCTGGACGAGAACACCGGCGACCTGCGGACGATCGCCTGGGAAGGCGATGACGTCCAACCCGGTGTCGATCAGCTTTCAGCCCGCCTCGGGGAAGGTTTCCTCGGGAAAGTCGCGCAGAGCGGCGAGCCCTACTACATCACTCAAGACGGTGAAGGCGCGTCAGCGGTTACTCTCGAGCGGCCACTTGCCGGGGTTCCGCTGAAGATCAAGGATCACGTGATCGGCCTCATCGCCATTCACCGTTTACTGCAACAGAAAGACTCGTTCTCGGCAGTCGACTACGAACTCTTTTCCTTGCTGGCCGCCCATGCAGCCACGGCGATTTTCGCCTCGAAGCTCTATTCGCAATCTGAACGTAAGCTCAACACGATTCAGAGCTTTCTCGACCTTTTGACTAACTGACCCTGGTAGAAGAGGAACGAACTCTTGGGAATGGACAACGCCAACTTCCTGGTCGTCGAAGATTCGCCGACCATGAGGCAACTGATCTCGTTCTCGCTGAAGCGGTTCAAGAACGCGAAGATCATCGAGGCCGTCGACGGTGTTGACGCCCTGAAGAAGCTTTCAGGGCCGGACCAGATCGACCTGATCCTGACCGACATCAACATGCCGGTCATGGATGGTCTCAAACTGGTCTCGCTCGTTCGCCAGAACGCTCAGCTCAAGAACATTCCGATCATCATCATCACCACGGAAGGCGCGGAAGAAGATCGTGAGCGGGGACTGGCACTCGGTGCCAACGCCTACATCTCCAAGCCGATCCAGTCGTCGCACCTGATCAAGACGATCTCCGAACTCCTTTCGGTCCAGTAGCCGGGCCGGCGGAAGCCGGTGCTCCTCGCTTTGTACGGTGGAGACTGTCGCGGTTCTGCCTCGATGCGCAGTGACCCGCTTGGTGTTAGAGTGTGCGCCCGTCACCTCTGCGCCTGGGCGCAGGCGCGATGACGGTGAAGGCGAATCCCTCCGACGATACCCATGATCTCGTTCAGACTCTGCAGGACGAACGGTTGCGCCCCTGGCGCTCACGCGCCGCGTGCAGACCAGGGGAGGCGCCCTTGATCTCTGCCTCTCCTCGGGCGGTGGACGCTGCCGGCCGGCAGACGCCGGTGGGACTTCGCCGGTTTTCGAAAATCACCGCTTTCTCGACGCTGTTTCTGGTGTTTGCCGGAGCCATGGTCACGTCGACCGGCTCAGGCCTCGCCGTCCCCGACTGGCCGCTGTCGTACGGAATGCTGATGCCACCGATGGTCGGCGGGATTTTCTACGAACACGGGCATCGCATGATCGCAGCAACGGTCGGCTTTCTCACACTGATCCAGGCATTCTGGCTTCAACGAAGGGAGCCGAAACCCTTTCTGCGCCGCCTCGGCTGGGTTGCACTCGGTGCGGTGATCCTGCAAGGGACGCTCGGGGGTCTCACCGTGCTGCTGCTCCTGCCGCCCGCGATTTCCGTCGCGCATGCTGCGCTGGCTGAAATCTTTTTCTGCCTCAACGTTTCGATCGCCTTCTTCGCGAGCCACTGGTATCACCAGATTCGCGATCACGTGAAAGGGAAGGCACCTTCGTTCATGACCACAACCCTGGTCGTGATGGTCTACGCGCAGATCCTGATGGGAGCAGTCATGCGACACCTCGGTGCTGGCCTGGCAATCCCCGATTTTCCGCTGTCGTTCGGCCGGCTCGTCCCTCCCATCCACTCCGTTCCCGTGATGATCAACTTCGCTCATCGGCTCGGCGGCG
The DNA here is from genome assembly GCA_046590585.1 of Thermoanaerobaculia bacterium. GTDB lineage: Bacteria > Acidobacteriota > Thermoanaerobaculia > Gp7-AA8 > Gp7-AA8 > JBKJVD01. Next base: position 6,366 of record JBKJVD010000088.1, on the reverse strand, counting down.
TTGCTGTCCTGATCTTCATGATTGCCGTCGCGGTCCGCCTGCGGCGGTTCGAGAAAAATCACCCGTTGAGAATCGTCGGCAGCTTTCTCGGGATCGTCATTCCGGCACAGGTCCTGTTGGGTGCCTATACGATCTGGAGCTTGAAGGAACCTCACGTCACGAGCCTGCACGTAATGAACGGCGCGCTGACGCTGGCGCTTTCGGTGATGCTCTGGCTGACCTCCCGCACCATCGCGTGGAAATCCGAGGCTGAGCGGGCCACGGCATTCAGCGGCGAGGTCATGGTATGAGCGGATCGATGGTGACCGAACCGATCGTGAAGCCGGGAACGCTCCTGCGCGATTACCTCGAACTCTCCAAGGCGCGCATCGTGATGATGGTCCTCATGACCGCAGCGGCCGGATATCTCATCGGCGCCGGCCGCGTCGACCTCGTCCTCCTGGCGAACCTGATGCTCGGTACCGCGCTCGTCGCCGGCGGCACCAACGCTCTCAACCAGTACGCAGAACGCGAGCATGACGCCAGGATGAAGCGCACCATGAGCCGGCCGCTACCTGCAGGCCGCCTCACTCCGCGTGCCGCGCTCCTTTTCTCACTCACGATCGCCCTGGCCGGGACCATCTACCTCGGCGTTGCCGTGAACTGGCTCACAGCCGGGCTGGGCGCATTCACACTCGTGACCTACATCTTCCTGTACACGCCGCTCAAGCGCATCTCGACGATCTGCACGCTGGTCGGCGCGCTGCCTGGGGCCGTGCCGCCCCTGATGGGCTGGGCCGCGGCGCGCGGCGATCTCGCTCTCGAAGGCTGGGTCCTCTTCGGCATCCTCTTCGTGTGGCAGATGCCACACTTCCTGGCCATCTCCTGGATGCATCGCGAAGACTACGGGCGCGCCGGGTTTGTGATGACCGCAGTGCGCGACAACGAGGGCCGCAACACCTCAGTGCAGGCCTTCCTCTGGACCCTGGCGCTGATCTCCGTCAGCCTCACGCCACTCCTCCTCCACATGAACGGGCCGATCTATCTGGTTGGCGCTCTGGCCGCCGGAGCATTTTTCGCCGCGGCCTCAGTCCGCTTCATGCGAGATCACAGTCGCATCGTGGCCCGGCGGATGTTCATGGTCTCCAACATCTACCTCCTGACGGTGATGGTGCTCCTCGTCGTCACGGTCCGAAGCTGACGTTGCGACGAGTCAGAATGACGCGTTCAGGATGGAAGCGTCCGAGCCCGCTGCTCCTGCTGATTTTCGTCGCGATCCTCTCCTGCGCGAGACGCTCTACCGAGCCGCTGCCCGAGCTGTTTGCCGTGCCGAACGCGAGCCTTGTGAACGAACGTGGGCAGGCCGTATCTCTCGATTCTCTGAAGGGATCGATCGTCGTCTACGACTTCATCTACACCCGCTGCAGCACGACCTGTCCGATGATGACGGCCAACATGCGACGGCTCACTCATAAGGTCGCGAAAGGCGCTCCCGTTCGTTTCGTGTCGATCAGCGTCGATCCCGAACACGATCGTCCAGTGGTGCTCGAGGAGTACGCGAAGCGCTTCCGGAACGACCCGCGCTGGATGTTCCTCACCGGCGATCGCGACACGATCCTCAAACTCTCATCGGAAGGGTTCAAGCTCGCTGCTGGGGGCCCCCCCGAACCCGGCGCCGAGCCGCTGCTGCACAGCGCCAAGTTTGCGGTAGCCGATCGCGCCGGGACGATTCGTGACTATTACGGCGGCACTGACGGCGACGTATCCGAGCACGTTGCCGCCACGATCCGGACTCTGCTCGAGGAGAAGTGATGGAACTGGTGAAGTGGATGCCGGCGTGGAACGCGACCCTGAACGGGTTGAGCGGGGTGTTCCTGCTCATTGGCTTTATCCTCATCCGCAACAAGCGGGTTCAAGCCCACAAACGCTTCATGCTCGCGGCCTGCGCGACGTCGGTCCTGTTTCTCATCTCGTACGTGACCTATCACACGCTGCGAGGGGGAGTGCTGACACGGTTCGCGGGAACGGGAGCGATCCGTACGTTTTATCTGACGATGCTGACGTCGCACACGATCCTGGCGGTCACGATCGTTCCCCTGGCCATCGTCACGGTCTTCAACGGCCTGAAGATGCGCGTTGCGAAGCACCGCAGGATTGCCCGATGGACATTTCCGCTCTGGATGTACGTGTCGGTAACCGGCGTGCTGGTCTACTTTTTTCTCTATCAGTGGTACCCGTCGGGATAGCATCGCTGGCAGGATGAGAGTCGGGCCGCTGCTCGAGCAGATCGAAACGCATCAACCTGCGGACCCGCTCGAGGCCCGTCACCGCGAAACGATGCTCGACATGCTGCGCGGCACCACCGATCCCTTTTCGCGCGCCACGTTCTCTCCCGGTCACATCACTGCAAGCCTCTTCATCGTCGATCCTGAGTCCCGTGCGCTCCTCCTGCACCATCACCGACGTCTCGATCGTTGGCTGCAGATGGGCGGGCACCTGGAAGGTGCCGAGGAGCCGCGCGAGGCGGCCTTGCGCGAAGGACGCGAGGAGTCGGGACTCGGCGACCTCGAACTCATCCGCGACGGCGTGTTCGACCTCGACGTTCACCTGATTCCTGCTGGTAGAGGCGAGCCGGATCACTATCATTTCGATGTCCGGTATGTGGCGAGGACGTCCGAACCGGGCTCGATCGCGATCGATGATGCAGAATCTGTCGACCTGGCCTGGATTCCATTCGAACGCGCGGAACCGCTGATGAACGAAGCCGCCTCCTCGCGGGTGATCCGCAAGCTGGAGCAGCTGCTGGATGAAGGAGAACCACATTGACGACGCAACTGCTCGAAGCCGATCTCGACCCGAACCCGTTCTCGCAGTTCGCGCGCTGGTTCGAGGACGCGCAGAAATCGCAGCCGCTTCATCCCGAAGCGATGACGGTGGCCAGCGTATCCGCAGACGGCCGAGTCTCGGCACGCATCTGCCTGATGAAGGACTTCGACGAGCACGGCTTCACGTTTTTCACGAACTACCACAGCAGGAAGGGCGAGCAGATCAGCTCCAACCCGCGCGTGGCCCTCTGCTTTCACTGGCAGTCACTCGAACGCCAGGTTCGCATTGAAGGCGCGGCCGTGAAGGTGGCCGAGGAAGAATCCGACCGTTACTTCGCGACCCGTCCCCGCGGCAGTCAACTCGGCGCCTGGGTCTCGGAACAGAGCCATGTCATCTCGGGACGCGACGGTCTGGAGGCCGGAGTTCGCGAACTCGAAGAGGTCTATCGCGACCGTCCAGTTCCGAGACCGCCGCACTGGGGTGGCTTCCGCGTCATCCCCGTCTGGATCGAATTCTGGCAGGGACGAACCGATCGCCTCCACGATCGTTTCAGCTACCGGTTGCGCGAACCGAAGGACTGGGTGATCGAGCGGCTCTCGCCGTAACGTCGATGGCTCCTTTGTCAGAGTTGCCTCAACGGGCGCGGGATCGCGCCTCCGTGGCCTTTCCCTTGCTCTTGTGCGAGGCATGAATAACGAGACGAGCAAGGGAACCCTCGACGAGCTTTTCGAGCACATCGAAGACATCGAAATCGCCATGTTCACGACCCGTCGCGCCGACGGCGCGCTGTTATCGCGACCGATGGCGAACCAGGTCCGCGCGGACGGCGCTGACCTCTGGTTCGTGACCGACAAGCGTTCTGCGAAACTCGATGAGATCCGCAACGACGCGCATGTCTGCCTCTCCTATTATCGCGACCGCACCAGGGAGTGGGTTTCGGTCTCCGGTCGCGCCCGGATCACGGACGATCGCGCGAAGATCGCTGAACTCTATCGTCCCGACTGGCGCGCCTGGTTCGGGGATGAAGGAGGCGAGAAGGACGGCACGGCTGATGATCCGCGCCTCATGCTGATCGGCGTCGACATCGACTTCGCGCAGTATCTTGAAATCAACAAACCGCAGCCCGTCGTGCTCTTCGAGGTGGTCAAGGGAATGATCACCGGCAAGCGGCCCGACGTGGGCGAGGTCAAACGCGTCTGAGTGGCGGGTTAAATGTTCTGCCGGCCGATCGGCACGACGACCTTCAACGCCCGGGGGAGGACCCGCACCCGCATCACGGAAGGAAGTGTGATCGGCTCACCATCGAGGTGGGCCGCTCCCTCCTGGCTCCGCTCGATGAGGATGTCGTCCACCTGCAATGACGTGACTCCCATGGCTCGGTCGAACGAACCACCGAAGAGGCGCGCGAGCAGCGATGGCGCAGTGAACATCGAAGGCGCGCTGATTGCCACGACGTCCAGCAGTCCGTCCTGCAGAGAAGCGCGCGGTGCGATTTTCGCCTCATTGCCGTACTGGTTGGAGTTGGCGACGGCCAGCGCGAACGCGCTGACTTCCGTGACGTTGCCTCCAGTCGTGAGGCGGTAGGTTTCCGGAACGTAGGAAAAATATGCGGTGGCCGCCTCCGTGACATAGGTTCGCAATCCGCGCGCATGCTGCTGCGCGAACCGGTGCGCCACAAGCGCATCGAATCCGACGCCGAACGTTCCCAGGAACCGGAGTCCGTTGACTTCACCGGCGTCGATGGTCTCGATGCGGCCAGAGCAGATCGAGTCGATCGCCTTCAAGGGATTGAGCGGGACGCCGAGGTGCCGCGCAAACCCGTTCCCGGAACCGGTCGGAAGAATTGCCAGGGCGGCATGGCGGCCGATGAGCCGCTTGGCCACTTCATGGACGGTTCCGTCGCCCCCAACGGCGCAAATGACGTCGACCCCCTCCTGCTCCGCGCTCTCCATGATCGCGTCGAGGTCTTCCTTCCGTTCGCTCGCGATTATGGTCGCGGCCGGCTGCCAATCGCGGCAGCCTTGTCGCACCAGATCGTGGATGTCGAGTCGTCGCCGCGCACCGGATCGCGCGTTGACGAGGAAGAGGCATTTCACGGCCCACAGGTTAGCGCAGGCCGCTCCTGGCGGGGGCTGGTTTCATTCTTGAAGATGACGTTTGCCAGAGATGAGATTCCGAGTGTGGATCCTGGTCGCTGCCCTGCTGATGCCTGCGGCCTGCCGCCAGAAGCAGCAGTCTGCAGGGCCGTTCGATGGAAGCAGGTTCGTCGTCGAGGCGATGCAGATCACGCAGTCGAACGCGGAGCTGGGACGGACCGCAGCGCGAAGGGCCTGGGCTCCGGTCACGCGGCAGCTCGGTGGATCCCTCGCCGGCGGGCAGGCCCGGATCCATGGCCAGCTCGCAGCCGTCGCCGCACGGCGCCACATCGTTGTCGACTCTGCACTCCAAACCCGTCATCGGGCTCTCGCCGAAAACCTGGCGATCCTGCCGGGACAGGTGTTCGATCGCGGCTACGCACTGGCCATGACTCAGGAACTGGCTACGCTTCGCCGGCGCTGCGCCACGGCCGCGGCGTCCGATGATGCCGAACTGGCTACCCTCGCCCGGTCCCTCGATCCGCAGTTCGCCGCCCAGCAGGTCCAGGCGCAACAGGCGCTCGACCGCAACGGCGGCTCGCCATTCGCGTTCTGAGGAGAGACGCCAGCGTGGGGGGAAAGAGGTTGGACTGACGTCCTCTCCATTCCAAGTTCTGCCTTCTGGTTTCTGGTTTCTGCCTTCTGCCTTCAGGCCACCGGCATTGGCGCAACCCTCAATCAGCTCGCCCGCAGGATCTCCATGATCACGGGCTTGAGTCCATTCAGGATGAACTGCACGCCGATTGCCGCGAGCAGCAGCGACATGATTTTCGAGAACACAGCGCGACCGCGATCGCCGACCATTCGCGACAGCGGCACCGCTGCCATCAGCACGAGATACGAAGCGGCGCCGACACACGCGATTGCGGCGAGGACGGTGAGCTTCTGGTCGAGCCTGGGGTAGAGATTGACGAGCACCATCGTCGATGTGATCGCACCCGGCCCGGAGAGCATCGGCAACGCCAGCGGTACGACTGCGATCGACGCAGGATCGAGTTCCGCCTTCTCCACGTCGTGATCCTCCATCCTCTGGTTCCCGCCGACGTTGTACGCGCGCCGGTCATCCTCGACGAGCGTACGCATCGCGCTGATGAAGAAAAGAATCCCGCCCGTGATCTGGAATGCGGGAACCGTGATTCCGAAGAACTGGAAGACGTAGTTTCCCGCGAGGAGGAACGTGGAGAGCACTGCAGTGCAGGCAATGCCCGCCACGAGCGCCACTCTCATCCTCGTCTTGCGCGACGCTCCCTCGGTCAGCGTGATGAACGCAGGAATCACGGCGAGAGGGTTCACCAATGTGACCAGTGTCGTGAATGAGAGAAGGAAGACTTTATCCATCGCAGTCGTGATTGTAAGGGTTCAGCTCAGGCGACGGGCGAGGACACGCGTCAACCAGCGCGAGCGTCGACAACGTGAAGTGGCTTGC
>JBKJVD010000064.1:0-10719 GCA_046590585.1 Thermoanaerobaculia bacterium | reverse complement strand
CGAGTCCGCGTGCACGCCCTCACCCGGCCTTCGGCCACCCTCTCCCGGCTGATCGCCGGGAGAGGGGGTACACGGACGATGGCCCTCGTCGCGGGAGAGTGGGTATCACTACGCGCGCTTCCCGTGGATCCTCGTCGACCGCTTCATCGACTGCACTCCTCCGAGTCACCCATCTCCCTCTGGGAGAGGGTGGCCGAAGGCCGGGTGAGGGCGCTCAGCTGCACTGTCAGTTCAGGCCGCGCTTTGTGGTGGACATCCCTGAACGCCGGATCTTTCGGCGGCTCCTCGTATGCGCGAGTCCGCGTGCACGCCCTCACCCGGCCTTCGGCCACCCTCTCCCGGCTGATCGCCGGGAGAGGGGGTACACGGACGATGGCCCTCGTCGCGAGCCTGGTCTTACAACGCGCGCTTCTCGGGGATCCTCGTGACTCATGACGGTCTCGGTGGCACCGTCAGTCCCTTCTTCGCGGCCGAGGTCTCGATCCAGTGGCGGATCTGCTGCTCGACCGTCAACGGATCTCGAGCCAGGAGCGCGTTCGGGATTCTCACGACGCGGATGCCGAGCGTTCGCAGGCGCGCGCTTCGCGCCTCGTCCTGCTCCGCGATCTGCGCCTGCTCGTGCTGGCGCCCATCCACTTCGATCGCCAGCGCGAGTTCCGGGCAGAAGAAGTCGAGTACGCATCCGGCAATTGAGAACTGCCTGCGGAACTTGAAGCCAGCGAACGAGCGATTGCGTAACCAGCCCCAGAGCCTTCGCTCACTCGGCGTGAGCGCCTTGCGCAGCTCCCTCGCTCGTTCGTGCCTCGGATGAATGGTCCGCTGCATATGCCGAGGCTACCTCGGTGGAGAGCAGGGAGTCACGCGCTTCGTGGCGGACATTCCCTGAACGCGCGAAGGGGCCGGAGCTGTCACGCCCCTCTCCTGTATGATCCCGACTGATCCCTCTCACCATTGACGATGCAGATTGAAAGCGGCACGCGGCTCGGCCCGTACGAGATCGTCTCGAGAATCGGCGCCGGCGGAATGGGCGAGGTCTGGCGCGCGCGCGACACGCGACTCGACCGCCAGGTGGCGATCAAGGTCCTACCGGCTGCGCTCGAGCAGAACGAGCAGTTCCGTGCGCGCTTCGAGCGCGAGGCGAAGACGATCTCGCAGCTCAATCACCCGAACATCTGCACCCTCTACGATATCGGTCACGAAAACAGAACGAGCTACCTGGTGATGGAACTGCTCGAAGGCGAGTCGCTGGCCGATCGTCTTTCGCGCGGTCCCCTGCCTCTCACTGAAGTGCTGCGCTACGGTGCACAGGTCGCCGCCGCGCTCGACCGCGCTCATCGTGCCGGAATCACGCACCGCGATCTCAAGCCTGGCAACGTCGTGATCACAAAATCCGGCGCGAAGCTTCTCGACTTCGGTCTCGCCAAGTCCTCAGCTTCGCCGTCATCCGCCGTGAGTTTCGACGGAGCCACCGAGCACCGGCCACTCACGCAGGAAGGAACCATTCTCGGGACGTTCCAGTACATGGCGCCCGAGCAACTCGCGGGTGAGGAAGCCGACGCGCGAACTGACATCTTTGCGTTCGGCGCGCTGCTCTACGAGATGGCGACGGGAAGGCGCGCGTTCGAGGGAAGCACGCGAACGAGTCTGATCGCCGCGATCGTCTCGGCGCACCCTGCGCCGATCTCGTCGATCGCGTCGATGTCGCCCCCCGCGCTCGACCACATCGTCAAAAAGTGCCTCGAGAAGGATCCCGACGACCGCTGGCAGTCGGCGCACGACGTCGCGAGCGAGCTTCGGTGGCTGAGCGAAGCGGGATCGCAGGCGGGCGTCGCGACGACGGTGACGCTCCGGCGAAAGACCCGGGAAAAGCTTGCATGGGTCATTGCCGCGCTCTTCGCGCTGATCGCCATCGGCGTGAGCGGCTGGATGGTCGCGCGCATGCGCGCGACCGACGCCGCGCGGCCGTTCCATGCCTCCGTTGCCTGGCCGGCCGGACTCGTTTCGGCTTCGGTCGTTTCGGGGCCAGTCGCACTCTCCCCGGACGGCACGAGGCTGGCGACGCTCGTCGTACGGAAGAGCGACACGTTCATCTCGATCTACGATTTCTCAACCGGAAAGTCGACGGTTCTCGATAGCACAAAAGATGGTTCGTTCCCGTTCTGGTCACCCGACAGCCGCGCCATCGGATTCTTTGCGGGCGGTAAACTCCGGAGGGTGGACGCGGCGGGAGGGGCGGTTCAAGTGCTCGCCGAGGCGCACCAGGGACGCGGAGGCTCGTGGAGCCGTGAAGGGGTGATCCTGTTCGCACCGGACATCCAGGGTCCACTGATGAGAGTCTCGGAAAACGGCGGCACCGCGACGACGGTGACGAAGCCCGGCAGCGAGGAATTCACGCATCGAAACCCCCTCTTCCTTCCTGACGGGAAGCGATTTCTGTTCATCGAGCGGCAAAGCAGGACCGAGGCGTTCGGCCGCCTGATGGCGGGCTCCCTCGATGGAGCCACGCCTCGGCAGGTCCTCGAGCACGCATCCAATGCCCAGTTTTTCGGCGGGCGGCTGCTCTTCGTGCGCGACGGCAACCTCCTCGCACAACATCTCGATCTCGACAGCCTCTCCCTCAGTGGCGCGATCTCGCCGATTGCCGAGAATTTGAGCTACTACAACCCGCGCGACCTCGGTGACTTCTCGATCTCGCAGACCGGTTTACTCGCGTTTCGCCATGAAGTCGCCGCGGAAAATTCGCTGGCGTGGTTTGACCGTGACGGCCGGCTCATCGAGACCCTGTCCGACTCGGGTTCATTCGGTATTGCCTCCGTCAGCCGCGATCTGAGGCAGGTCGCACTCTTGCGCGAGGAGGCGGCATCGGCGTCGTTCGACCTCTGGATTGTGGATGCGACGACCAGGCAGACGCGTCGCGCTACCTTCAGCAAGTTCCCGTCGCCGATCAACTGCGCCTTTTCACCGGACGGGCAGCGCCTCGCGGTGTCCAGCCTGAGTGGCACTGCGGGCGGTGGCACGAAGGGAACAGGCTGGGCCGCAAGCTCTCTCTGGCTGCAGCCGGTCTCGGGTGCGCGCACCGATAAGGTGCTGCTCGAATCGGCCAGTTTTGCCGCCGAGGACTGGTCTCCCGACGGAACGGTTCTTCTCGGCAGCTCGCAGCGAACCGGCACGGGCTTCGACCTGACCTACGTTCGTCTCGACGACGCGAAAGCCGAAGTCCGGGACTTCATGAAGACTCAATACGACGAAGGGGGATCGCGATTCTCGCCTGACGGGCGCTGGGTTCTCTATTCGTCGAACGAGTCGGGGCGACCGGAGGTGTACCTCGTCGACTTTCCCAACGCCGGCCGTAAGTTTCAGGTCTCGCGCGATGGCGGCGTGACGCCAATCTGGAGCTCCGATGGAAGCGAGATTTTTTTTATGACGCCTCCCGATGCGGTGATGGCGGTTCCGGTGAAGCTCGGCGATACGGTCGAGATCGGAACGCCTGTAAAGCTCGGCTTGTCCGGCGCAAAGACGAGCCCGCCGTTTGCTTCGGACGGCAAGCGGTTCCTCGTGCTCCAGGATTCCTCGAAGGAGACCTCTCCTCCTGTCGAGGTGATTCGGAACTGGACTGCGGATCTCCCTGAGTGACACGCTCGCCCTCGCTCCGATGGACTGAGCTGAAGAACTATTTCCGCGCTCAGCTCTCGGGCGCGTCTCCCCTCACCGCCGTCTGAAAGCGTTCACGTTCCCGCTCTCCTGCTCTCCTGGACAGGCAGGAGAGCCTGCCCACTACTTCGCGAAGTGCTCCTCGATCCACGCGATCCACCGTCGATAGACATCGGCCGAGCGCGCAGGGTCGCCGGGGAAATGTCCTCCCACCGGATACGCGAAGAACTTCACCTCCACTCCGTTGTCCTTGAGCGCGTGGTACATCTCGAATGACTGTGTGGCGGGAACGCGTACGTCTCCTGTATTGGTGAGAATCAGGGTGGGTGTCTTGACGCGATGAGCGTAGGTGATTGGTGATTGCTCGATGTAGGCCTTTGCGTATTTAGGGTCGTACGGGGAGCCGCCGAGGCCGTAGCGCACGGTGACGTTGTTGTCGGACAAAGCGTATTCGTGAACCAGGTTGTTGACGGCCGCGCCCGATACCGCAACCTTCCAGATGTCGTAGTGTCCGATCAGCCAGGAGGTCATGTAGCCGCCATACGACCATCCCGACACGGCGATTTTCTTCTCATCGATGAAGCCGCCCTTCTTGAGGGCGTCGATTCCTGCCAGGACGTCCCGTCCCGGCCCCTCGCCCGAGTCATTGGCGATGGCGTGCATGTAGGCGTTCCCGAGGTTGTCGCTGCCGCGATAGTTGGGTTGGAAGACGATCCAGCCGCGCGCGGCCATGGCCTGCGCGGGCAGGCTGAAGGTCCGGACGGACGAGGAGTTCGGTCCACCGTGAATCAGGAGAACCAGCGGGTACTTTTTCGCTGCGTCGAAACCGGGTGGGTAAAGGACGATCGCGTTCTCGTCGAAGCCATCGTTCTTCCATGAGATCTCAGCGACTCGTGCCGTGGCCCGTTGCGCGATCTCGTCATTGAACGTAGTCAGTCTGCGCGGCTTGGCGTCGAGCGATTCCATGAAGTAAAGCTCACGCGGATGATTCGGTTCGCTGCCTGTGAAGGCGATGGCGTTGCCGGATGAGACGGACATGTCCACCCAGTACGACCATGACGGGCTGACTTCACCAAGATCGAGACGACGTGGCGCGCCATCGAGTGGCTGAACCCACAGCGCGACGAGGTCCCGATCATGCGCCCCCACCAGCAGCGATTTTCCGTCGGGCATCCAGAGGGCCCGGGTGATGCTGCGGTCAATGGACCTCGTCACGCTCCTTCCCGGCCCCCCCGCGGCGGGCGCCACGTAGATCTCGGTCTCGTTGGTAGCGTCTCCCTCACGCGGATACCAGTAGGCGACCCTGGTACCGTCCGGCGAGAAACTGCCCACTCCCTCCAGACTCGGTTTGCCGGTGATCTCTCGGACCTTGCCACTGTTTGTATCGGCAATGGCAATCACGCTCAGATCGCTGTCTCCATAGACTGGCGTCTTCTGCTTCGTGATGAGAACCGATTTGTTGTCCGGCGACCAGGAGAGTGGACTGGGAGCGGGACCGGGAGGTTCGGCAATGGGAAGGCTCCAGGAACCCGAGGTCACCCGCTTTGCTTCTCCCGATTCCAGATTGACGACCCAGAGGTGAGCCGCGCGAATCTCGCCGCTCACCAGAAGATCGTGATTGGTGATCTCGAAGGCGTCGAGATTCTTTTCCTCGTCTTTCCGTTTCGGCGCTTCGTCAGAAGAAGCGAAAGCTATGGCGCGTCCGTCGGGACGCCAGGCGAAATGCTGGACGCCCGCTGCCGCGTCGGTGACGCGTCGCGCATCACCGCCATTCATCGGCAGGACGTAGATCTGTTCCTCTCCTTTCTCTCCAGGAGCTTTGGCCAGAAAAGCCAGGCGGTCGCCGGAAGGAGAGAAACGGGGAGAGGAGAGCTTCTTGCGCTCGAAGGTCAGCGTCCGCTGTACCGCCGTCGCGATATCGATCGCAACCAGATCACTGTCATTGCGATTCTCGGCTTTGTTGGCGCGACTGAGAATGAAGACGATGGTCTTTCCGTCGGGCGAGATCTGAGGGTCCGACGGAGTGATGATCTTGTAGAGGTCATCGATCGAAATCGAAGGGATCGCTTCACCCGCAAATGCCGGAAGGGCAACAAGGGCAAGCAAAAGAGCGGACAGCAGTCTTCGAAAAGGCATCGGGTTCTCCTCGCGGAGGAGGATATCGCGAAGGCGTCGCTTTGCGGCGGGTGTGAGCTGAGCCACTGTGCAACTCGACACTCGCGCCGCGAGCGGAAGCGGCCCGTTTTCCCAAACCAGGATCTTTCGGGACGGAGCTTCGCTGTTCGCTGTACCTCATCACTCGTTCAGTTCCGCACGACGGCGCTGACGATGGTTGCAATCAGCGCGGCGACGAAGAACAGAACGAGGCCCATCCAACGGTCGACGCTGGTGGTGTCGTCCGTTGCGGCCACACTTGCGGACGATGGAAGTCGCGGTTCGTACGCGACCGTGACGCGTGCGCCGACTTCGAACTTTCGTTCCTGCGATGGCTGGCCGTCGATCGAAAAGTCCTGATCGTTCACCCGATAGACGATCACCGGCGTGTAATCCGTCATCGTGTCGGCATCACCGCCCTCCCAACGCTCACCACCGTCCCCTCGGTCAGCGCGGCGTTCGCCACCCATGCCGCATGCGCGTCACGCCGGCAGCGCGTGTTAATCGAGATGAGCATCGCGAGCACGCTTGCGATCGCGAGGCCGAGCGCCGCGTCGACGAACGTCACCGTCCCTGACATCGTTGCAAGAACGACCGTGTGCATGCGCGGAGGCTACGCCGTTCGCTTCGTCGGGGAAACGGCTGTCATCCGGAGCGGCTTGGACCGCTTCCGTCTTTCAACATCCGGTGCGGCGCGGAGTCAGGCGACGTTGTCTCGTCCGAAGACTGATTGGAGCCTGATTGGGGCCGGAGCTTTGCATTTCGATTCAGACACCGGTACTTGCCCGGCCCGAGTCATCCCGCCCCTCTCCTGTATGATCGCGCCTGATCCCCTCACCCATTGACCACACAGATCGCCAGTGGCACCCGGCTTGGCCCGTACGAGATCGTCTCTCGTATCGGTGCGGGCGGCATGGGCGAGGTCTGGCGCGCGCGCGACAGCCAGATCGGGCGCGACGTAGCCATCAAGGTGCTGCCTGTTTCCGCTGCCGAGAATGCCGATCGACTCCATCGTTTCGAGCTGGAAGCGCGCGCCGCTGGAACACTGAACCATCCCAACCTCGTCACCATCTTCGAACTCGGTAAGCACGACGGTGCTCCTTTCATCGTCATGGAACTGCTCGAAGGCGAGACCCTCCGCGAAAAAATTGACGAGGGGACGATCCCGCCGCGCAAGGCGATCGAGTATGCCGTGCAGATGGCTGATGGTCTGGCCGCGGCGCATGACAAGGGGATCATTCATCGCGACCTGAAGCCGGAAAACGTGATCGTCACCGCCGACGGCCGCCTCAAGATTCTCGACTTTGGTCTGGCCAAGCTGACGAGGCCGGAAGAAGCTTCTGACGACAAGACCGCGCGCAGAGATACGTCGCCTGGCACGGTCATGGGGACGGCCGGCTACATGTCGCCCGAGCAGGTACGAGGTCAACAGGTTGACCATCGCACGGACATCTTTTCGTTCGGGGCGATTCTTTATGAAATGGTCTCCGGCCGGCGCGCCTTCACACGCGATTCGTCGGTGGAGACGATGAACGCCATTCTCAAAGAGGATCCGCCGGAGATGAAAGCCTCCGGCCCTCACGGATCGCTGGCAACCGAGCGGATCATCCATCGTTGTCTCGAAAAAAGCGCCGCTGAGCGCTTTCAGTCGGCCCGTGATCTGTCGTTTGCTCTCGATTCCCTTTCGAGCAGTTCCTCGGGTCATGAGAGTGCGATTCAAGCAGCGCCGATTCCATCAGGCCGAAAGCTCTCCATGGCCCTCGCCGCAGTTGCCGCCGCAGCCTTGATGGCACTCTTGTTTTTCGTGGGCCGATCGTCGAGACCGCAGCAGCAGCCGTCCGTCCGCCAGTTGACATTCCGCAACGGAACCATCCGCTCGGCGCGTTTTGCACCCGATGGCCAGACCATCGTCTATGGCGCGGCCTGGGATGGGGCGCCACTCAAGATGTTTCAGCGACGCCTGCAGGGTTCGGAGTCGGTCCCCCTCCAGTTTCCGGACGCCGATCTCCTCGGTATTTCCTCGAAGGGTGAGTTGGCCATATCGCTCGGCCGTACGTTTGAATACTGGCGAACCAGCGGCGATCTCGCCAAGGCCCCGCTGCTCGGCAGTTCGTTCCGCAAGGTGCTCGACGGCGTCAGCTGGGCTGACTGGCATCCGAGCGGCGACGGTCTGCTCGTCGTCAGGCGCGTGGGAAACGAAGACCGACTCGAGTATCCGATCGGCAAGGTCCTGTATCGCACCGCAGGATTCATCACCTATCCCCGCTTCTCGCCAAAGGGTGACCGCGTGGCGTTCCTCGATCATCCGGTCTACGGCGACAATCGCGGAAACGTCTCTCTCCTGACGCTCGGCGGAAAAAAGAGCGACATGCTTCTGGACTGGTCCGGGTTAGAAGGGCTGGCCTGGTCGCCCGGCGGTGGCGAGGTCTGGTTCACCGGTGCCCGCGTGAACGGAGCCTGGTCGATTTACGCTGTTCATGAAGGCGCCGAGCCTCGCCCGGTCTGGCGCACTCCGTCCAATCTGATCCTGCACGATGTCGATCATCTGGGAAGAGTGCTCGTTGCCAACGCCGCCATCGTCAGCACGATTCGAGGCCTCGGACGGGGCGAGCAGCGTGAACGTGACCTGTCGTTCGGCGGATGGTCGGCAGTGCGCGACATATCAGCGGACGGGAAGAACGCACTTCTGGTCAATTACGGCGGAGACGCCAGCCGCTATTACGACACGTACCTGCGTCCCCTGAATGGTGCAGCTCCGACCCGGCTCGGGGAAGGGGAACCGCGCGGCTTCTCGCGCGACGGAAAATCGGTTCTGGCTCTCATCATCAGTACGCAGCAGAAACTCTTTCTGTATGGAACTGAGTCGGAGTCGAGCCAAGCCATCGGGAATCTCTCACCCGTCGAAAGGACTGCGGCCTTGCTCCCGGACGGTCGCAGGATGCTGTTGATCGAGTCGGTCAAGCCGGGATCGGTCGACTGTTACGTTCAGGAGATTGACTCGGGTAAACGCTCTCGACTGCCGATTGAGCACGCACCTGCGGGCCTCCCGCTCGTCTCGCCGGACGGACTCGCGGTGGCGATTGTCAAAGGTAACGCCGCGACCAGCGTCTACTCGCTCACGGGCCAGTTTCTTCGCGAGGTTCCGGTTTCATACCGCCCCCTTGGCTGGAGCTCTGATTCGCGGTTCCTCTACGTTCGTTCACCGGGCGAGATACCAGTCAGAATCCAACGACTGGAGGTCGCGACGGGCATCGCAACTCCCTGGAAGGAAATCGTCTCGGTCGACACATCCGGGATGGCCGGGCCAATCGAGGTGAGCATCAATTCCGACGGTGACGCGTATACCTATACAGTGACGAAGATGATCACCGACCTCTTCATCGTCGAAGGACTTCGTTGATGTCGATCGAACCCGGCAGACGACTCGGACCTACGAAATAAATCGCGAATCGCCGCTGGCGGAATCTAGCGCGAGGCAAAGACTATCTCGCAGCTCAATCACCCGAACATCTGCACGTTCTACGACATCGGTCACGAGAACGGAACGGGCTACCTGGTGATGGAACTGCTCGAAGGCGAGTCGCTGGCCGATCGTCTTTCGCGCGGTCCTCTGCCTGTCACTGAAGTGTCCGATCAGCGGTGAGTGGCAGCACTGCTGCGCGACGGCGCGCACGTCGCCGCCGCGCTCGACTCGATTCCTGCATTACGAATCGGGAGTTGCGGGCAAGTTCCGCCTGAATGAGATCAAAGGGGATCGCACCGTCGCCCAGGCGGTCGCGGCGGGTTAATCCGAACGTGAGGCTGCCGACCGCAGCGTACCGCTCAGATGGCTGAACGCCAGCGCAATCGCGGTCAGTAATTCGATCGTCCGTTCGTCGCGTTCGCGTTCGACGCGACTGTAGAACTCGATGATCCCCGTTACGGCGGGGTCGACGGACATCGGCACGGCGACGACACATCTCACCAGGTCGCGGATCGCTCCGCGCAGCCGCGGAAAGTTGTCATCCGGATCACGTTCGGAATCCACTCAGGGGTGAGGTGCAGCCACGTTCGTCCCGGCATTCCTTCACCCTGCTCGAAACTCTGCTCCCGGGTTTGTTCCTCGAAAAGACTCATGTCGACGGTGGAGACTGATTGGGGCCGGAGCTTTGCATTTCGATTCAGGCACCAGGACTTGCCCGGCCCGAGCTCAACCCCCCCTCTCCTGTATGATCCCGCCCGATCCCTGACCATTGACGATGCAGATTGACAGCGGCACACGGCTCGGGCCTTACGAGATCGTTTCACGGATCGGCGCGGGCGGAATGGGCGAGGTCTGGCGCGCTCGCGACACGCGACTCGATCGCCAGGTGGCGATCAAGGTCCTTCCGGCGGCGCTTGCGGAGAACGAGCAGTTCCGCGCGCGCTTCGAGCGCGAGGCGAAGACGATCTCGCAGCTCAATCATCCGAACATCTGCACGCTCTACGATATCGGTCACGAGAACGGAACGAGCTACCTGGTCATGGAACTGCTCGAAGGCGAGTCGCTGGCCGATCGGCTTTCGCGCGGTCCTCTGCCGATCACCGACGTGCTGCGCTACGGCGCGCAAGTTGCCGCCGCGCTCGACCGCGCGCATCGTGCCGGCATCACGCACCGCGATCTCAAGCCGGGCAACGTCGTGATCACAAAGTCCGGCGCGAAGCTTCTCGACTTCGGTCTCGCCAAGTCCGCGGCGTCATCCGCCGTGAGTTTCGACGGAGCCACCGAGCACAAGCCGCTCACGCAGGAAGGAACCATTCTCGGGACGTTCCAGTACATGGCGCCCGAGCAACTCGCGGGTGAGGAAGCCGACGCGCGCACCGATATCTTCGCGTTCGGCGCGCTGCTGTACGAGATGGCCACCGGCCGTCGCGCCTTCGAGGGGAAGACCAGGA
>JBKJVD010000045.1:0-31855 GCA_046590585.1 Thermoanaerobaculia bacterium | reverse complement strand
GCAAAATGTGCGAAGGCCTGCCCGGCACGCCTCCCGGTTGACGTGAAACCGGCGATCCGGTCGGCGGAGTGCACTCTCTGCATGGAGTGTGTCGCCGTCTGTCCCGCGCGAGGCGCGCTGCAGGTCAGCATGCGCCACACGCGAATCGGACCGCGTGCGATCGCTGCCACCGTCGCGTTCATCTTCCTCGGAGTGGTTGCCGCAGCCAGGATGACTGGCCACTGGCAGACGGTTGTTCCCGACGCGGTCTACCAGTACCTCATTCCGCAAATCGAGTCCGTCGGCCACTGAGAGGCTGCAAAAAATCCAGCCCCTGAGTAATCCATCCGATCGCGCCGAAGGATCGGGATGACCTGCGGAACAGCGTCGCCGCGGCCCGGCGTTCCTGCTGACACCAAGGTCCGCGAGCCGTGGATGATTCATCCGGGTTAACATTTCATGCCCCGCAGGAGAAAAGAGAGCCATGGTCCTGATCAACAAGGCCATTAACGAAGTAACCGTCAAGCTGGTGTACTACGGTCCCGGCCTGTGCGGAAAGACCACGAACCTGGAGAAGATCTACGGCAACCCGAAGCTCGAGAACAAGGGCAAGATGATCTCGATGGCGACGGAAACTGACCGGACGCTGTTCTTCGACTTCATGCCGATGGAACTCGGAACGATCGGTGGGCAGAAAGTCCGCGTCCAGATCTACACGGTTCCGGGTCAGGTCTTCTACGACGCGACGCGCAAGCTGGTGCTTCGCGGTGCGGACGGGGTGGTCTTCGTGGCGGACTCGCAGAGTTCGATGCGGGAATCGAACCTCGACAGTCTCGAAAATCTGAGGACGAACCTTCGCCTCAACCGCATCGATCCCGACAAGGTCGCGATCGTCTATCAGGCGAACAAGCGCGACCTTCCCGGAGTCGATCCGGTGGAAACGATGGCGGCGTACATGAACACCGGAACCGCGCCGGTCGTGGAAGCCGCCGCCGTCACCGGCACCGGCGTGACTGCGACGCTGCGAGCCGCGGTCACGCGCATCCTCGACAATCTCAAGCACAACGTCGACGTGACGCTGTACGACGAACCGCCGCTGATGAGGCCCGACATGTCGGCGCGCGCCGGCGTGACCCATTCTTCCGCAGGAACTCCGAAGCTGTCGATGCGTGGCGAGTCAGGGACGACATCGGTACCGACAGCGGCACCTGCGGCCGCGCATCCGGCGCCGCGGCCGGTCGAGGTCGTGCCATTCGAGCCAGTCGTTGAACAGGTCATCGAACCGGTCATCGAGCCGGTCGTGGAGCCGGAGGACGAGAACCCGTTTGGCCAGATGTCCGCCTCCTCTGTGGAGCCGGATGAGGATCATGAGGATCCGTTCGCCGCAGACCCAGTCGAAGAGGTACACGCGCCCCAGTTCGATCCATTCACCGCAGTCGAAGACGAGGCGGAGCCGGAGTTGCCGGACGCGACGAACCCGTTTACAGCAGCTGCGGCAGTGGCATCGCAGCCATCAATGCGCGATGACATCGAGATGATGCTGACGAATGCAAAAGCAGTCGTGGAGTCGATCGAAGAAGCGCTCTCGCGTGCGCGGCAGCATCAGCAGGTATTGGAAAGGGCGCTCGATCAGCTGCGCTGACGTTCACTGCATTGCGCGGCAGGCCCGGGCCAGTTACAGCCTCGGCTCGGCTACACTCCACGGCTGATGGCCTGGTATCAGGAATGGTTCGGCGAGGAGTATCTCGAGCTGTACGCGCACCGCGATGAAGAAGAAGCGCGTCGCCAGGTCGCTTTTTTTCAGGCGCAGGTCGGCGCCCTCGAGGGGCCGGTGCTCGACCTCGCCTGCGGAATGGGGCGGCACCTTCAGGAACTGACCACCAGCGGATACCGCGCGGTTGGTTGTGATCTCTCCTACACGCTGCTCCGGACAGGGATCGTGGAGTACGGATCAATGGCTCTGGCGCGCGCCGACATGCGATCGCTCCCGTTCTGCGACGACAGCTTCGCAGGGCTCGTCAATTTTTTCACTAGCTTCGGCTACTTTGCCGAGGAGGATGAAAACCTGCAGGTCGTTCGGGAGATGGCCCGCGTGCTCCGGCCCGGCGCCCGCTTCGTGTTCGACTACCTCAACGTTCATCGTGAACTCGAACGTCTCGTGCAGAAGGAAACGATCGAGTCGCCGATGGGAGTCGTGAACATCGTCCGCTGGTTCGATTCCTCGGACAGATCGTTCAACAAACGGATCACAATCGGTCACAAGCGCTATCTCGAGCGTGTCCGGGGCTACGATCTCGACGAGATTTCTGCCATGTTCACATCGTGCGGAATGTTGATCAAAGCGGCATTTGGAGATTTCGACGGCTCGACATTCCAGCGGGATTCCCCACGGCTGATCCTGATCGGGAGCCGCCGATGATGAGCAGCGGCCGGCTGGTCCTGCCGCTGTCGCGCTATCCCGGCATGAACCGGTTCGTACTCGACAGGCTCGATGGGAAGGAACATGCAACCCGTTTCATCCCGGACCCTGCGCCGCGCAATCGAGAGGCCCGGGTGGTACCGGCCACCCTGAGCGAGGCGATCATCCTCTCCAACGCACGATGGGGAATTGACGCTCGCGGTTCCGTGGAAGCCTGGGCCGCCGGTGCAGCGACCTTCGTTGCGGGACAGCAGGTCGGGTTTGCGGGCGGCCCGCTCTACACGCTCTCGAAGCTTGCCACGCTGCTTCGCATGAAGCGCGAGGCCGAGAGCCGCGGTGAGCGCGCCGTTGCAATGTTCTGGCTCGCGACCGAGGATCATGACTTCGATGAAGTCGCGCAGTTGGCCATTCCCGCTTCGCTTGCGACGGAGCAGGCGCGCCTCGGACTTCAGCGCGACCTGATTCAGCTGCGCTCGCGCCGTACCTCGCCCGACCGGGCGATGGTCGGAGCGCTCACGCTCCCCGATCCGCTGATCGCGGGCTTCGTACGAGCGCTCGGCGGCACAGCGCCATCATGGCTCGATCGGTCACTCACATTTCGCGATTCGTTCGCAGCGCTGATCGCCGAGGTATTCGGAAGTGAAGTCGTCCTGATCGACTCGCTGCTGCCCGCACTGAGGCAGGCGGGAGGCGCCGTCTTTGCGGAGGTGTCGAGGCGCGTCGAGGAGGTCCAGCGCGCGCTGGAGCAGCGCAGCGATGAGATCCGGGCCGCCGGATATGCACCGCAGATCGAAGCGCGTGAAGTGGGAGGGTACACACTCTTCTTCGAGATCGACTCCCGCGGAGAGCGGTCGCCGGTCGAGACCGCAGAGGGGCTCGCACCAGAGCGGGTTTCGACCTCCGCAATGACTCGCCCTCTCCTCCAGGACGCGGTGCTGCAGCCGGACGTGTTCGTTGGCGGGCCGGCAGAGGTCGCGTATTACGCACAGATTGCCGTGCTCCATCCGATGCTCGGGATTCGCATGCCGCGCGTCGCACTTCGAGGTCACGCGCTCGTGGCGCCAGCGCGGGTGCTGCGTCATCTCGATCGGCTGGGACTCGATGTCGCCGCCATCTTCAGCGATGCCGACGCGATTCTCGAGCCGGCCGAGGCGGAACGGATCGCCGCGCTCCGCGGGGTGACAGCCGAGGCGGAAGAACAGCTCGGACGGCAACTGGCGCGGGTCCGTGAGCTGGTGCTCCCTGCCGATCGTTCACTGGAACGATCGATCCAGCGGTCCGCCGATCATCTCGAATATCACTTCAGGAAGCTGACCGAGCGCTCCATTCGCGCCGTGGTCAGGAAGGATGCGGAGCGCCATCGTGCCGTGAAGGAAATTGTGGCGACGTTTCATCCCGATGGTCACGTACAGGAGCGCGTCGTCAGCTGGTATGCGTGGTACGCCCGCTCTGGCAGTGCACTGGTCTCGAATCTCGTCGAATGCGTAGGCCCTGACCTCACCGATTGCGCGCTCGTGTCGGTGTAGACTCCGCGACGATGGCTACGAGCAGGCAGCCCGATTCCGTGACACCCGTCGATCTTCTTTTTTTTGCGGCGCATCCAGACGACATCGAACTCGCCGCAGGCGCGACCCTGGCCAGGTCGGTTCGAGATGGCCTTCGCGCCGGGATGGTCGATCTCACGCGTGGCGAGATGGGCACCCGAGGAACGCCGAAGACGCGCGAGCGCGAGGCGGCGGCATCGGCGAAGGCGCTCGGTGCGACGTTCCGCATCCATCTCGACTTCGGAGATGGTGCGCTGCGGACCGGTCGCGAGCAGGAGCTGCAGGTCATCGACGTCGTGCGCCGCGCGCGGCCGCGTGTCGTCTTCGCGCCCTATCCCGACGATCGCCATCCCGATCACACACGCGCCGGACGGATCGTCACGGAGTCGTCGTTCTACGCCGGGCTGCGCGCACTCGAGACCGGCGTTCCCGCATTCCGGCCGCAGGCCGTCATCTATTACCTTCAGAACTACACCGTCGCGCCGACCTTCATCGTCGATGTCACCGACACGTGGAAGACGAAGATGAGGGCCGTGCTCAAGTTCAAGTCGCAGTTCTTCGACCCGAAGTCGAAGGAGCCGAAGACCTTCATCTCCGACCCGAAGTTCCTCGAGATGATCGAAGCGCGCGGGCGGCACTACGGCGCACAGATCGGTGCAACGTTCGGCGAGCCGTTCGTGACGAAGCAACCACCGCGCGTGGACGACATCATCGGCGCCTACGCGGGACGCGAAGTCAGTTAGCAGGGACCGGAACGCGATGAAGATCGGAATCACCTGCTACCCCACCTTCGGCGGCTCCGGCGTCGTGGCGACCGAGCTGGGCATGGCGCTGGCCCGCGGGGGCGACGACGTGCACTTCATCAGCTATGCGCTGCCTTCGCGCCTGAACATGCTTCATGAACGCGTTCACTTTCATGAAGTCACGGTGACGACTTACCCGCTCTTCGATGCCTACCCGCCGTACACCCTCGCCCTGGCGACGAAGATGGCGGAGGTGGCCACGTATGAAAAGCTGGATGTCCTTCACGTTCATTACGCCATTCCCCACGCGATCAGCGCGCACCTGGCGAAACAGATCCTGAAGTCCGATCACCTGAAGGTCATCACGACGCTGCACGGAACCGACATCACCCTGGTCGGCCGGGATGAAAGCTACCTGCCGATCACGCGGTTCGGCATCGAAGTGTCCGATGCAGTGACGGCAGTCTCGGACTGGCTGAAGGTGGAGACGATCCGGAACTTCTCGACCGACAAGGCGATCGAGGTCATCCCGAACTTCGTCGATCCGCAGCGCTTCCATCGCCGCGATGGAAAGATCTGCGAGATGTTCCGGCGTGGCGGGGAAAAGCTGGTCTGCCACGTTTCGAACTTCCGACCGGTCAAGCGGGTGATGGATGTCGTTGAGACGTTCGGGCTGATTTCGCGGGAAGTTCCATCCAAGCTGCTCATGATCGGAGACGGCCCGGAGCGGTCACGCGCCGAAGCCTGGACGCGCGAACATAACCTTCGCGACCGCGTTTACTTCCTCGGCAACGTCCCGAACCTCGAGGAGGTTCTGGGTGGCTCGGACCTGTTTCTCCTCCCCTCAGAATCCGAGTCGTTCGGCATGGCCGCACTCGAGGCGCTGGCCTCCGAGGTGCCGGTCATCGCGACGGATACGGGAGGCCTGCCCGAGGTCGTGGCCGACGGCGAAACCGGCTACCTCCGCCCGGTGGGCGACGTCCGCGGCATGGCGGAACGGGCAATCGAAATTCTCAGGAACGACGAGCTGCGCCAGCGGATGGGAAAGCGGGGTCGCGAGATGGCCATCGACCTGTTCGACGAGAACCGCGTCGTGCCGCGGTATCGAGAGCTGTACGAACGAGTGATTGGGTAGAAGTTCCTCGGTTCCTCGGAGTTCCTCGGAGTTCCTCGGTTCCTCGGGTGTTCAAGTTCGTGTTTGCGGATGGCCTCCCGAGGAACCGAGGAACCCGAGGAACCCCGAGGAACTGCAGTTCAGGGTTCCGCCCGCACTCCTCCAGTCGCACCCGGCTTGCCGTAGATCTCGGCGTAGCGCTCGTAGGAGTTGATCACCTTGCGGACGTAGTGCCTGGTCTCATCGAAATTGATCGACGAGAGAAAGTAGTCGGGGCCCGCGGCTGGCTGCAGTCGCGACCAGAGAGCGACCTGGCGGGGGCCGGCGTTGTAGGCGGCGGCGGTCCGGTAGCGATCGCCACCGAACTGCTTCGAGAGGGTGGCCACGTACTTGGCGCCTAACTGGATGATGATGCGTGGATCGTACAGGTCTTCCGGTTCGACCTCGACGAGGCCGACCTGCCGCCCGATGTCGTTGGCCGTCGTGATGATGAACTGAAGCAGGCCGCGTGCTGCTGCCTGAGATTTCGCCCGGGGGTTGAAGCGGGACTCTTCCCGCATGATCGACAGCACCAGGGTCGGATCGGCATCGTACGTCGCCGAATCCTTCTCGATGTAAGACGCGAAGTAGCGCGGATAGAGAAGCTGGCGTGCAGTCAGAGGAAGAAGGTCGGGAAGAAAGTCCACGGGCAGGGTCTTCGCGAGCAACTCCGCTGCGACAATCGATTCGCGGGAGATCGAGCCGCGGTTGAGCGCGACGGAACGGGTGAGCAGGTTTCGCTGTCCCCGGGCCGGCCATCGCGCGCTGATTCCGTCCTCGGCTTCGTCGAACAGTCCGAGGGCCATCAGTTTCGATGCGCGATCGACGGTGGGAGCCAGAGGTAACGCCGGCATCGCTTCCGGAGTCAGTTCGAGCACCCCGCGGTAGGCCGGAATCTCGCGATAGATCGACGCCAGGACCGTCGTGTCTACGCTGGCGCCTGCGGGCGTGAGCAGAAGCCGGTCGGTCTCCACATCCTTCGCCAGGGCAAATTGCCGGGCCTTGATCAAATTGGCCACCTGCGCGCTGCGCAGCGCGATCTCGCGTTCCACCTGCGGACGGAGTGCGGCTGACGCGAAGCGCTGCCGGGCGAGGTAGGCGAAGTGAGTTGGAACTTTGGCGCGGAGAACTGGCAGGTAAGCACGCACCGCAGCCACTCGATCGGATGTCTCCAGTGCCCTGGCCCGCCAATAGCCGACCTCTGCGCGTTCGTAGTCGTCCAGGATCGTCCGCGGCACCGCGTTGAATGTGACGCCGGCTCCGGTCATGTCGCCGCGTGCGATCTGCGCGATCGCGAGCGAAAGCGCGCCTTCGTACAGCGCGTGATCTTTCGGGAACTCCTTGAGGAGCCGTTCGAACGTTGCTCGCGCTTGCGGCAGGCGTCCGTTTTTCGCAGCCGTGCGGATCCGCTGCGTCAGCGCCGCAGTCGTTGCGGGGAACCTGCCCGGAATCGCGAGGGTGGATGTGAAGTAACGCTCCGCCGCGGCATCATCGCCGAGCAACTGGGCGCAGCGGGAAGCGTGAAACAGGAACGTCGCGCGCAGCTTCGGATCGATCACGCTGCCCGCAGCCGTGCTGTAGATCTGCATCGCATCGGCGTAGCGCTCCGCGCCGAAATGGGCGCGGCCAATCGAGAAGCGCAGGTCGTCGCGTTTCTTCGGATCGGCCGCGGATGCGCGGAGTGCTTTCGACAGGTGGACGATGGCGCGGTCGTAGTGCCGGTGATCCTTGAGCGCCTCGCCGATCAGCGCGGACTCGTCCGGTGTGAGAGCGGGCGCGAATTGATCGGTGTCGAGCACCCGTGCGACGCGATCGGCCGAGTCATCGGCAGTTTCCCCACGCAGAAGCGCCAGGCCGCTTAGCTTCGCGTCGGCGAGGGCGCCCTGCCGGGCAAGCGCCTCCACGATTCTCGAGCCGAGTTCGCGACGCCGCGCCGTCGAGGAGGAGGGGATGTGCTGGTCGCCGAACAAGGCCAGCTTCGTGCTGTCGCCGGTCTCGCCGAGCCAGGCGAGTTCGTCATCGACGGCATCCTCGTACCAGACCGAGCGTGCATAGCGGGCGATCAGCTCCTGACGGAGTCTGCTGGCCGCGGCGTGATCTCCGGAAGCGTCTTCGATCTCCGCCGCGTGATAGAGCGCGAGATCGCGCAGTTCATGCGATGGCGCGAGGAACGGCTGCAGGTGCAGCCGCGCATCCTGCAGCTCATTGGACTCCAGGAGTGCGCGGGCATGGAGGTACCCGAGCGAATCGCGCTGGTAATCTGCGGGAAGCTTCTTCTCGATCTGTCCGAGCAGTTCGGCGAGGTCGTCGGGAGGAAGCCGTTCGAAGGTCGAGGACCACTCGGAGACGGGAGGGATGATGGCCACGCTGCTGACCTTCCCGGTCTGTCCTGGGCGGAACGCGCGATGCCGTTCCACGCGACGGTTGCGAACGACGATCGGAACCGCCGCGAGGACGATGACGATGACCGCGGCGAGCGCGATGAGGGTGTTGCGTTTACGGCGATTCATCTCCGACGAGTGTTCCGCTCAGGATCGCCTGTGGTGCGCGCCTGAGGATCTCCGACCGTGCAATCACGTAGCCAAGGATGGCGTCGACGAGCAGCCGCCGCCCGTCCCGGGCCAGCAGCACGAGGACGCGATGCCTGACCTCGCGGATCTCGACCACGTCTTCCCATGGCATCCATCGCCCCGGCCGCCCGACATGCCGCAGCAGCCAGTTCTCGTACTTGACGCCTTCGTCGCCCAGGTAGATCCGATCGCCGTACTGCAGGACGAATGCGACCACGGTCCCGAGGAATAGCAGCGTCAGCGCCGCCACAGGCAACGCCTCCACCCGCCCGTGCTCGGCGATGTGCATGAACACCAGCGCAGCCGATCCGAAGACGGCAGCGCACGAGATCAATCGAGTGACAGGCGGGCGTTCGAAAGTCAGGGGTTTCATATCAGTTCTGAGGGCCAGGGACTGAGTCGCTGCGAATCATTTCTCGAGACGGAGGGCTGTTCATCTTCGTACGGAACCGGTGCTGTCATCGCCATCACTCAGTCCCCAGAACTCAGCACTCCGCAGTAAAGTTACAATGCGCCAAATGCGCTGGTCTCAATATTTCATTTTCACTCTCCGCGAAGTTCCCTCCGATGCCGACGTCATCAGCCAGAAGCTGATGATGCGCTCGGGGATGATCCGCAAAGTTGCTGCGGGGATCTACACCTACCTGCCCCTCGGGCTGCGAGCACTGCAGAAGCTCGAAACCATCGTGCGCGAGGAAATGACGCGCGCCGGCTCCACGGAACTGCTCATGCCGGCCATCCAGCCCGCCGAACTCTGGATGGAGTCGGGGCGCTGGCAGAAGTATGGGAAAGAGCTGCTCCGCCTCAAAGACCGGCACGATCGCGATTTCGTCTTCGGTCCCACCCACGAAGAGGTCATCACCGAGACCGTCCGCGACTGCGTCTCCTCCTACCGCCAGCTTCCGGTGAGTCTCTATCAGATCCAGACGAAGTTCCGCGACGAGGTACGTCCGCGCTTCGGACTGATGCGCGGTCGCGAGTTCCTCATGAAGGACGCGTACTCGTTCCACGCCTCGCGCGAATCGCTCGACGACACGTATGAGGCAATGCGCGAGGCCTATACCCGGATCTTTCATCGCTGTTCGTTAGACCACGTTCCGGTCGATGCGGATACCGGCAACATCGGCGGCTCGGCCTCGCACGAGTACATGGTGCTGGCGCAGTCGGGCGAAGACGCGGTCGTCCGCTGTCCGAAATGCAACTACGGTGCGAACGTCGAGAAGGCGACCTCGAAGTTTTTCGAGGATGAGCTGGAACCGGCGCCCGCTGCGGCCATCGCCGAGATCCACACGCCCGGGACGCAGTCGATCGATGACGTCGGCCGTTTCCTCGCGAAGCCGACTTCCGATCTCGTGAAGACCCTGATCTTCGACACTGACCTCGGCCCGGTCATGGTCCTCGTGCGAGGCGACCGCGAAGGAAACGAGATCAAGATCAAGAACCATCTCGGCGCCCAGTGGCTCGAGATGCTGCCCGACTCGAAGTTCGCCGAGGCGACGGGTGGGGTGATCGGGTACTGCGGCCCGGTAGGAACGAAATGCACCCGCGTCCTTGCGGACATCTCCCTCAAGGGGCGGACGAACTGGATCGTGGGCGGCAACAAGAAGGACACGCACATCACAGGCGCCAATCCTGGACGCGACTTCAACGAGCCGGAGTACGCCGATTTCACCACGGCGGTGGCGGGCGATCGCTGCCCCCGCTGTGACGGCACGCTCGAACTCTTCCGAGGGATCGAGGTCGGGCATGTCTTCAAGCTGGGAACGAAATACTCCGAGTCGATGAACTGCCGCTATCTCGACGAAAAGGGCGAGCGGCAGCCGATGATCATGGGCTGCTACGGACTCGGTGTAGGCCGCACTGTCGCTGCGGCGATCGAGCAGAACCATGACGACGAAGGAATCGTCTGGCCGATGCCGATCGCCCCGTTCGAGGTCGTCGTCACCTCAGTCGGGAAAGACGAGGCCGTCCTCGCTGCGGCCACCGACGTCTATGAGAAGTTGAAGGCCGCCGGAATCGACGTCCTGTTCGACGATCGCGACGAGCGTCCCGGCGTGAAGTTCAAGGACGCCGACCTCATCGGCTTCCCGCTTCGCATCGCCGTCGGAGCCAAGAGCCTCGCCAACGGTCACATCGAATGGAGCTTCCGCACCGACCGCACCAAACAACTCGGCGAACCAGCCAGCGTCCTCGAAACGATCATCGCAGAGGTCAAGAAAGGACGTGCTGGGAGCTTGTAGTTCAGTAAAGCTGAAGTCAGAACGCAGAAGTCAGAATTGAGAATTGAGAAAAGAGGCGCCGCCCGAGGTATTCAGGGGGTGAGGAACCTTTGTCATGCTGAGCATTGAACCGCGCGCACGCGGGACTGGGGGATGCCAGTCGTTTCGAGGGAGCCGCGTGCAAGCTGTCTTCCTTCTCCCCGCGGGAGAAGGGAGATCGGAGTGCCTTCGAAGCGCGAGAACCTTCCAGCACCCAACCCGCATAAATACTGGGAGTTTCGTAGAAGCCGGCGAGTGCGCTGTCGCAGCCTCATCGCGAGGGCGTACGGAGCGCGATCGAAGCATCCGGGTGGGGGAAGGTCCTTCGCGCGAGTATCGTGTTCCCGCCGCCCAGATCGTTCGACCGCGCTCCGTGAATCCTCGCGATGAAGCTGCGAGGATCCACTTCGTCGGCTCACGATGACAGCCGTTGCTGGGTCGGAAAGCGCATAAAAAGCAGCGCGCATGAATCTTTTCTCACTTCTGAATTCTGACTTCTGCGTTCTGACTTGCCTTTGTCGTACCCATGACCCCTGCCTTTTAGAACCTCGTCACCAGGGTGATCGATCCAACCTTGTAGTTCTCGCTCGTGTCGTAGGCGAAGTCGACCTGGAATCGTGGCCAGGCGAAGCCGGCGCCGACGGCGTAGTGATTCTGCGCGTCCGTTTTCGGGAAGAGCACTGCCTCGGCCACGAGTTCGGGTGAATTGAGGTCGCCGCGATACTCAACCGAATGAGCGGGGTCGCGCCAGTAACCGGCGCGGAGGGCGAACGGGATCTTCGTCGAGAAGAAGTACTCGGCTCCGACGTGCAGTTCGGTGACGTCGGGAGCGAAGAACGGGCTCTCGACGCTTCGAACATCGGCATTGGTGGCGACGAAGTCATCGACGAGGTTGGAGTACTTGACGTGCACCGCGTCGAAGTTGATTGTCAGCACCGGGATCGGGCGGAACGAGACGCCGAGGCCGGCGACGTCGGGGACGTGGAATGTCGTATCGGCGAGTTTCTGGAACTCGAACCCGGTGCTTGCGCTGGCGATGAAGGTCGGAGCGACGAACTGCGGGCCCATCTTGTAAACGCCACCGATGCTGAACTTGTCGGTCGGTGCGTACTTGAAGCCACCGGTAAAGGTGACGTCCGACTCGTCTTCGATCGTGACCTCACCGTTCTTGATCCCGCCTGTCGCCTGCACGGCGATGCTCGAGAAATCGAAGGTCGGCGTGACGCGATAGGTGAACGACGACTCGCGGAAGCGCTGGTAACGAACCGTGGCACCGACCGAGAGCTTGCCGATCTGATACGCGCCGGCCAGACCGAACGTGCGTTGCTGGACGTCGACGGCGGTAATGAAGGGGTTCAACGTGTATTCGAGGCAGGCGAAGAAGTCCTTCTGCCGCGTGCGGATCGCCTCGCACTCGGCCTTGTTGACCGGGGTGCCGTTACGCGGCAGGTAGAAGTTCGGGACATCTTTTTCGATCTGCCCGGTGAAGTCGTTTCGCTGCGGGATCACGGAGCCGGCGCCGGCGTTCTTGAGCGGCTGGTGATAGTACGCACCAAGGGTGAACTTGCCGATCGGGTAGACGGCACTGGCGAACGCGATCTCGGCGCGATCGCTGTAGTGCTTGAACGCCGTCCGCTCGAGCTCGGGAAACGTTCCGCTCGTCGTGAGGATCTGCTGTTCCAGGTAGTTGCGCCCCTCGATGGAGATCTCGGGCTTGCGCAGGATCGTCAGTCCGGCTGGATTCGCCTCGGCGGCGGAAGCGTCATCGGCGAGGGCCAGGAACGCTCCGCCCATCCCGAGGGCGCGCGCGCCGGGGTTGCCGAAATTGAACTGCAGACCTGAGAGCGATTCGATGTCGGTGTTCTGTGCCGCGAGAGGCATTGCGGCAAACAGAACGATCGCGAGAGCTAACCTGCGCATTCAACCTCCGTACTGCCGTGGATCTGCTGACGGAAAGAATAGCGGTCCGGGGCGAAAGGGGAAAGTAAAAGTCGGTCTCGAGAATTCATCGATGAAACAAAAGGGCCGTGAAGCTCATCGCTTCACGGCCCCTCAATCGATTTGGAAAAGTTAGAGCGAGCGCTTCTTGGCGCGGATGTTCCTGCGGCTGCCTTTGTTGTTGTTGGCATTGCCGGCGCCACGACCACCACCACCGCCGCCACCGTAGCCGTACGAGTCACGATCGCCGCCGCCGAAGCCGCCGCCACCGCCGCCGAAGTCGCCACCGCCGCCACCAGCATAACCACCGCCAGGAGCGCCACCGGGCCGGCTGAAGCCACCCGGACGAGCGCCGCCGGTGCGCGGACGATCTTCTGCTTCATTCACGCGCAGGGCACGGCCGTTCATCTCGTGACCGTTGAAGCGGGTGATCGCAGCCGTCGACTCTTCATCCGAGGAGAAGGTGACGAATGCGAAGCCGCGGGGCCGACCGGTCTCGCGGTCGCTCGGCAGGTAGACGTCCTCGATTTTTCCAGCCTGAGCGAACAGCGTCTCGACCTCTTCCTTCGAAGTCCGGAAGTCGAGATTCCCTACAAAAATCTTCTTAGCCATCGTGTTGAAACTCCGTTCTGCGGGTTGTGCCGCTGTTGCCACGCGGCTCCCGGCGATGCTCCGCTGGCGGAGTTTACCTGAGAGCAACGCTCGATTATGGACAATTCTCTGTGATGCAACTGCTCTGGCGCAACCCGCTCCGGGCTCTTCTGTCTACAGATCGCGGCGCAGCAGTCAACCGCGCCAGGGGTGCCGGTATTCTGCCGAACCCTTCCGGACCTGGATTCTCCGGACCTGCGCTCGCATTCCGGGAGGCCGGGTTCACGGAAGAGGCGCTTCGGTTGGTTTACTTCCGGCCTTCGGCAGAACCGCGGAAGCGAGCAGGTCCCAGACCGATGCGGGCCGCGCCGTGAACACGTTCGACTGCCAATGCGGAACGATCTTCAGGCGTGGGTGGCGACGTAAGTCCGCTCATTCTCGACGTTTCCCGTATTCAGCGTGGAGGCCGGCTCGAACAGCAGCACATGCGCCTCGCCTTCCGCAACAGGCCGGTGCTCGACTCCGCGAGGGACGACGCAAAGTTCCCCTTCGCGAAGCCGGACGACACGATCGCGGAACTCGATCGTGAGTTCTCCTTTCACCACGAGGAAGAGTTCATCTTCATGCTCGTGGTGATGCCAGACGAACGCGCCCTGCAGCTTCACGACCTTGACGTGCTGGCCGTTGAGTTCCGCGATGATGCGCGGCTGCCAGTGATCATCGAACGCCGCCAGCTTCGAGGCGAGATTGATCGTTTCCATTCAGGCGATTCTAGATCACGTGATGCTGAACCGCGAAAGGTCGCTCGTTCAAATCACGTCATGCTGAACGGCTGAGTCGTGCGCGTCGAGCGCACGACGTCCCTGTCGCAAACCCCGAGCGCGTTGCTAACGGGCGCTCTCAAATGGCGGGCGAATGGACAGGACGTCGAGGGCCCGGGCGCCCTCGGATTTCAGCGGGCGGGTCGCCAGGCGGGTCGCCCGCTGGCCTTTCGAGAGCGCCATGGTTTCTTACCCTCAGTCGCCGCGAAGCGCGGTTCATTGGCTTCTAAGAAACTCCCAGTATTTATGCGGGTTTGACTGGGTGCGGCGCTGTCGGTTCCGTAGGCACTTCGGGGGAATACCTGTTTTGCGGTGAAGCCGTGACCGATCTCCCTTCTCCCCGCGGGAGAAGGTGGCGCCGCAGCGCCGGATGAGGGGTCGGGCGACTGTAGATTGTCGACCCGTGAGCTGCGTGCGGGGATGGTGCACAGCGTGAGTAGCCTCGCGAACTCTGATGAATTTGCTGCGCCCGAAGTCCGCGACGGATCCAACTCACGTTCGCGCCGCCCCTCATCCCGCGCGCGGCGCCACCTTCTCCCGCGGGGAGAAGGAAAACAGCTTGCACGCGACTCCTCAAAACAACGGTCAGGGTCAAGGATCGCAGCGAATGCGCATCTTTCCGCAAATGTCACTGGCGTGGGTCGGCACCCAGGCATTCGAGGCGACTCGAGGCCAGTTTCTCGTCCCCAGTCGCCGCGAAGCGCGGTTCATTGGCTTCAGGATGACGTAATGTCTCGAATTGCCTTCGCTGTGCTCGTCGGCGTCTACTCGAAAATCGGATCGACCAGCAGGTCTTCCTGAGCCTGCCCCTCGCCGATCTTCCAGCTCTTCCCGGACTTCGCATACGGGTACATGATCAGCGCGGCAGCTGCGCGGGTCTCGACCTGAATGGCGTAGGCCAGTTCGCTCTCCGATTCGAGAGTCGTGGCAAAGGCAAGGGCCGCGACACTCTCGTCCGTAGAACGCACGGCGAGATCCTCGAGCACGAGTTCGAGCAGCTTCTCCCACCCTGCGCGGGGATGCTGATCCATCGGGAAGACGCTCTTGATGTCGTCGCCTGCGGCGTTGATCGTCGCGCCGAACGGCACCACGGAACCATGTTTGTCGAGAAGCAGCGCCGCCGTCTTGCGGACAGCGAGCAGGAGTGCAGACGCCAGACTGCGGTCGTCCATAAGATGTATGTCCTTTCAAATGCCGACCGGAGTGTGGGACTCATCGGCGCGGGTCGGAGAGCACGCTGAGGCGAGCGGATTGTAGCGCATCGCGAGTTCCGGGCGCTGCGGACGCGAACGCCGGCGGAGCGGTGAGGGCCACTCCGCATAGAATCGGCTGGATGAACTCACCGCTCGTTTCTGCCGCGGATCTCGCTGCTCGCCTCGAGCAGCAGGAACCGATTGTCATTCTTGACGCCCGTGCTGGTGACGTTGCGTTTCGAGAGGGTCATCTGCCCGGCGCGCAGCGGGCTGATCTGGAGACGCAATTGAGTGCTGCCCGGGACGCCGGGGCCGATCCGGCGCGGGGTGGGCGTCACCCGCTTCCTTCCATTGAACGATGGGTGGAGCAGCTCGGGGCGTGGGGAATCGGGCCGGAGGCGAGCGTCGTGATCTACGACGATCAGAGCGGGGCGAATGCTGCGGCGCGTGCGTGGTGGATGCTTCGCAGCGTCGGGCATCAATCCGTGGCGGTTCTCGATGGTGGATTCGCGGCTGCGCGCGCCGCCGGGATTCCGGTGACGAATGAGGTTGCGCCGGCGATTTCAGCGCCTGCTTATCCCGCGACGCGATGGCTGCGGCGGACCGAAGATCTCGCCGCGGTCGATTCCATCCGCTCCGATCGTGAGCGCGTCCTGCTCGACGTTCGGGCTGCTCCGCGTTTTCGTGGAGAGACCGAAACGATCGATCCGGTCGCCGGGCACATTCCGGGAGCGGTAAACCTGCCGTTCGCTGACAACCTCGAGGGCGGATTGTTCAAGCCCCCCGAGGTGCTGCGCGCGATGTATGCAGAGCTACTCGGTGGGCGACCGACCGATCGTCTGGTGGTTCATTGCGGCTCAGGAGTGACGGCCTGCCACACGCTCCTCGCGCTCGAGGCGGCAGGCCTCGATGGGGCTGCGCTCTACGTCGGGAGCTGGGGTGAGTGGTGCCGGAACGACCTGCCGCTTGCGCCGTGAGGCTATCGCGACGACTAACGACGGATTGCTTCGGGGTTGATCACGTTGACCGGCTGTCCCGCAGCGAAGGCAACGACGTGATCGAAGGCCTGGCCGAAGTAGAGTTCGTAACTGTCCTTTTCCACGTAACCGAGGTGCGGCGTGGCGACGACGTTGGCCATCTGCAGGAGCGGATTGGCCGCGTCGTGGATCGGTTCTTCCTCGTAGACGTCGACTGCCGCAAAGCCTGGGCGTCCGTTGCGAAGCGCGGCCACCAGGGCACCCGGCTCGATGAGTTCAGCGCGGCTGGTGTTGACGATCAGCGCATCACTCTTCATCTGTGAAAGGTCGTCCGCCGTCACGATTCCAGGTGTCTCGGGCGTGAGGCGCAGGTGGAGCGAGAGCACGTCGGCGCTGGCAAACAGCGCGGCGCTCTCCTCAGCCGTGGCGATGCCGTCGCGCTGTGCGCGTTCCAGGGAGCCGGCCCGTCCGAATGCGAGTACGTTCATTCCGAACGCACGCCCGTATCCGGCGACGAGGCTGCCGATCTTGCCGTAGCCGAAAATGCCGAGGGTGCGGCCGCGGAGGACGCGGCCGAGAGTCTGCTGCCAGCCTCCTGCCTGTAGGGCGGCGCTCTCCTGGGGGATGTGCCGCATGGCAGCGAGGATCAGGGCAAACGTCAGTTCCGCCGGTGCGACGGGTGAGCCGGTGCCCGCAGCGACCGCGACGCCGCGGGCCGTGCAGGCCTCGACATCGATGTGGGTAGTGCCCTTGCCGGTCTGGCTGATCAGTCGCAGCGCTGGCAATCGGTCGAGCAGCGCGGCGTCGATGGCCGTGCGTTCGCGGATCAACACCAGAGCTTCTGCGTCTGCAAACCGCTGAGCGAGGGCGTCCTGGCCGGTCACGCTGTCGTTGTAGACCGCGACTTCGTGGCCGGTCAGCCGGGCGAAGCAATCGAGATGGC
The DNA here is from genome assembly GCA_046590585.1 of Thermoanaerobaculia bacterium. GTDB lineage: Bacteria > Acidobacteriota > Thermoanaerobaculia > Gp7-AA8 > Gp7-AA8 > JBKJVD01. The sequence continues at coordinate 14,726 of JBKJVD010000045.1, read as the reverse complement.
GGACTGCGTCCTGATAGTCATCGGGAATCACGACACGCATGGGCGCGATGGTATCCGATCCAGTGAAGCGGCCGCAGCGAACTGCCGACGACTGCAACTCCGTTGCTAATCAGGGGCCGATGACAGTGACGGGGTTGCCGCTGCGGCTGGAGAGCTGCAGCCCGCCGTCTTCCGCGGAGAGTTCCACGCGCTCGCCTCCGCCGTTGAGTTTCGCGGTGGCCTGGATGCGGGTTTTGTTTCCCACCTGGTCGCGACGCACGGAGAGGCCATGAAAGTCGGAGCGCATCAGGTGCTTGTCCGGGTCGCTCGTCAGGATCGTCATCACGAGGTCGGCGCCGAACCCGGGCGGAACATTGAGTGTGACGTTGCCCTTCGATGTTCTCGCCGTGATGCGTTCGTTTCTCACGGTCGGGTCGACGGTGATCGTGATGTCGCCCGATTTCGTTTCGGCATCGATCGGCCCTGCCGCCTGGCGGACGATGATGTCGCCGCCGCCGGAGCTGAGGCTCGTCGGGCCGCCGTTGTAGAGCAGGCGGATGGTGCCGCCGCCGGTGGTGATGGTGCCGCCGTCGCGGGCCGCATGTACGAGGATGTCGCCAGCGCGGGTTCGCGCGGTGAGCGGACCGAACATGTCGCCGAGGTGGAGCGGGCCGCCGAGGGAGTTGACGTAACACTCACCGGTCACCGATCCGAGTTGTACTTCACCGGCGCCGGTGATGACGCGGGCGTTGCCACGGATCTCTCCGACGGCGACGTTGCCGATCGATGTTTCGTAGGTGAATGCTCCCTGCACCAGGGTCTTCCTGATCGTCGTGGCTGCGATCGGCGCAGGCGCAGGAATGATTGATGTCGATCGCAGCCGGACGGATTCCGCCTGCTTGGCGGGAGTGCCCTTTCCAAGGAGGTAGATGTTTCCCATCATCGAGGCAGTGGTGATGGTCGGGCCGTCCGGCGAATTCACCGTGCCGCGGAACGAGCTGCCATCGAACCGGCCGCGGACGGGAAGCGTCGTGCGGAAGTCACCCTTGATCGTGTCCGCTGCCCAGCGGAAGCTCGAATCCGGCGCGACGCGCACTTCGATCTGCCCGTTCACGGTCGACAGGCCGAGGTTCGCTGAGATGCGTTCGGAGGTGTCGAAAAGGATGCTTCCGTTGATGCTCTCCACGACCGTTGCACCGGCGACCCGTTCGAGGATGATCAGTCCGTTCACATTCTTGATGAAGACGTTGCCACCAATGTTGACGACGTGAACCCGTTCGCTCGAGTGGGTCCCGATCTTGACGTGAACGGTGCGCGGAACGCGGATCTGGTAGTTGATGGCGCTCGACCAGCGCGTGCTGCGCACGGTCGGAAAGACGCTCTTGATGACGCGGAAGTGGCTGTCACCGCCAAGTGCCATGTCGGTCTGGGCACGCCCTTCTTCGATGGCCGCCTTGTCGACGCCTTTCACGATCTTCTGCGCCAGGATCGTCATTCCCGGCCCGTCGCCGCCGACGACTTCGACGCTGCCATACGGGTTCTCGATCAGGAACGACCCGCTGATGTCGAGGGTCAGCTCTTTCGAGAAACGATCCGTGGCCGCGAAGTCGGCTGCCAGTGCGGCGTGAGCCGACACCAGCAGGAGCGCAGCAACCGGAAGAAGGCGATTCAATCTCATTTATGGTTTGACGTTGCTCAGCGCTTCGGCCGCCTTGACGCGGACGTACATGACTTCATCATCGAAGGTCTTCGCGCGGAGGGTATCGAGCGTGTTCGCATCGAGCACCTTGCCGTTCTGGGCGAGTTGCGCGAGCGTTTCCACGGCCTTGATGCGGACGGCCGGGTTCGGGTCGTTCTTGAGTGCATCGATCAGTGCGAGCTGGGTCGTTGCGCTCGATACGGAGGCAGGCATCGTCTTGAGGGAGTCGACCGCACGGATGCGGGCTCCTTCATGACCTTCGCTGCTGAGGACACGAGCCAGAGCGTTCGCGATCTGAGGATCGGCGTAGGCCGGATCGGAGTACGTCTTGCGGACCACCTCGATTGCATCGGAGCCGCTCGGAGTGGCCGAGTCGTCACTCTCGATGACGTAGGCGAGCAGGCGCTTGACGCTCTCGTCGCGGGGACTGCCGGTCACGGTGACGCGTGAAGTCATGTCGAAGGCGACGCCGATCTTGTCGTCGGTCGTATCGCCGTCGACGAAAGAAACGTTCTGGATGCGCGGACGTCCCTGGATGATCGGGCTCATTGATGAGGAAGGAACCACGCGGCTCTCGGCGAGCGAGAACGACGCCGGCTGGTATTCCTGGACTCCGACGAGTTTCGCATCCTGCTGGCTGCTGATCGGCCGGGATGGCGCCGCAGGTGTGTTGGCCCCGCGTCCCGCGAAAAAGCCTCCGCCGACGAGGACGGTGATGGCCGCGGCCTGTGCGAGCCAGCGGGTTGCGGGACGCCTGTAGAAAGGAATGACGTTGAGTTGCTGGGCGGGCGCAACGGCCTCGAGGAATCGCGTGCGCATCCGGGCTGACGGCACGACTTCCGGGAGGTCACCCATCACGCGCCACGTTGCGCGCATGTCGTTCCACTCAGCCTCGCAGCTGGCGCAGGATTCGATGTGCTGATGCGTCAGCTCACGCTGCTGCGGGTCGAGGGACTCGGTCAGCAGGAGAGCCATGCTCTGGTTCATGGTGTTGCATTCAGCCATCGGTCACCTCCGCCCGCTTCTCCTGCGAGCGTCTTCTTCAACGTTTCCATTGCGCGGAAGACCCTGGTCTTCACTGCGCCTTCCGAGCATCCGGAGATCTGGGCGATCTCCGCATACGACAGGCCCTGGTACCGGCTCAGGAGGATCGCCTCGCGCTGTTCGGGAGTCAGCAGGGCGAGAGCCTTCCGCACCATTACTTCGTTTTCACGCTGTTCGAGCGTACGGTCGGGGTTGAGTTCCTGAGGCGACGCCAGCGTGAGCAGCACGTCATCCGATTCCTTCGGCTTGTTGTCCGCCTTGCGCAGGTAGTCGCGACACCAGTTCGCAGTGATCGAGAAGAGCCACGTCGATAACTTCGCATCTCCGTGAAACTGGTTGGCATGCTTGATCATCTTCATGAACACTTCCTGGACCGCGTCCTCCGCCGCCTCCGCGTTCCTCAGAAACCTGAACGCGAAGTTGTAGATCCTGCCGCTGTAACGGTCGTAGATCTCCGAGGCCGGGGAGAGGTCGCCTCCCTGAACGATGCGCATCAATTCCTGATCGTTCAGGTGTCTCATCTCCCCTGCTGCTCGATCTTTGGACGGCGCCATGGTTGAAAGGTTACGGGCGTGAACTCAGCCCTGATTCCATGCGAACAAGGGGGGCGGGAGCGCTATTCGACCGGAGGGCGCCGGCCACCTCGGACATGCTGGCCAGCCAGCGGTCCACCCCCACGTCCTTCTCCATGAAGGCGATCAGGAGGGCGAACAGTTCGAGCATCAGGTAGAAGACCTCCGTGTCTCCGAAATTGAATTCGAAGAGCCCGGCTGCGGCCAGGCCGATCGTGAGGGCAATTCCGCTGAGGGCGAAGGAACGGGCCTCGCTCCTGCGGGCAGTCAGGCACTCGCGGACGAACAGGCCGATCAGCATGAGATAAGCGATGAGCCCGACGATTCCGCGCTCGGCCCAGAGCTGGAGCATGTTGTTGTGGAGATGGGGAGGCCGGAACCGGGGAGCATCGTGCCGGCGGTAAAGCGGGTAGAGGCCTTTGACGTTGGCCGGCCCGACGCCGAGGAGCGGGTGGTCCTGAATCATCTCCAGGCCAGCCTCGGCCATGCGGATTCGATCGAGGTTCGATGACTGCTCGAGATCGAACGTGGAAATCATCCGGCTGAAAAGCGGCAGCGGCATGAATGTCAGGAAGAGGAGCAGGACCGGCGCGGTCCAGGTCAGCAAGCGGGGCCGGTGCATGGCGATCACGGTCACGACCGCAGCGAGCCAGCCGAGCCAGATGCTGCGCGTAAATGTGAGCAGCAGGGCAAGTGACACGATCGAAGCGGCGCCCAGCAGCCACCAGCGCTTCGAGTGCAGCCACATCACGAGCAGCAGCAGGCCGATCGGAAGCAGCAGGCCGGAGTAGGTCATCACATGGGTCGAGGAGCCGGTGATGCGCGACTCCAGTTCACGCCGGTCGAAGAAGAAGTACTGCACGAGGCCATAGGTCGCAATGTAGAGGCCGAAGATGATTTGCCCCGCCAGGGCGAGATCGCGCACCCGCGGGACCGTGCGAAAGAGGATGAGGGCCGTGGGGAAGATGAGCATCTTCAGCCACAGCATGCCGTCACCCAGAGTGTGCAGCTTCTGGTCGGCGAACATCCACGAGGTCGTGGAGGCGACTCCGTAGAGCAGGAGCGGGAAGTAGAGGATGTGGAACGACGGCCGGACGAAGCGCTTGCCAATCGCCCATCCCAGAAAAAGAGAGGCAAAGAAGCCGGTGCTCTCGAGCAGCGCCACCTTCCCCTGGAAGAGGACGTGAGAGAGATACCAGAAGATGGTTACCTTCAGCGAAGTCGGAAGGGCATCAGGAATGGCGAGACGGCGATACACGCGTCGTGCATGGTAGCTCGGACCGTTCCTCGGACGGTTCCTCGGTTCCTCGGAGTTCCTCGGGGTGGTGAGGCTTTGCGACCGTGAGCATCCAGCGCGTGAACCCGAGGAACCGTCCGAGGAACGGAATCACGATTCGAGCGCTTCGTCGACGAGCATCACCGGGATGTCGCTGACGACGGGGTAGATCCGCTGGCACTTGATGCACTGCAGTCCCTGTTCGACGACTGGTTCTTCACCCCGGAACTTCTCGCGGTACCTGTCGCGAAGCGAAGCGCGTTTTTCCTCGGAGAGAGGAACCTGGCGGACCTCTTCCTTGCAGACGGGACAGGCGAGAATCTGGAGCAGTTCAGCGTCGACGGCCATGGGTGGACTATAACAAGTTCTCGCTTGACGAGTGAGCTTTCGGCGGAGAGGGATGAGCGTAGCGTCCGCGATGAGTCGCGGCTTTCATCAGGGCAGCGCTCCGCGTGCCGCAGAGGCGGCTATGATTCGTGTCGATGAGGATTCTGCATCTCGCGGCAGGCAACCGCTGGACGGGCGCTGCGGCTCCAGCCTTCGCCGAGGTGGAGGCGCTGCGGAACGCCGGGGTGGAAGCGCATTACGCGTATGTCGGTGGCTATAAACTCGAGACGAAGATCGGGCATCTTCCGTTCGCGCACGCGATCATCGACAAGGCGCAGAATCCGATTTCATTCTGGCGGACGATCCAGCGGATCCGACGTCTCGTCGAGCGTGAGCAGATCGACGTGATTCACGCGCACCTCACGCACGATCACTGGCTGGCGCGCATCGCAAGTGGGGAGCGCACGATCGTCGCGCGCACCTGGCATTCGCGTCGGGTGCTGCGGACGGATCCGCTCTCGCGATCGCTGCTCGGGGCAACGCAGGCGGCGTTCGTGGTCAATGCGGACTTCGCGACGGCGCCTGCTCTCGAGGGCCGGAGGGTGGAGTTCACTCCTCCGCCCCTCGATCATCGGCAGTTTTCCACCGACGGCGAGAACGTGCGCGCGATGTACGGGCTTGCCCCGGACACTCCGCTCGTGACTGTGATCGGCAAGCTCTCACCGGGGCGCGGGTTCGAGGATGCGCTTCGGACGTTCGCCTGCCTGCGAAAGACTCTCCCTGCGGCGAAGTTGATGGTCATCGGTCATGGAGAACACCGGCCTTTGCTCGAGACACTGGCCCGCGGGATCGGGATCGCGGGCGACGTGGTCTGGGCCGGATATCACGAGCACGATCTTGCGGAGCATTACCGGGCGGCCGGCGCGCTGTTGTTTACGGCGAAGGGCTCCGACGAAGGACATCGAGCTGTGCTTGAAGCGATGGCCTGCGGCGTACCCCCCGTTTCCTACCCGATCGAGGGGATCGCTGCCCTCCTGGGTGACCTCGGTGCTACCCTGATTTCGCAGGAGGGAAGCCCTTCCAGTCTCGCGGGTCGCGCAGAGTTGGTGCTGCGCGATAGCGGGCTCGCCGCTCGGGTCGCGGCGCGTTCGCAGGAGTTCGGGTACGCCCGGGCTGCTGGCCGGCTGCTGGAGGGATACGCGCGAGCGTCGACGCTGGCCGGGTCTGGTTCGTAGCCCGGGCAACGTGCAGTCGCAGAATCGTGCGGTCCAGCAGGGTGGAGCGCGGATTCATGCCGGAGTTCAACCTGACCGTGGCGGCGACGTATGCCGCGCAGACGATCAATGCGGCAGTCATTGCCGTATTGCTGTTCGGCTTTTACCGCGAATACCACAAATCCTACCTGAAGCACTGGACGCTTTCGTGGGCCGCGCGGGCTGTGTTTCACCTGGCCACGGGTGCTGGGTTGTTCGTGGCGCGCGAATTCATCTATCCGGCTTCGCACCCGCTCCGTTTCGCCATCGCGCTGGCAGCGGGGATCTCCGGCTACCTCCTTATCGGCTTGCTGCTATTCGGAGTTCACGAACTGATCCGGAGGCGGCCCGTGCGTCTGCTGGACGCGCGCCGTGTGCTGACCATCCTGACAATTATGGGGATGGCGACTTCGGTCATGTTTCTCGGCTCGCCGGGAGGCCGGTACATCGCGACGGTCGGCGTGCGTGCGCTGGTGGCTGGAGCGGCGTACTCCTTCTGCGCGTGGTTACTCTGGCGAGCCCGTCGCCGTCGCAAGGGGCTTGGCATGCCGGTTCTCAGCGCGGCGCTCGCGGCATACGGAATCGAGCAGTTTCATTACTTCAGCCTCACCATCGCCTGGTACTTCAGGCAGTCGAGTCCGAGTTACGTCGCGTATCTCGGCTATCTCGATTTTCTGCTACAGACGGTGATCGGAGTGGGGATGATTGCCTGCCTGCTCGAGGATGAGCGGGAAGCAGCGGAACTGGCTGGCGTGGAGATCGAGCACCTCGCTTACCACGATTCGCTGACGGGTCTTCCAAATCGACCGCTGTTCATCGACCGCATGATCGTGGCTCTGGCGCAGGCTGACAGGACGAACCAGAGCCTCGCGGTGCTCTTTCTCGATCTCGACCGGTTCAAGGACATCAATGATTCACTCGGCCACGCGATCGGCGACACGTTGCTGAAGGCAATCGCAGAACGGGTGCGACGCTGCGTCCGTGAGGGAGACACCGTTGCCCGGATCGGGGGCGACGAGTTCACGCTCCTGATCCCGAAGGTGGAGAGCGTCGAGGACGCAGCCAGGGTCGCGCAGAAGGTCATCGAGGCGCTGAAGATTCCGTTCATCATCGCGGATCGCGAACTGTTCGTGACGACGAGCATCGGCATGAGCCTTTACCCCGCGGATGGCCTCGATCCGGACACGCTCGTACGGAACGCCGATACCGCGATGTACCGGGCCAAGGAACAGGGTGGCGACACTTACCAGCTTTATGCTCCCGCCATGAATGCGCGCGCCCTCGAACGGCTCGCGCTCGAGAACACGCTGCGCAGGGCCCTGCTGAACAACGAACTGGTGCTGCATTACCAGCCCCTGATCGACCTGCGAACGAAATCCGTGGCCGGCGTGGAAGCGTTGATCCGCTGGCAGCATCCTGAAAAGGGGTTGCTTTCCCCGGCGCATTTCATCTCCGTGGCCGAGGTGTCGGGACTGATCGTTCCGATCGGCCAGTGGGTGCTGCTCACGGCGTGCCGGCAGATGCGTGCCTGGCAGAAACGAACCGGCCAGAAAGTGTCCATCTCGGTCAACCTCTCGGCCCGCCAGTTCCAGCAGCCCGATCTCGTGGAAAAAATCCAGGCCGCTCTCGAGGAAACGGGAATCCCTCCGTCATCGCTCGAACTCGAGATCACCGAGAGCAATGCGATGCAGAACGCGGAGAACACGATTCACCTGCTACGGGAGCTCAAGGCCCTCGGCGTCAGCATCGCCATGGACGATTTCGGCACTGGCTATTCGTCGCTCAACTATCTCAAGCGCTTCCCGATCGACACGCTCAAGCTCGACAAGATGTTCGTCCAGGACATCGCCACCGACAAGAGCGATGCAGCGATCGTGAGCGCCGTGATTGCGATGGCGCATAGCCTCGAACTCGAGGTCGTGGCGGAAGGGGTAGAGACTGAGGAGCAACTCGCATTCCTGCAGGAGCAGAACTGCGATCGCATTCAAGGTTATCTTTTCAGTGCGCCGCTCACTGCGGATGAACTCGAGGATTACCTCGCCGATCGTAAGTCACCGACGAAGCAGAATCACGCGACCCGGCCGATCCGTGCGGGCAAGCTGCCTCTGGAATTGGAAAAGTAGAACTGAGCGACTCAGATCGTCCTGAGTACAGCACGAACCGGGCTGGCGTCGGCGTCGCGGATCCGGAGAGGCAGCGCGATCAACTCGTAGTCGCCCGGCGTGACATGTTCGAGCACGAGACCCTCGAGATTGGCCATGTCGTGACGCGCGAGCATCTGATGCGCTTCGAGCGCCTTCGAATCGAACGGATCGACGGACGGAGTATCGATGCCGACGGTGATCACGCCTCGCTGGTGAAGCCAGTCGATCAACTCGGGTGAAAAGCTCGCGAAATCTTCGTTCCAGTGGCGCACGTCGGGAAACGTTCCGGTGAGGAACAGGACGCGCGGAGCGAGGCTGGTCGCAGTCACGTCGGCAGGAACCATGCGACGCCCGCGCGCACCGTCCACCCGAACCACGGTGCATGGTCCGACGTAGTAATCGAGGCTGCGCGAGGCGATGTCACCACCTCCATTGAGGTAGTGGTTCGGCGCATCCGTGTGTGCGCCAACATGCAACGTCGTGCGGATGTCGGACAGGGTGAGGTTCGCGCCGCTGGACATGTCGAGGCTGACAGTGCGGGCGAAAGGAACGTCGCCTGGCCAGACCGCAATGGAGGAATCGAGCAGAGGCGAGATGTCGATCAGCACGTTGACCTACCGCACCGACGCGATGATCTTCAGTTCGACGGCAATGGGCGTCGGCAGCGAATCGACCCCCACCGTGGTGCGGGTCGGCTGGATGATGCCAAAGTATTCGCCGTACACGCGATTGAACGTCTGGAAGTCGCGATCCATGTCGGTCAGGTAGACGCTGACGTCGACGACCTTCTCCAGCGAACTGCCCGCTTCCTCGAGGATCGTCCTGATGTTGTCGATGCAGGAGCGCGTCTGGACGTCGATGTCGTGACCGATGATCTTGCCGGTGTCGTCAAAGATCAGGCCGGGAATCTCACCCGTGACCGGACGGCGAGGTCCGATCCCGGAGAGGAAGAGGAAATCTCCAACGCGTCTTGCATGCGGATACGGTCCCACCGGTTTCGGAGCCTTGTCGGTGACGATCGCAACGGAGGGGGGCGAGGGTGGGATCGACTGCGGTTCCGGTTCGGTCGAACTCGATTCCGCCGGCGCCGTAGCCATGACGTTGTGCGACTCCAGCCCGGTTCCACTGGGACCGGATGGCTCGAACGACGGCGCCGCTTCATCGAACTCCTTCTCGAACTGCATCTCCTTGCGCGCATTCGGCGTCAGTTCGACCACGGCGTTTCCCGTGCCCCAGACCGGCGCGTACCCGCGCACGCGACCGTCGTACAGATTGCTCTCGCCAATCGCCGAGGCGAGCCACCAGATTCCTTTGAAACCCATGTCCGCGTTCGCTTCGCGCCCGAAGTCACGCGCTACCTGCGCGACGTCCTCGAGACGCCCTTCGCCGAGCATCTCGAGAATTTTCCGGTTCCACTCGTCATCCTTCGAGGACGAGATCCGGTCGTTCGGGATGTCGATCTCTCCGACTTCGTAACGGTTCGAGAGGTTCGAAACCAGGACCACGATGGCCTTTTTGCCGTAGCGCTCGATCGCCTCGTGGGCTGCGAAGCCGAGGGCGCGGGTCTCATCGCGTTCCGCGTAGATGTTGCAGGAGACGACCGAGGCCGGGATGGCGTTGTTCGGATTGAGGAGCTTGAGCGCGACCACCGTGCCGGGATCGATCGGGAAGCCGTGATAGTTGACCGTGGAAGCCTGCATCCCGCGCGACTTGCAGATCGAGGCGTACAACTCGCCGAACTTCGGATCGATTCGGAAGGAATAGGGGATCTCTCCGAACTCGTACCAGTTAGGGTCGACGAGAGTCCATGCCGGATTCGGATCGGTCTGGAACAGGTGCCCGATCACCGAAAACCACTGAGTCGAGTAGACCAGCAACAGCTCGGCGCCGCTCGTTTCAATCTCGCGACCGACCTCTTCGTACGCTCGCTTGAGGTCTCCCCACCCCTTGTTGCGGTCCCCGGCGAGGAGGATGTGTGGCTGTCCGGGAACGATGTAAGCCTTCTGGATGAGCGGCATACGCGGAGTATACGAGAGGCCAAATGCAGAAGGCAGAAGGGATAAGGCAGAAACCAGAAACCAGAAACCAGAAGGCAGAAACCGGAAGGGAGAAGGCAGTGAACGTAACCTGGCAGTCGATAGCTTTTGCTTTTTCGCGTCCTGTCATCACAACTTCCACTTGCCTCTTTGCCGCTTAACTTCTGGTTTCTGGTTTCTGGTTTACATTTCTGCCTTCTGCCTTCTGCCTTCTGCCTTTCTCAATTCGACCCCACTCGCGAATAAACTATGAGGATGTCGAACGGTCAGATCATCGGCGGGATCCTCGCCCCCCATCCTCCTCACATCGTCTACGGCGAGAATCACTGGCGGAATGAGCCGAAGTCGGAGTGTGGCTGGGAAGTGTTGCGCTGGGCGTACGAGCGGGCGCGGAAGGACTTCCTCGCGTACAAACCCGATGTGATCCTGGTTCACTCGCCTCACTGGCAGACGGTGATCGGACATCACTTCCTCGGCGTCCCAGAATTTCACGGCCTTTCGGTCGACCCTATCTTCCCGAATCTCTTCCGTTACAAGTACGACATCAAGGTCGACGTCGAACTGGCCGAGGCGATTGCGGAGGAGGGACGCGAGGCTGGGCTGATCACGAAGATGATGCGAAATCCCAACTTCCGCGTCGACTACGGGACGATCGTCTCGTGTCACATGATGAATCCGGAGTGGGACATCCCGATCGTCGGCATCTCCTCGAACAACTCGCCGTACTACTTCTCGAACGAGATGGGCCAGGCGCAGATGATGCAGCTCGGCGAGGTGACGCGCCGCGCGATCGAAAAGAGCGGAAAACGCGCGTTGTTGCTCGCCTCGAACACGCTCTCGCACCGTCACTTCACGACCGAGTCCGATATCCCCGAGGACATGTCGCGCGAACACATCTACGAACACTCCGGATACCTGTGGGACATGCAGGTGATCGACCTGATGAAGAAGGGACGCACGAAGGAGCTGATCGCCGTGCTCCCTGAATTCATGGACCACGCGGTCAGCGAAGTGAAAGCCGGCTCGCTCGCCTGGATGCTGTCCGCCCTCGGCATGCCCGACTATCCCGCCGAGGTGTACGGCTACTGGACTGTAATCGGGACCGGAAATGCGGTGGTGGGATGGGACCCCGCCAAAGATGAAGGCAGAAGGCAGAATGCAGAAGGATGAATTGAGAAAAGAGCCGACGATGCAGGACGAGTCGGGAACTGTGAATTTTGCCCGCGCGATGCCGAACTGGCAGCCGCTGGTGGAGTACCGCCGCAACGGTGTTGCGGAGAACACGATTCATGGCGCCGTCTCCTGGGTCTCGGGAAGGGACGTCATCCACTCGTTCGGCGGCAACGTCGAGGTCTACGGACGCTCGATGGTGAAACCGCTGATGATGAAAGTGTTCGCGAAGGACTTCGCGCGCGAGTTGACCAGCGAGCAGCGGGCCATCTCCGTGGCCTCCCACAACGGCGATACCGAGCACGTTCGCGTGGCGCGCTCGATCCTGCGCGAAGGCGAGTGGGGGCTGATGCAGACCCCTCACGATGTTCCGCTGGTGCAGTTCGGACGTCAGGTACGGCGTCCGCGCCGCTGGTATCACTGCTGTTCGGGTGAACACGCCGCGATTCTTCGCGGCTGCAGGATTCGCGGGTGGTCGCGAGTCGGTTACGTCTGGCCCCATCACCCGTTCTTTCAGGAGTACGTGGAGTACATGCGCCACGCCCTGGGCAACGGGTGGGAGCCGGGCACGATCGCCAAGGATGGCTGCGGATTGCCGACCGTGTCATCGACGGTGACCGATCTGGCCGGCCTCTTCGCGAACATGGTGACCGAGAAGGACGACGACTGGATCTGGAGCGCGATGGTGTCGCATCCCGACCTGATCGGCGGCTTCAACCGGCTCGACTCCACGATCCTCAAGGCGTGTGGAGGTCGGGTCATCGCCAAGGAAGGAGCCGATGGCCTGCTCGGCCTGGCCATCGAGCATCCTGAGTATCCCAACGGACTCGGAGTCGTCGTCAAGATCGCTCACGGCTGGAATCCGCAGGCTACCTGGTACATCGCCCGCTACATCCTCGGCGTCCTCGGTTTCGAGTTCCGCAACCCTTACAAGCTGAGGCGGCAGAAGGCATTCATCGTCCCGGAAGTGATCCCCGCGGAACTGCGCGACCGCATGTCCGCGATCGTGCCGTGGGATTCGTGGGATCCCGATGTGGATCGGTGGGAGTTCGTCCCGGAGGAGTTCGTCCGAGGGTGACGAAGCGTGAACCCAGAATCAGCTCCTTCCTGGTGAGGACCATCGCTGCCGAGACATTTCCCGGGTTTCGGAGCGCGCATTTCTCCAGGGGGCCGTTGGACGACCCCGTCCGACGGTCGAGGGCGTCGAGCCTCGACTGCTCTGTCGCAAATCAGGTCAGCGTCAATTTGGCGCGCGGCGAACCCACGCCGTCGCGAGTATTCACAGGGCAGTCGTGCGCCAGGGCGCGCCCGACCGTCGGACGAGGTCGTCCAACGGCCTCCTGGTTCGAGCGATCGTCGCCCCGTTCCGGCGTTCACTTCTACCCCCTGAAATCCCGGAAGGTCCAGAATGCAGAACTCGAATGGTGAAGGCGCGGTGACTCCATGAGCATGCGCATTCTCAATTTCATCGACAACGAGTTCCGCGAAGCGATTGGCGGTGGCTGGATCGACGACGTCGAACCGGCGACTGGCGAAGTGTTCGCGCAGATCGCGAACAGCGATGCGCGGGACGTCGACGAGGCCGCGGCTGCTGCGAAGCGTGCCTTTCCAGCGTGGAGTCGCACTCCGGCCGCGGAGCGCTCGCGGCTGATTCTTGCGCTCGCCGACCTGGTCGAACGCGATCTCGATGCACTGGCGCGATTGGAGAGCCGGGACAACGGCAAGACGGTCAGTCTCGCGAAGAGGCTCGACATCCCGCGGGCCGTGGCGAATTTCCGCTTCTTCGCGACGGCGATCCTTCACGAATCAACCGAGGCGCATACGACCGATCTCGCAGCCTTGAATTACACGCTGCGCAAGCCGATCGGTGTGGCTGGATTGATCTCGCCCTGGAACCTGCCGCTCTACCTGTTGACGTGGAAGATCGCGCCCGCGATCGCGAGCGGGAACACATGCGTCGCCAAGCCGTCGGAACTGACACCAGCCACGGCAATGCGATTGTGTGAGCTGGCTGTCGAAGCCGGGATCCCGCCCGGAGTCATCAACGTCGTGCACGGGTACGGCCCTTCGGCAGGTCAGGCAATCGTCGAGCACAAGGAGATCCCGCTCATCTCGTTCACGGGCGGCACGATCACCGGCCAGCGCGTTGCGTCGACCGCAGCGCCGATGTTCAAGAAGCTGTCGCTCGAGCTTGGCGGCAAGAACCCGAACCTGGTCTTTGCCGACGCCGATCTCGAGCAGGCAGTCACGACCTCCATCCAATCGAGCTTCGCGAACCAGGGAGAGATCTGTCTCTGCGGTTCCCGGATCTTCGTCGAGAGATCGATCCATGACGAGTTCGTCGCGCGTTTCGTCGAAGCGACGAGACGGCTGCGCGTTGGGGATCCCACGCAGGACTCCACCGACGTCGGGGCGCTGGTCAGTGAAGCGCACATGAACAAGGTTCTCGGTTACGTCGAACTCGCCCGGCAGGAAGGTGGGTCGATCGCAACGGGAGGGAAGCGCGTGGGCGATCGCGGATTCTTCGTCGAGCCAACCGTGATCACGGGGCTCGGCTGCGACTGCCGCGTGCTGCAGGAGGAGATCTTCGGCCCGGTCGTGACGATCACGCCATTCGATGGCGACGAGCAGGCCATCGAATTTGCGAACTCGACCCGCTATGGACTTTCCGCTTCGGTGTGGACGAGCAACCTGACGCGCGCGCACCGCGTTGCTGCTGCGCTCGACGCAGGGACGGTCTGGATCAACTGCTGGCTCCTGCGCGACCTGCGCGTCCCGTTCGGCGGTATGAAAGACAGCGGCGTCGGCCGCGAGGGCGGCTTCGAGTCGCTGCGCTTCTTTACGGAGACGAAGAACGTCTGCGTGAAATTGTGAAGGGCAGGCTGTTGGCTCCTGGCTGTTGGGAAAAGCGGTCGCTCTGGCGTAATCGGTCGCTTCTGCTTTTCCCAACAGCCAACAGCTAACAGCCAACAGCCCGCCTTTCCCTGACCGCTCCTACCCAAACTTGCTGGCCACGTTCTGCATGAAGGCGGTCATGTTCCGCATCACGCGCTTCGAGTCGTGATTGTTGAAGTCGAACCAGAGCATGAGGCGATCCTCCGGGTCGAAGCGTTCACGCATCTGCTTGAGGATCGTCACGGAGTCCCCGACCAGGGCGTTGTTCGTGGCGCGACGAACCTTCTCTTCGTCGAGCGTTCCCTCGAGCGCGCGCCAGTAGTTCGACAAG
>JBKJVD010000192.1:0-9155 GCA_046590585.1 Thermoanaerobaculia bacterium | reverse complement strand
CTGGGCGAGGGACAGGGCTTCCGGGAGCGGGGCTTGGGTCATGGCGGCGAAGAATACGGATTCCATCGAAGCGGTGCAAATGGACGGCACGGTTCGTCAGACGTCCAGCCCCTCGATCATTGGGCGATCACTGAGGGAATGCCGCGAACAAAAATCGCCCGACCGGTCCCGTTTTCGATCACCGACCCGTACGCGGCAATCCGCGCCGCACCGCTGATCACTCTCAGTTCCACGGTCACGCTGCAATCGTCGCAGGGATCTACAGCGAACTGGATGTGGCTGAACGGAGCAATCGGGTAGACCCGCGTCTGCCGCAGCGTTCCGAGTGCGTCTCGAAACACGACCTCTACCATCCCTGGAGATCCGGCAATCTCCGCGAACCCTGCGTTCGAGCGAAACGCCGCGTTGTGTGGCAACGGCCCGACCGTCACAGGAGCAGTTGCGCGCGACGCATCCCGGATCGACAACGCGTCGATGGTCTGCACGAACGATCCAGCATCGGTGGTCGCCACGATCTCGCTCGAAGCCACCACGCCGCCACCAATTTCCAACTGGCCTGTTCCAGCACTCCCGAACAGCGTCGCCACGACGTCGGAGATCGTGACGGTCTCTCCCGCCGCGACGCTGACCCTGACCGCACTGAACCCGGTCAATCCGTCTGCACCGGAAGGCGTAAAAATCACATCGACGATCTTGGCGACGGGATCGTGATTGCTCAGGGTCAGGTTGCTGATGAACCGCGAGCCATTGACCCCGATCACGCTCCCGGCGACTGGAATGATCTGTCTTACGTCGGGTGAGATCGCAGGCCGCTGCGACGACATCACGTCGCCCTCGAAGCGCAAGACCAGGCCCCACGAGACCAGCACTCCAGCATCCCTGAGCCTCAGGTCCGCCACGCGCAACTGCCAGGTGCCGCGGGCCGATCGCCCCCGCAGCACGTCGAGGGATTGCAGCGGCACGAGGTCGCGACCGAACGTTCCGATCAGATCGGCCGATCGATCCGTCGAAGGCTCAACCAGCACCACCTCGGTGCCGTCAGGTGCAACGAGCGTGATCTTCACGTCTCCCCGAAACGGATGCTCGAGATCGATCTGCACATTGATGCCGGCGATCGGTCGCGCGTCGTCGATGACGATCGTGCTGGCGATTCCGGTCGCGTTGAAGTCAGGAATCGGGATGTTTCTCTGCGTCGGAACGAACCAGGTCTCCGCTCCGCCGAGCGATACGAAACCGCAGTCCACCGCGATGCCTCGCGACGTCATCGCTGCGCAGATCACATCCGCCGACTCGCCGCCGTTCAGCAGCCGGTCGGCCAGCAGCATCCTCCGCGCAAACGACGCAAACGTCGGATTCGGCGCAGTACCGAACATCGACTCGATGAAGATCGTGTCGGCGCGACGGTGTCCTTCGATCGTACCCAGACGAGCGACGAGGCCCTCGAAAATCTCACGAAGCGCAGACGACACGATCTCGCCGTTGCGGTGTTCGCTGCCCGGCGCATCCGTGCGGATGAAGTCGGCCATGCTCTTGTTGCCATCGACACGTCGCAGGCAATTCGAGTCGGGACGGTAGGCGCACACTTCGCTGGCGTCATCGGTCCAGCAGCGTGCATCCCAGTCGGCGAAGCAGTAGGCATCACGCCCCGAGGCACGCGCCTGTTCGTACTTGGCGGAAAAGGCCCAGTAATCTCCCGCGGCTTCTCCCAGTGCACGCGATTCACTGACGTACGTGCCACCGAAAACCCCTGGGGCGATCCAGTCCTGGATGGCGTGAAGGTACTCGTGCACGATCAGGTCGGAGTCTTCTGCGTCGTCCGTTCCGCCATCTCCGAAGATCAACGAACCGCGGCCTGGAACCGGGCCGCTGATGTAGTAGGAGTTGTCGGCTCCGCCCGCTCCATGGGGATCCGCTTCGATCGCGTACGGAACGACTCCGCGCACGCCACGGAATCCAAGGTCCTGCAGCCGCCGCTGCGCGAGATCGACGTGATAGTACGTGTTCACTTCCTCGAAGCCGTCGTCTGCCCGGTTGAAGAGCAAACTTGACGCCGCATCCACCAGGGGATTCGCATTCGGCTCGAGATCCCGGATCGCCACCCACGGACCCTGCAGCGGCCCGCTCGCCACGAGATCCCGGAGTTCGACGACGCTGTAGGCGGCATCGGGCACCGCAGTCGCGGAGTCGTTCTGGTCCTGCAGTTCCGGAGCGTTGAGCGCGACGACCGGGTTGACGCGAAACACACGTCCCGCCTTCGCGTTGAAGAAAAGAGGTTCCTCCCGGATCAACTCGCCGGTAAGTGCATCGCGATATTCAGCAACCGGCTCCTGCGTCCTGCGCTGCGTGACTCTGCGATCGACGAAGCGCGCAACCCCTTCATCATTCAGGACCGTCGTTCCCGGGCTCAGCCGAGCGGGCGTCGCGCTCTTCAGACGGGCCAGACTGCTCTCTTCCAGCCGGAGTCCATCGTTGGTGATGGTGACGACGGACTCACCCCCCACCACCGGGTGGCCGGCGATGTATTGCCGATACCGATAGTGCGTTCCGGTCAGCGATTCGCGCACCGTCTCGAGACGCAGATCTGGCAACTCCGCGGCGGCGAGCGAACTTGCCACGAGGGCCACGAGCAGCAGAATCGACAATCGCACCTTGCAGAGTCTACGTAGCAGCAGGCGCAGACGTTCGGTCGCCGGGGGAGGGCAGGGCGAAGTGAAAGGTCGTTCCCTTGCCGTCGATGCTCTCTACGCCGATCGTGCCGCCATGGCGTTCCACGATCTGCCTGGTGATGTAGAGGCCGAGACCGAGGCCGCCGTAGTTCGACGCGCTGACCTGCTTGCCGCGGTGAAATCGTTCGAATACCTGGGCGATTTCTTCTGCCGGAATGCCGATCCCGCGATCGGTCACTGCGGTCACGACCTGATCGTTGACGATCTCCACCCGAACCTTCACCTCGCCGCCGTAAGGAGAGTATTTGATCGCGTTCTCGATCAGGTTATCGAGAACCTGCTCGAGACGATCGCGATCGCCAGTGACGGTTCCTGCGTCTCCGGAAAGGTCCAGTTCGATCTTCCGATCCGCCAGCGCCAGGTTCTGCCGGCCAACGATGTCGCGCACGAAGTCGTCCCAGTCGATCGGCTCGAGCCGGACCTCCAGCCGCCCCGTTTCGATCCGAGAGACGTCGAGGAGTTCGAGGATCAGTCGCGACATCCGATCGATCTGGTCGAGCGCGATGTCGAGATACTCTTCCGCAGTCTTCAGATCCTGTTCCCGGATGAGTGTCTTGGAAAGCTGCGTGTAACCCTTGATCGACGTCACGGGTGTCCGCAGTTCGTGAGATGCAATGGAGAGGAACTCGTCCTTCAGCCTCGAGAGATCCTCTACCTTCTTTCGCGCCTCCACCTGTTCCGAATAGAGCCTGGAGTTCTCGATGGCGATCGCAGCCCGCTCGGCCATTGCTTCGGCGAGCGGCAGTTTCTCGTTCGTCATCGTTTCGCCGGCATTGCCTGCGATTACCAGCGCACCGATCATCTCGCGACCCGTTCGCAGCGGCAGCACCAGGAGAGACTGCGGCTTCGAATGTTCATCGGGTACCGGGACCGGCGAATCGCGCGCGCCAACATGCGAGACCAGAGAACTCTGGCCGGTCGCCACCACCTTTCCGATCACCCCGTCTCCCGTGGTGAGCGGCTCTCGATCGAGGTAGGAGCGGGCGTGGGGAAGACGAGCGATCTCGCGATGATGGACTGCTGCGACATGAAGCTCTGGTCCTTCACCACTGCGCAGGATGACTGCTGCCCAGTCTCCGAGCGCTTCTGCGGATCGCCGGGCAACCGCCTCGACGATCCAGGCGGGATCGATGATCGACGAGAAGTGACTGCCGGCATCGGCAATCGTCTGTGCGGTCTGGGCCTGAATCTGCAGCTGATGCTCGAGCCGCTTCCGCTCCGTGATGTCCCGGAACGTCACGACTGCGAACGAAAGCTCTCCCTCTTCGTGCAGCGGCATCGCACTCATGGCTACGTCGCGATCGCGATCGTGCCGCACGATACGAAGCACGACCTCTTCGACCGGCCGTCCCGACGACAAGGCGCGCGCTGCCGGAATGTCGTCGGTCGCAAGGTGAAGGCCGTCGTCAGTCCGGAGCCCGTACTCGGCGGCATGCTCGTTCATCCCGACGCCCACGCTCCTGGTGCCGAGGATCTTCTCGCCAGCCGGATTGATGAAGAGCGTCCTGCCGTCGCAATCGATGAGCATCACCCCGTCCGACATTCCGCTGATGACGGCCTGGGTGCGGCGAGTCTCCCGCCTCACGGAATCGCCGAGCGACTTCACGACGCGTGATGTCGTGATCACTGCCCCGGCCAGGATCAGCGCGGCGCCGAGGATCATCGCCACCACGAGCCACTGGCTCAGTGCGCTGATGGTGTTCGCCTCGCGCGTGATCGTGGCCTTCTGGTCGTCGATGATCATCCCGCTGTAATCCGGCGCGAGCCTCTGCAGCCTCGCGGCCTCCGTCATCGCCTCGATCGCGTTTCCGCGTTTCCCTTCGCGATGCAGCGTCATCTGCAGGTCGGTCACCTGCCGGAGTTCGACGAAGTGGCGCCGGTATTCGACGACGAGTTGCCGGTTTCGCCCATCCTCGGCGAGCCGGTAGGCACGCGACGCTGCCTGCTCGAACACCCGCGTGGCGTCGTTGTACTGCTGGATGAACTCGCCGTCCCCTGTGAGCAGGTAGCCGCGGGACGCCGCAAGGAGCCTCAACAGTTCGCGGTTCATCACCGTCGCCGACTCGATCAGCGGCTGAGAGACCTGCAGCACCACGAAGTCTTCCCGCTTCTGCCGCTGCAGAACCAGCGTGGTGAGCAGAACTCCCAGCGCAATCAACACGGCCAGTGCAGCCATGAAGATCCAGAGGATGCGTCGGATGGAGTTCAGCATGACGGCTCGGAATTCGAGTGCAAGAGCGACGCCGCTGGGGCCGGAACCGTTCCTCGGAGTTCCTCGGGGTTCCTCGGTTCCTCGGCGGGAGTTCGAACCCCTTCAACTCAACGGTCTTCTTCAGGAACCCGAGGAACTCCGAGGAACCGAGGAACCCGAGGAACCGTCGACGCCAAAGTGCAGCAGCGCCGACTCGAGCAGTTTCCGCTCCGAGTCGAAGCTCGCCTTCGAAATCGACTCGCGCAGCTCGACCCACTTCACGTCGTCCACCTCGCTGAGTTGCGGCGTCAGCTCGCCACCGAGATAGCGCATCAGGTAGAAGTCGACGCGTTTGTGAATCAGGGCGTCACCCGCCCGGAAGTAATACTCGATGGTGTCGAGAGGGCGAATGATCTCGGCATCGAGGCCCGTCTCTTCCTTCACTTCGCGGAGGGCCGCCTGCTCGGAAGTTTCCCCCTCCATCACGGCCCCTTTCGGCAGGCCCCAGCGGGTGCTCGAGCGGGTGGCGATCAGCGCGACCTGCGGCGCTCCATCCAGAAGCATGATCACGGCTCCACCTGAAGAGTGCTCGTCTCGCGTCCGCCGCCGTCCATCCTGCATGCGACGATTTTATCCGAGTGCCGCTCGAACCCTGCATCTCTTCTACAAGCGGATGCGACGCTGCACGAGAAACTGGCTCAGCTCGGTAACTCGAGTGATTCCGCTGGTGATTTATGGCGGATGCGCCTACATTCTAGGGACACAAACAGTCATCCGTCATCGGACCCAACCCGAGGAGGCCTCATGCTTTCACTCATAGGAGCCGCAGTCGTCCTGGTACTCGTCTGGTTCTATTTCCGCACGCACAATGCGGATCTCATTGGCGCGATGATGGAAAAGCGGCGGGGCTCTGCCCGGATCGTCAGCCGCGCTGACTACGCCGAGGGGAGGGAAAAGATCGCCGTCGGGCTGGCACTGACCAACGACACTTTCTTCTACGAAAACCCGGACATGCAGGCCTCATTCGACCTCGATCGGATCGATGAAGTCGAATACGACGACGAACTTGCGACGGCGATCGAAGTGGCGCGCGGTTTCAAGGCGCTGCGGCTGCGGTCCCACGGCACCACCTTCGATTTCGTCATGCCGAATGCCGAAATCGAGCGCTGGAAGACGATGCTTCCTGCGCGTCAACTGGGTCAGCCGGCCGTACAAGCGAGTTAGATCGGAATAGCCCAACTCCGGCCGCCTGTTGGAGAAAGCCGCGCGTATGCCGGGGTGTAGCGCAGCCTGGTAGCGCACCTGGTTTGGGACCAGGGGGTCGGAGGTTCGAATCCTCTCGCCCCGACCATTCGCGCGCCCCCGCCGTAGTCTTCTCCCCGTAGCTCAGGTGGATAGAGCAACAGCCTTCTAAGCTGTGGGTCGCGCGTTCGAGTCGCGCCGGGGAGACCAATGCATCACGGCATGCTCGATTCCCTCGAGCCCCCAAGTCTGCCCTGACCGCGATCGCGAGGACGAGGGGAAACGACGGTCGCCAGTTCTCCCACCCGCTCACCCTCCTCGACACATCTCCCTGCGACGGAGCGCACAACGACCAGTGAGCGCGGGCACCGCCCTCCGTGAGCATCGTTGACAGAATTCGCTGAATGAGCGTTCATTCAATGAAATCGATGTACGTTCCGGAGGTGCGATGAGATTCGAAGGCCAGGCCATTCAGTGTTCGATGCTTCACGACGGCATCGTCGAGTTGCGGTTCGACCTGCAGGGCGATTCCGTCAACAAATTCAACAAGGCCACACTCACGGAACTCGCCGAGGTTCTTGCCCTCATCAAGGCCGAACCGGGAGTGAAAGGCCTGCTCGTCACCAGCGGCAAGGACTGCTTCATCGTCGGCGCCGACGTGACGGAATTCACCGGGTACTTCAAAAATCCCGAGGATCAACTCGTCGCCTGGATCCTCGATGTCCACAAGCAGTTCAACACCGTCGAAGACTTCGAGTTTCCATCTGTCACCGCCATCAACGGCTTTGCCCTCGGCGGCGGCCTCGAATTCGCGCTGACCACCAGCTATCGCGTGATGTCCTCCGCGACGAAGATCGGCCTTCCTGAAACGAAGCTCGGCATCTTTCCCGGCTGGGGCGGCACGGTGCGCCTCTCGCGTCTCGCAGGCGCCGACAACGCGATCGAATGGATCGCGGGCGGCGAGCAGTATCCCGCCGACGTCGCGCTCGAGACCGGCGTCGTCGACGCCGTCGTAGCTCCCGAGAAAGTGCGCGACGCAGCGCTGAATCTCCTCGAGCAGGCGATCGCCGGAAAGCGCGACTGGAAAGCACGCCGCACCGAGAAGATCTCCCCACTCAAGCTCAACCCGACCGAAACCATGATGGCGTTCGAGACCGCGAAGGGCTTCGTCGCAGGCAAAGCCGGTCCGAACTATCCCTCGCCTGTCGCGGCGATCACCGCAATGCAGCAGGGCGCGGGTCGCGGCCGTGAAGACGCGCTGAAGATCGAGGCAATGGCCTTCGCAAAGATGGCGAAGACTCCGACTGCCTTCAATCTCGTCACGATCTTTCTCGGCGACCAGTTCGTCGCAAAAGTCGCAAAGAAGATGGCGAAGGCCGCTCCGAAAGTGGAGTCAGCCGCAGTCCTCGGCGCCGGCATCATGGGCGGCGGCATCGCCTACCAGTCCGCATCCAGAGGTGTCCCGATCGTGATGAAGGACATCCAGGAAAAAGCGATCGCCCTCGGACTCGCCGAAGCGGAGAAGCTCCTCGTGAAGCGCGTCGAGCGCGGCAAAATGACTGTGGCCGGAATGGCTGAAGTCTTCACGCGCATCCGCCCGACACTTTCGTTCGGCGACTTCCAGGGCGTCGACCTCGTCGTCGAAGCCGTCGTCGAAAACGAGAAGGTCAAGAAGTCCGTCCTCGCCGAAGTCGAAGACCACGTCAAAGAGGACGCGATCCTCGCGAGCAACACCTCCACGATCTCCATCACACGTCTCGCCGAAGGCCTGAAGCGACCACAGAACTTCTGCGGCATGCACTTCTTCAACCCCGTGCACAAGATGCCGCTGGTCGAAGTCATTCGCGGAGCGAAGTCGAGCGAACGCGCGGTTGCGGCGACCGTCGGCTACGCGCTGGCGATGGGCAAGACGCCGATCGTCGTGAACGACTGCCCCGGCTTCCTCGTGAACCGGGTGCTGTTTCCCTACTTTGCCGGGTTCGTCAAGCTCGTGAACGAAGGCGTCGACTTCCTCAGGATCGACAAGGTCATGGAGAAGTTCGGCTGGCCGATGGGACCCGCCTACCTCCTCGATGTCGTCGGCATCGACACCGGTCATCACGCGAACGCAGTCATGGCAGCGGGCTTTCCCGATCGCATGGCGTCGGAAGAGAAGACAGCCATCCAGGCGATGTTCCAGGCGCAGCGCTTCGGCCAGAAGAACGGCAAGGGTTTTTATGCATACACGCCCGACAAGAAAGGCGTCCCGAAGAAGACCGTCGATCCCGAAGCACAGGACCTCCTCAGGCCACTCGTCCGCGTCGACAACAACGCCTCGATCACCGATCAGGACATCATCGACCGGATGATGCTCCCGCTCATCATCGAGTGCTCGCGCTGCCTCGAGGACGGAATCGTCAACACGCCGGTCGAAGTCGACATCGCACTCGTCTATGGCCTCGGATTTCCACCATTCCGCGGCGGCGCATTCCGCTACGCAGATGCAGTCGGACTGAAGGCACTCTGCGATACGGCCGCAAGGTTCTCATCACTCGGCAAGCTCTACGAGCCGACAGCGCAGATGCTGCGTCTGGCCGAGGGCGGCGAAACGTTCCACGAACCCAGGAAGGTCGACGCGGCCGAGAAACCCGTGCTGGCCGAAGTCGGAGGTGACCGGTGAAAGACGTAGTCGTCGTTGACGCAGTGCGCACTCCGATGGGCCGTTCCAAAGGCGGCATGTTCCGGAACGTCCGGGCCGAGAACCTTTCGGCCGCAATGATCAACGCGCTCCTCGAGCGCAATCCGAAGGTCGATCCCGCCGAGATTGAAGATGTGATCTGGGGCTGCGTGCAGCAGACCCTCGAGCAGGGATTCAACATCGCGCGCTTCGCGTCGCTGATGACGAACATTCCACACACCGCCAGCGCGCAGACAGTCAACCGTCTCTGCGGCTCCTCGATGAGCGCACTCCACACCGCCGCCATGGCGATCATGACCGACAACGGCGAAGTCTTCGT
>JBKJVD010000189.1:0-27186 GCA_046590585.1 Thermoanaerobaculia bacterium | reverse complement strand
ACCGCCGCCGCGGATGATGTTCGCGTCGTTGCGATCCACGCCTAACCCCGAGAATGCCACCGGCTGCCTGACTCGGGTCACGCCGGCAGAGTCGTAGCGCACCAGGAATGAACGATTGTCGGACCACGCGTACGCCCGGCCACCCTTCGCAGCCACGATCCGTGGTGGGAAAATCTCGGGGTCGGTCATCGTGGCGACGAGGTTCCATGAACAACCTGCGTCGTTCGAACGGATCAGGTCATCGCCATGCCACGCGAGCAGCGTGTTCGGGATGTCGAGTGCTGCGACGCCGTAGGTGTAGAGATTGCCGCGCAATTGCGCTTCATTCGGGGTCAGGGTCCTCCCGCCATCGCGACTGAATGTCACGCCGGCCGTTCCGGTGACGAGAGTACAGGGCGGAAACTGCGTCGGCAGTGCGACGCGCCTTCGAAGCGCGCCGTCAACCGGCGACGAAGCCAGCAGGACGCACGTCATGGCGATCGTGATGGTTAGTTTCATGCGAGATGATGATGCGTCAGGGCGCCGGCGAACAGCGTTTAATCGTCGTGACGGAATGGAAGCTTACGTCACGCTGCCCTTCGCGATCTTGATCAGAAGAGGGCAGGGACGTCACGGCTTCTGCGTCGAAGCTGCCCGCATCTCGCGGCCGATGGCGAGCATTTCGTCGCGTAACGCTTCCCGCTGCATGATGAGTCGCTGGTGTCCATGGCTTCGGAACGCGCGGTGGAACAGCGCGCGAGTCCCGCCGATCAAGTCATCCGCCGTTTCGAAGACGCGGACGGACAGGACGAACAGCAGCGGCGCCAGCAGCAGGGCGGGGAGCGCTGATTGCCAGCCGAGCAGCAGTTCCACTGCAAGCGAGAACCCGAGCCACGTCACCGGGTACACGACCAGCGAAGCCAGAACTTTCATCGTCGCCGTCATTTCCTCCTCACCATGCGCGGCGCGCCGGGCGACCAGGTGCACGAGCCAGTACGCCGGCGCATGTAGAACGGCGCCGACGATGGCAAGCGGAAGCGACAGGAGCAGCCGCAGGACCAGGAGCGGCCGGATCGCAGGGGCCAGTTCGTGTATCTCCAGCCCGGCGCGGCTGAGTTCCGCTTCGAGTTGACGCAGTTGAGAGTCGAGTCGTGCGAGCCTTTTTGGATCTCGTTCGCGAAGGTAGTGATAGCCGCGCACGAAGTACCGGCGCAACTGGTACTCGACATCCGGTCGCTGCTCGTCTTCCGCGGTCACGATATCTTCGGCGCGGGCGATCAGTTCGAGCGCTGCGTCCGAGTCGGCCTGAAGCACCACGCGATCGAGGCCATCGTCGATCTGTTGGGTGAGTGTGTCGACCGCCATGCGCGGCGGTTCTCCATCAGCGTCGGGGGCCTCGGGTACCACCTCGATCGGTTCCCCGTATGCGATCAGCACCGAACTTCTGAACCGCTGCTTGTCGGTGTAGTAGATTCCCACGGGAACGATCGTGATCCGCTCGAGCGAGGCGCCGAGTGCAATTCGCGCCGCTCCGGTCTTCAACTCGCGCAGCATCGGATCGCTGTGCGTCGTTCCCTCCGGGAAGATCGCGATGCTGCCTCCGCGGAGCAGGATCTCGCGCGCGCGGCCGAACGTTTCCGTATTGCTGCCTGTGGCGTGGTCCTGCTTCCGATAGACGGGAATCGAGTCGAATGAACGGACGAAGTAGCCAAGAATCGGGTAGCGGAAGAGGGGAGCCTTGGCGAGGAAGGAGGCTTCGCGAGGCACGGCGCAGACCAGTACCAGCGGATCGATCAGGCCGTTGGGATGATTGGCGGCGAAAATCACCGGCGCGGATGCTGGAACCCGCTCCTCGCCCCTGCTCTCGATCCTTCGAAAAAAGATTCGCAGGAAAAGACGGAACAGCCCGGTGAGGATCCGTCGCGCCATGACTGTGGCCTCAGGCCGGTTGCAGGGCGCGCTCGCCGCGCCATGCTGTCCAGAGCCAGATGATGCCCGCAATCAACACCGCCACGGGAATCAGCAGGAACGCGCGCTCGAGCGAGGAAACATCCGAAAGCCAGCCGATGAGGGGAGGCGAAGGGATGTCTCCGACGAGATGCATGATGAAGACGGAAAGACCGACGGCCGTGGCGCGGTCTGAGGGTGCGACGGCGTTGAGGATCGCGGAGTTGACGGGTCCGGTGCACATGAAGATGAAAATTTCCGCGATCGCGATTGCCGGAAGGTAAATCGAACGCGAGGGATTGGTCAGTGCGATGAAGGTGGCTGGCGCTGCGATGATCGTCGCGATTCCCGAGACCCACAGATACGAATGTTTTGTGCGGCGCAGGAAGTAGTCGCCCAGCCAGCCGCCGGCGAAAGTGCCGACGAATCCGGTGACGAGGGCGATCACTCCAAACGTGATCGTGGCCTCCTGCCGTGTCATTCCCCGTGCACGCTCGAGAAACGCCGGCATCCAGAACGCCAGTCCACCGAGGGCGAAGGTGTACGCGCCGTAGCCGAGGGCAGTGAGCAGGAAGGGGCGGTTCCTGACGAGGCGCTTGTAAGCACCGGTCCAGTGCTCGCCGGCTGCGCGTGCGGTACTGCCGGCGTCGTTCGCGCCGCGAGGAGGGTCGGTCACGCCGAGGACGAGGAGGGAGAGAAGCAGCCCTGGCGCGCCGGCAATCCAGAACGCCGCTCGCCAGCCGAAGTAATGGTCGGCCAGACCGCCGAGCACATACCCGGCCGCCGATCCGACCGGGATCGCGCAGAAGAAAACGGCCAGCATTCGCCCGCGCCGTTCGATGGGAAAAAGATCGGAGATGACCGCCGGTGCAATCGTGCCGTAGGCCGCTTCACCGACGCCCACCGACGAGCGTGCTGCGAACAGGGTCCAGAAGCCGCGCGCAAACCCGCCCAGTGCGGTGGCGAGACTCCAGACGGCAACGCCGAATGCGATCAGGCGTGGGCGCCCGCGCCGGTCGCCGAGTACGCCGAAAATGGGCGAGGTCGCGGTGTAGACGACGATGAACCCGGCTCCGATGAGACCGAGTTGAGTGTCGGTCAGCGCCAGTTCGGATCGCTTGATCGACTCGACGACGGCCGCCACCACCCAGCGATCGACGTAGTTGAACATGTTGATGAACGTCAGGATGCCAAGCGTGTAGTACGCGGCTCGGGGCGTGGAATCGGACGCTGCCATCGGTGGACAGGATGGTAGCAGCACGTAGTGTCATTCAATGAGATCCCGTTGGGCGTCGCAGTGGTTCCGGGCGTCGTTGCTGTGGATGGCGTGAGCGAAACGATCCACTAACGACTCCATCGCCGAACCACTTCCCATTCCCATGCTTCTTTCTGCCTTCTGCCTTCTGCCTTCTGGTTTCTGGTTTCTGCTTTCTGCCTTCTCCCCGCCGGGCTACAATCCGCGCGCTATGGCCAACCCTGAACCAAACAAGATCATCTATTCGATGGTGGGGGTCTCGAAGTACCACGCGAAAAAGCAGGTACTGAAGGACATCTACCTTTCCTATTTCTACGGCGCAAAAATTGGCGTGCTCGGTCTGAACGGATCGGGCAAGAGCTCGCTCCTGAGAATTCTGGCTGGCATCGACAAGGACTTCCTTGGCGAGACCGTACCCTCCGCTGGTTACACCGTCGGTTTCCTCGAGCAGGAACCACAACTCGATCCGACGAAGACGGTCCGCGAGATCGTCGAGCAGGGCGTGCAGCCGATCATCGACCTGCTCCGAGAATTCGACGAGATCAACAACGCCTTCGGCGATCCCGACGCCGACATGGACAAGTTGATGGACCGCCAGGCCAAGGTCCAGGACCGGCTCGATGCGACCGGAGCATGGGATCTCGATTCGAAACTCGAGATGGCCATGGATGCGCTGCGCTGCCCGCCGGGCGACACGCTCGTCGAGACGTTGTCGGGTGGTGAGAAGCGCCGCGTCGCGCTCTGCCGCCTCATGCTGCAGCAGCCGGACATCCTGCTTCTCGACGAACCGACGAACCATCTCGACGCGGAGTCGGTGCTCTGGCTCGAGCAGCATCTGCAGAAGTACCCGGGTACTGTGATCGCGGTGACGCACGACCGTTATTTTCTCGACAATGTGGCCGGCTGGATCCTCGAACTCGACCGCGGCGAGGGGATTCCCTGGAAAGGCAACTACACCTCCTGGCTCGAGCAGAAGGCAGCACGCCTCAAGCAGGAGGAGAAGTCGGAATCGAACCGCCAGAAGACGCTGCAGCGCGAGTTGGAGTGGATCAAACTCTCGCCGAAGGGCCGCCACGCGAAGGGCAAGGCGCGCATCAACGCGTACGAGGAACTGCTCAACCAGCAGAGCCTCGAGCAGATCCAGGATCTCGAGATTTACATCCCGCCCGGCCCGCGCCTGGGCGGCGTGGTCATCGAGGCGGACGGTGTCTCGAAAGGTTATGCCGACAAGCTCCTGATGGATGGGATGGAATTCAAGCTCCCCGCCGGCGGGATCGTCGGCGTGATCGGACCGAACGGCGCAGGCAAGACCACGCTCTTCAAGATGATCGTCGGGCAGGAGCAGCCTGACTCCGGCACTGTCCGGGTGGGTGAGACCGTCAAGGTTGCCTACATTGACCAGAACCGGACCCTCGATCCCGAGAAGACCATCTTCGAGGAAATCACGGGCGGCAGCGATCTCGTGCAACTCGGTGCCCGCGAAATGAATTCGCGGGCCTATGTCTCCCGCTTCAACTTCGGCGGCCAGGACCAGCAGAAGAAGGTCGGAATCCTTTCGGGCGGCGAACGCAATCGAGTGCACCTGGCGAAGATGCTGAAGGAAGGCGCGAACGTTCTTCTCCTCGACGAGCCAACGAACGATCCCGACGTGAACACGATGCGCGCGCTGGAAGAGGCTCTCGAAAACTTCGCCGGCTGCGCGATCGTGATCAGCCACGACCGCTGGTTCCTCGATCGCGTGGCGACACACATCCTCGCGTTCGAGGGAGACAGCCGCGTCTTCTGGTTCGACGGAAACTTCAGCGAGTACGAGGAAGACAAGAAGCGTCGCCTCGGAGCCGATGCCGACCAGCCGCACCGGATTCGCTACCGGCAGCTGAGTCGCTGATTTCAGCGGTCAGGGGCTGGCCAGCGTCACTGTTCAGGATGAAAGGCGGATCCGCATCGGGTCCGCCTTTTCGTCTTTCGCCACGGCATCGTGCCGCATTGCCGCAGCCCGGCTGTATCCCAGATTCGCAAACCTGATGCGTGCAGTACGGAAATTTGGATTCCCGGATGGAGAACTGGGATTGTATACAGCCTTAAGTGGCGTATTTTGAATGAGATCGATGTCCTTGACTCTCTGCGCACGCCCTTGCAGTAGAATCCGCCGCAATCGTTTCCGAATCGTTACGTTTTAACCACAGGTCCCTAATTCGTAGGAGGAGTAAGGATGAAGTCCATTTCTCGTTTTGCAGTGCTGGGCGCACTGCTCCTGCTGGTCGCTGTTTCAGCGCTCGCGCAGACGACGGCTCAACTCACCGGCACGGTGACCTCGGACGGCAATGCGCTTCCGGGCGTGTCCGTCACGATCTCGTCGCCCTCCCTCCAGGGAACGCGTACCGGCGTCACCGGCGACGCGGGCGCTTACAACTTTCCAGCCCTGCCACCGGGTGAATACACCGTGGTCTTCGAGCTTTCGGGCATGGAGAAGGCCACGAGGAACGTACGCGTGCAACTCTCGCAGACGGCGCGCGCTGATGCAGCGATGCGAGTCTCGGGCGTCGCGGAAGCGATTACCGTGACGGCCTCCGCCCCTTCGGTGCTCGAGAGCGGGGCAGTCGCGACGAACTTTACACTCAAGGAAGTGGAGCGGCTCCCGGTACCTCGCAACCAGTTGGCGACCGCACTACTCTCACCAGGCGTCAACGACAACACTCTTTCGGCTGGCCAGTTGCAGATCTCCGGCTCGCCTGGTTACGACAATCTCGTGCTCGTGAACGGCGTCGTCGTGACCGAAAACGTCCGCAGCCAGATGCGTCCTCTCTACATTGAAGACGCCATCCAGGAAACGACGGTCATGACCGGCGGGATCTCTGCCGAGTACGGCCGCTTCACCGGCGGCGTGGTCAATACCATCACCAAATCGGGTGGCAACCAGTTCTCTGGCTCGCTGCGCGACAGCCTCTCGAACAACGCGTGGGCCGCGGCTACCCCGCTCACCACGACCAGGCTCGACAAGGTCAACAGCACTTACGAAGGCACCCTCGGTGGTTTCGTGCTCCGCGACCGGCTCTGGTTCTTCGGCGCAGGCCGCATGGCCAAGACGGACCTCTCCACGAACACGCTCGCCATCCCAAGCTCGCCGAGTTACTCGACGATTCCCTATACGGTTGGAAGCGATGAGAAGCGTTACGAAGCCAAGCTGACCGGTCAGGTCACGCCGAAACACAACCTCGTCGGCTCCTACTTCAAGATCGATAGCAAGTCGACCGGCACCCGCTTCACCACCAGAATCTACGACGTTGCGAGTCTCACCGACCGTCAGGATCCTGAGACCCTCAAATCACTCACCTACAACGGCGTCATCACGACCAACCTGCTCCTCGAGGGGCAGTGGTCCCAGCGCGACCAGTCGTTCGTCGGCAGCGGCGCGAAGTTCACTGACCTGATCAAGGGAACGCTCCTGCTCGATCGCGCCAATGGCAACGCACGATTCAACTCGCCGACCTTCTGCGGCGTGTGCGACACCGAGACGCGCAACAACAATGAGTACCTTGCGAAGGGGAACTACTTCCTCAACACAAAGGCGACGGGCAGCCACAACTTCGTCGTCGGTCTCGATCGCTTCGAAGAGCAGCGCTACGCCAACAACCACCAGTCGGGTAGCGACTTCCGCATCTTCGTCACGGGCGCTCGCGGAGCGAACGGCGTGATCTATCCGATCATCACACCGACCAGCGCGACGGGTGGCAACTCATTCATCCGCTGGACGCCGATCTTCGTCGGAGCCTCCGAAAGCAACCTGCGCACGGACTCACTCTTCGTCAATGACAAGTGGGACGTGAATTCTCACCTGAGCTTCAACCTCGGCCTGCGTTTCGACAAGAACAAAGCAGTCGACGGGTCAGGAAATCTCAGCTCTGACGACAAGGGGCTGTCGCCTCGTGTCGGCGTCCAGTACGACATCAAGGGCGACGGCCGTCATCGCTTCAGCGCCGCCTACGCGAACTACGCTTCGCGCATCGTCGAAGGCATCGCGTCAGGCAATAACGCAGCCGGCAACCCGGCCACCATCGACTTCGCCTACAAGGGACCAGCCATCAACAGCGGCACGCTGGATACGCCGTTGCCGGAAGCGATCCGCCTGGTGTTCGACTACTTCAATAGCCAGCAGGGCGGAACCGCCAACGTGGCTGCCGGAAACCTGCGTCCCAGCGGTGGCCTGAACATCCCGGGCTACAACGTCTACTTCGACGGCTCTCTGCAGTCTCCGACCACCCGCGAGCTCACGGTCGGTTACGGCGCGCAGATCGGCCAGACCGGTTTCGCGAAGATCGACCTCGTCTCCCGCGACTGGAGCAACTTCTACGCGACGTCGATCACCACGGCCACCCGTCGTGCCACGACCACCCTCGGCATTCCGGTCGACCTGCAGCTTTACCGGAACACCGACAACATCGAGCGCACTTACCGCGGAGTCCAGATGCAGGGCCGCTGGAACCCGGGCCGCTTCCAGACAGGAGTGAACTACACATACTCCAAGCTGCGCGGGAATGACGAAGGCGAAACGGCCGGCAGCGGTCCGGTCGCGAACGTCGATCCGAGCAGTTACTATCCGGAATTCACCAACTACGATCGGTATCTCCCGGTTGGTTACCTGGGTGGCGATCAGCGTCACCGCGCTCGTGCCTGGGTTGGGTTCGACGTACCACTGCCGGAGATGATTGGCCACCTGAATCTTTCATTGCTGCAGAATTACGATTCAGGTACACCCTACTCAGCGGTGGCCGCCGTCACGGTCACTGGCTACGCCGGTGCGCCGACGAAAGCCGCGCTCGGCTATAACCAGACTCCGAACGGTCAGTACTATTTCAGCGATCGTGGCGCGTTCCGCACCGACAACATCTCCTCGACGAATCTCGCGGTCCGTTACAGCCGGACGCTCGTTCGCGGAATCGAATTTTTCGCCCAGGGCGACCTGCTGAATGGCTTCAATCGTGACGGAGTCGTCGCGAGGGATAGCTCGGTCAACGCTTCGGGAGCGTCGAGCAACTTCGCCGCGTTCAATCCCTTCACCACCACGAACCTGATCGAATGCCCGCAGGGAACTGCCGGGGCCTCGTGCAAAGCGATGGGCGCTCATTGGCAGAAGGGCGCGAACTTCGGCAAGCCGACGACTACCGGTTCGTTCCAGACCCCGCGCACGCACCGCTTCTCGGTCGGCGTCCGGTTCTGATTTTCAACCACCAGTAATTCAGAAGCGCCCCGGGAAACCGGGGCGCTTTTTTTTGGGACCCTCCGGGTTTTCAGTGGAATCGGTGAACGCTGGAACGAAGAGGCCGTTGGACGACCCCGTCCGACGGTCGGGCGCGCCCGGGCGCACGACTGCCCTGTGGATCCTGGCGACGGCGTGGGTTCGCCGCGTGCCAAATTCACGCTGAACTGATTTGCAGCAGTCGAGGGCTCGACGCCCTCGATCGTCGGACGGGGTCGTCCAACGGCCACTGGAACGGCGGCGCTGTTTCTTCCTCAGTCGGAGCGGGCGCGGACCATTTCTGCTAAGACACTTCCTGGATTTTGATGCGGGTTTGGGAGCGCGCACGATTCCAGCGGCTGGGCACCGATCCAAACCTCTAATCACTGAAAACCGGAAGGAGCTTTTTTGATGCCGACCTTACCGGTACGCGGCGGCCTTTGCGTTCTGTCCGAACGTCTCATACGTCCGTACGGCCAGCGGCCTGGCTCCGGGATTGGCGGCGACGAGGCGCTTCATCGTTCGATCGACCGCCTTCTGGTTTCCGCTCAGAAAGTACACCACCGCCAGTCGCGCATAGGCCGCCCGGTTTCCCGGAAACGCTGTGATCTCGTCCTCGTAGGCGGCGATGGCATCCTGCGGTCGTTCAGTCAGCGCAAAGATTTCGCCGCGCAGGGCATTCGCACCGAACAGGCCCTGCTGATTCCCAGTCGATCGCTGCCCGGCCGTATTGAGCATCGCCATCGCACCTTCGAGATCGCCGCGCGTCTTGAGCACCTCGGCCAGCAGCACGAAGTTCGCGGGCGAGTTGTCCCTGGTCAGCTGGTCGCGCACCAGCCGTTCTGCCGCAGGAACATCCTTTCGCGCCAGTGCCGCTCGAACCAGGACTGGCGCCGCCTTGTCGGGACTTCCGCTCATCGCCAGGTTCGCGCTCGCTTCAGCCTCCGCGATCTTTCCGGCTTGCAGCTGAACATCCGCGAGCGAAGCGATGACGTCGCTGGAGAAGATGGGCGACGCTTCGATTGCAGTCCGGTAGGCGCGGATGGCCGCATCGAGGTTCCCTCCCGCTGTTTCCACCTCGGCCAGGCGGATCCAGACGTCGACCAGCCGAGGATGCTGCCTGACGATAGCGCGTAGCGCCACAGTCGCCGGCTCCAGCCGTCCCGCGGCTGCGAGCGCGAAGCCACGCTGCATCTGGTCGAGTACGCCGATCACTTCGCGCGGGTTGGGGAGCGAGCGCGGATCGGCGCGCACGCGAGCATTGCCGATATAGCCGAGGGAAGCGAGTCTGGCAGCGACTTCGGGATCGATGTCGGTTTCCACTTTGTCCGCTCGCGGGAATGGAGCGAGTTGTTTGCGCAGCGCACTTGCCATCCGTCGTTCCCGCTGGACGACATTCGTAGTCTCGCGCGGATCTTTGTGAATGTCATAAAGCTCGGGGCGGGGACCATCGATGTAGTGAAAGCGATTGTTGATCGCACTTCGAAGATCGCTCCAGCCGAGCTGGATGTACGGATAAATGGTCTCCGAGTAGATCGTCCGGTCCGCGGGCGCTGCCTCGAACAGTCCGACGGAGTGAGCGGTAGGCGGCAGGGTGATTCCGGTGAGCCGCGCCACCGTCGGAGCGATGTCGGCGAGTCCGGCGGGGCGGGTGACACGCTGGCCGGCTCGCCTCGAGTGTGGCAGTTTCACGATGAGCGGCACGCGAATGGCTTCCTGATAGAGGAGGATGGAGTGCTGCTGTTCACCGTGATCTCCGAGTCCTTCGCCATGGTCGGAGGTCAGGATGATCACCGCGCGATCGTAAATGCCGTGCTGCTTGAGTGCGGCGATGAAGCTGCCGAGGATGGCGTCCGCGGCAGCGATTTCGCCGTCATACGGTCGCGATGCATACCGGCTGCGAAACGGCTCGGGAGGAGCGTAGGGAACGTGGGGCTCGTAGAGATGAAGGAAGTAGAAAAATGGCGACTGTCCCTGTTCCGCGATCCAGTCGGAGGCAATTCCGGCGGTGAGGGAGCCACTGCGCTGATACTCCGAAAAGTCAGCGCCGGGTTTGGGATCGATCGCATCGTCGTAGCGGTCGAACATCGCGCGCATGCCTGTCTCTCCACGCAACACATACGAGGAGATGGCCGCCCCGGTGGAGTAGCCCTTCGCCTTGAGCAGCAGAGGCAGCGAAGGATGGCGCGTGGCGTCGAAGCGAAATCCGAGATTGTTGCGAACGCCGTGTTCGGGGGGAAGCAGGCCGGTGAGCATCGACAGGTGCGACGGGAGCGTCATCGGGCAATGCGACCAGGCGTGCTCGAACAGCGTCCCGTCAGCGGCCAGCGCATCGATGGCGGGCGTAGCCACGCTTCGGTAGCCGTACACGGGAAGGTGATCCGCACGCAGGGTGTCGATCGAGATGAGAATGACCGGCGCAGCTTCGAAGGTCTCCTCCACGGTCTCGCGCCGGCAGGAGGCCGCCAGGACGGCAAGAATGAATGTGAGCAGCCTGCGTCGAATCATCATCGTGACTCACAATCGTGGCAAGGTAACGCGGTAATTTCCATGAAGAGCTGGTTCATCACATTGTTGTTCCTGCTGGCCGGCAGCCAGTTGATGGCTGCCGCGAACTCGGGGTCGCTGCGCGGCCGGCTCACCACCGATGGCGTGGCAATCGCCGCAGCGAGTGTAAGCGCCTCCTGCCGCGCGAGCGCAACGACCATGGAAACACTGACCGAGGCGGACGGAAGTTACTGGCTTCCGGTGCTCGAGCCGGGCCCCTGCGAACTGACGTTCGTGAAGAGCGGCTACCAGTCGTTGACGCGAAGCGTCGATGTCCATGCCGGCGAAGAGACGCGTGCGGATGCTTCGCTGGAACTGAGCGCTGACGGAGAGAGCGTCACCTCCACCGACACAATGCGCAGCGTGCTCGAGCGGGCTGAAGTCACCTGGGCTCCGAGCCGCGAAACGCTGGAGCTCCTGCCGTCGCGGCGATCGGTCAACGCGCTGCTGATGCTCGGCCCCGGCGGCGCGTTCGCAGCGCCCGGGATCGACTCGCCGGAGTCGACCCGGATTGAAGGGATCGAGAGGACGGCGGAGTTCGGCGCCGTCGACGCCATCGGGCCTGTGTCGGTGATCCTTGGCGGTGCTGCATCGGGGGAGCCGTCGTATCGAGACCGGCTGGCGCTCGTTTCCACCCGACCTGCCGATTCCTGGGATGCTTCAGCGCGGCTGACATCGGAGCGCGAGCACGGGGTAACGAAGAGCGCGCTGGAATTGACGGGCGGAGGAGTGCCGCACGAGAGGCTGCAGCTGTTCGGTGCATTCCGGGGGGGCAGGCTCCGGGACGTGGGTGGGAACCAGTGGCTGGCGACGGCCGATGCCGCGCCGGCTGTCACGAACTCAGTGCGGGCCACGATCATCGGTGACGACGGAGAAACGCAGTGGTCCGTTCGAGATGCCTGGGTTGCATCGAGCCGGCTGACGTTCGATGCTTCAGCCTCGGATGGAGCTGCGCAGGTTGCGGGACTTCGAGCGGCTTACTTTCTGACTTCGGGTGCCGGAACACACGAACTTCGTGCGGGACTCGACCGGAGGAAACTGTCGGCGACGACGACAGCGTTTCATCTCGACGATCACTGGACTGCCAGTGATTTCTGGAGCGTGGACGGTGGGGTACGCGTCGAGCGTGACCGGATCCTGCCGCGACTCGGCGTCGTGGTGGACCCGCGGCGAAACGGCAACAGCCGCATCGCCGCGAACTATGGGCGCTACGGTGCCGGCGCTGATGCAGTGCAGGAGACTACCCTTGCATACGGCAGGCAGTTCGACAACGGAACGTGGGTTACCGCGATGCTGCTGCGGAGGCGGGGCGAGGGAGACCGGGACCTCACGGGTGTGGCGATCGATGCTTCGTACCAGTACCTGATCTTCTCGTTCGGCGGTAACGCCACATTCGCGCGACGGGCCGGCAGTCGCGTCACCAGCGGGAACGTCTGGGTGATCGCAGATGCTCCGCTTCTCGAACACGACGTGAACCTGGCGCTGCTCGAACGGGTCAGGGATGATTTCTTTGCCACGGACCTGGCGATCTCCTACTCGTGGTCTGGCCTGGCGTTCCGGCCATCAGCAAAGTTGGAGTTCGAGAACCTCTTCGGCAGGACGCCGGTCGATTCCATTCACGACGCGCGGCCGCGCGCGATCCGGATTGGTGTGGGCGTGAGCAGGAGATGACGAACGCTTGCGGTGATTCGGCTCTCACATCAACATTCCCACCTCAGGATTCACCATTTGGTCCTACTCTTATGGCAATGCGGTCACTGGCTCTTGCCCTTTGTTTCGCGACTGTTTCCGCACTCGCGGCTCCGTCACGCCCTCCCTCGACCTGTGGGTTGACAGGGGGGTATGAAGAGGCGCTCTGCGCGTACCAGTCGCGTAATTTTGCAGCGGCAGAGAAAGGGTTCCGGGCGATCGTCGAGCGCGACGCCAGGGAGCCGCAAACGTTGCGCGCCATTTATTTTCTTTCGCGCACGATGATGAAGACCGGACGCTACGAGGAAGCATCGAAGCTCCTGATCCGGATTTATTCACTCGATCAGCCGTTCTACGATGGCTGGAACTGCGACTTCCTGCTCGGCGAGTGCCGCCGGGCCCGAGGCCAGTCGTAGCGGGACGGGTCGCCAACCGATGCCCAGTTCCAACTTCGAACTCCGACGAAAGCTGCTTCAACTCGAAGCCCTCTACGACATCGGCCGGGCGCTGAACACGCTTCGCGCGGAGCCCGAACTGCTCGACGAACTGATGCACCGGGCCATCGCGGTGCTGGATGCCATGACCGGTTTCATCATTTCGCTCGACGAGAAGTTGAACGTGCAGCTGTCGTTCTCACTTGGCCTGGAGGTGACCGACCCGGCCGTGCTGATGCTCGAGGCTCCCATCCGGCAGGTGATCGCTTCGCGGGAGCCGGTGTCCGTGACCGTCTCGAAGTTCGCAGGCGGTGAGGGCGGCGCGCTCCTGCTCGCGCCGATGGTCACCAGTGAGGCGATCGTCGGCATCATCGGCGTTGGCGGGAAAGAAGAGCGCGGGGCCAAGAGCGGGAGCTTCGTGGAGGATGACCTCCGATTCCTTGCGTCGCTGGCTTCAATCGGCGCGGCCGCGATCGACAGCGCTCGACGTTTCGAGCGGCTCGACCTGATGCGGGAAACGCTCGAGGACGAGAATCGCTCGCTCAAGCAGCGGATGCTCCGGGAGTACAGCGACCGGCTGATGATTGGCGATTCTCCGAAAATGCAACGGGTGATCGACCTCATCTCGCGGGTCGCGGACAGCCAGGCCAGCGTGATGATCCGCGGCGAGTCCGGGACCGGCAAGGAGATGGTGGCGCGCCTGATTCACGGGAATTCACCGCGAAAGAACGGACCGTTCGTCGCGATCAACTGCGCGGCGCTTCCGGAGACCTTGCTCGAATCGGAACTCTTCGGAATCGAGCGTGGTGTGGCTACAGGTGTGGAGGCTCGGGCAGGAAAGTTTGAACTGGCGAAAGGTGGAACGGTCTTTCTCGATGAGATCGGTGACATCCCGCTGACATTGCAGGCCAAACTGCTCCGGGTTCTGCAGGAGCGGGAGGTCGAGAAACTCGGCGCCCGGCGCCGTATCCCGATCGACGTCAGGATCCTCACGGCCACCCATCGGAGCCTCGAGGAGATGATCGAGAAGGGCGAGTTCCGTCAGGACCTCTACTACCGCCTCAAGGTCGTCGAGATCACCCTGCCGCCGCTTCGGGACCGTCGTGAAGACATCCCTAAACTGGTGCGCTACTTCCTGGACAAATACGGGAAGAGAGAGGGGATCTCGGACGCGCGGATCACGCAGGAGGCTCTCCAGGCTCTGATGCGCCATCCGTTTCCAGGAAACGTCCGGGAACTGGAGAACCTGATTGAAGGTGCCCTGGCGGTAACCACCGATCCGGTCATCGATCCCGGTGACCTTCTCCTCCCGGCGCAGCAGCCGAACGAGGGCCGGTCGTTTCTTCCTGACGACTTCCCCAGCCTGGCCGAACTCGAGAGCCGGTACATCACCCGCGTGCTGGCGTTCACTCAAGGGAACATCTCGAAAGCGGCCAGGCTCCTCGGCGTGGACCGGAAGACGCTCTATAGACGGAAAGGCGAAGCGTCCCTTAAAGGTACAGATGACCAATTATGGGACATTCACTGATAAGCACTGGATTCAAAAGGGTTAGCGGAGCATTCTATCTGGGTCGCTCGTTAAGTGGGGAATAATGCCTCAACCCAGTTTTTGCTGTTGCCAGTCGGTGAATCGTGTAAACTTCGCCGGCTCAGAGGTTTAGGACACTTGCAGACACGTTGGCCACCGTGGCAGTCCGGTTGCTCTTGGAGAACCCCGACAAACGAGGGGGATTTCCATGAAGACCATCGCAACCGCAACCACCCGCAAGCTCGAAGCCGCCGCTTCCGTGCAGTACCTTCTTCCAGCGATGCTGGCGGTGAACACCGTCGCACTCGTGGCGATGGAACGGGCCGGCGTGGTGCCGGCGTGGCTGAAGACCGCGGTCGCTCTTTTTCTTTCTCTCTGAGTCCCACAATCCTCGACGGAACCAGGAACGTGGCGAGATGACACAAACGCGCGACAGGCTGATGGAGCTCACACTCCCGATGGTCAACGATATCGAGATCGCCGCTGCCCGTGCAGCCGGCAATTTCGCTCGCGAGATCGGCATGAGCTCGGACAATGTCGACGAGATGGCCCACGCCATCATCGAGGCATGCATCAACGCGCGAGAGCACTCCGGTTGCGCCGATCAACGCATCTACTTAAGATTCTCCAGCACCGATCAGGGGAGTGGGCCGAAGGTCGATGTCT
This sequence comes from Thermoanaerobaculia bacterium, assembly GCA_046590585.1. Classification (GTDB taxonomy): domain Bacteria; phylum Acidobacteriota; class Thermoanaerobaculia; order Gp7-AA8; family Gp7-AA8; genus JBKJVD01. The sequence goes on along the minus strand of JBKJVD010000189.1, from coordinate 11,905 downwards.
GGATTTCCGATCACGGAAGAGGCTTCGATCTCGAGGAAGCGCGCATGCGCCGTCAGAAGCTCGGTCCATCCTACCGTCGCGGGCGCGGCATCCAGCTGATGCAGGCGCACATGGACGAAGTCGAAATCATCAGCACCGGCGCGGGAACCACTGTGCATATGGTCAAGTACGAGAAGAAATCATGACTGAGGAATTGAGAGTTGCAATCGACCGGCGCCCTGCAGGCGCCATCATGTTCACCAAGGGATACATCAACAACGTCGGTGGTGAAGAGATCGCAAACCGCGCGTACGAGTTGATGGACGACGGCGTGCGGGTGCTGCTGCTGAATCTGCGCGAGACCAAGATCGTCAACTCCATCGGCATCAGCATCCTCATCGAGATCATCGAGAAGATGATCGACAAGGGTGGGCGCATCGCTTTCTGCTGCCTGACACCCGTAATTCACAAGACGTTTCAGATCATGGGGCTGGCGAATTACGCGACGATCTTCGTGGACGAGGAAACGGCGCACAGGGAACTCGGCCTGGCGGAGTGACCTGTTGAATGCTGAATGCTGATTCCCGCGCGATCCGAGAGCGTGGCATTCATCATCCACCATTCAACATCTCTTCATCCCGGGCCACCGCATCCTGACTTCATTCGCATAAACTTCAGCGCGCATGTCTCCCGTATCCAGCTTCGCGGAGTTCCTGAGCGATCTGCAGCAACTGGAGCGAGCAGCCATCCCGTCGCACGGCCTGCTCATCCTCGACGCGTTCGCCAGGCACACACAGTTCCAGGCCGGCGCCGTCTATCTTCGCGACAGTCGTGATGCTGTGCTGCGCCTCGCAGCCAGCAGCGTCGATTATCAAGCTCCAGAATTTCTGGAGTCGTCTGCCGGAGCGCTGCCACTCCATCCCTTGCCACAACTCGTCGTGACCATTCGTTCGCAACGCGACGAGATGGGGCTGCTCGCTCTGGCCCGGACGCAGGCCGGCGATCCCAGCGAGGAAGAGCTGGCGTTCGCCAACGCCGCGGCGGCATTCCTCGGCGCGGTCATGACGAATCACCGGCTGCTGCAGGAGACGCGCGAGGGTGATTTCCAGCTCAAGTACCGCCTGTGGGAACTCGAGTCGCTCTACGACATCGGCCTCTCCATCGCAGGAACGCTCAACATCGAGGAACTGGCCGACGAGATCCTCTTCCGGATGATCTCGCTCACCAATGCACGCCGCGCAGCACTCTTCCTGCGCCAGGGCGAGAGTTTCGTGCTCTACCGATCGTTCGGCGACGTCCGCTCGGAGTTTCTCGCGGAAGAGATCACGAGACAGTTGCTCAAGGAAGGCGCCCCCGTGACCTTCGAAGAGGGGGCGGACTGCATCTTTCCGAATTGTGCGGCCCTGGTGGCCGTCCCGATCCGCGGAAACAACGCCGTCATCGGCGTTCTGGCCGCGGGCGACCGCGAGACTCGCGAAGGCGGAATCGGGGCGTTCGAGGCGAACGACCTTCGACTGCTCGGCCTCTTTGCCAACCAGGTCGCCATTGCCCTCGAAAACTCACGGCTCCATCGTGACGCCCTCGAAAAGCAGGTCATGCAGCGTGAAATGGAACTGGCCGCCACGATCCAGCGCGACATCCTGCCGAAACGGATTCCGCAGCCTCCCGGCCTCGAGATCGGCGCATGGTCACGGCCCGCCCGTCAGGTAGGAGGGGACTACCACACGTTCTTCGAGCGTGATGGAACACTCACCGTCGTGGTTGCCGATGTGGCGGGCAAGTCGATGCCCGCAGCCCTGCTGGTGTCCGCTCTCCATGCCGCTCTCCAACTGCTCGTGGAACAGGGCCGCGACCTGGGAGACATCGCCACGGAACTCAACCGGCACATCCATCGCTGGTCTGCCGAGAACAAGTTCATCACGATGGTGATCGTCACCATCGATACCAGGAACGACACGCTGCGATTCGTGAACGCTGGACACAATCCGGCCTATGTCATCATCGACGGCGAGATCGACACGCTCAAGTCACACGGCCTTCCGATCGGCATCCTCGGACAGTCGAGGTACACGATCCAGCAGCATCCGTTTCCACCCGGCGCGACGGCAGTGCTCTACAGCGATGGAATCACCGAGGCGGAGAATGTGGCCGGCGACGAGTTCGACAATCCGAGGCTCGAAGAAGTGCTGGCTGGTTCGCTGGACGCTTCAGCGGGCGAGGTCACGAAACGGATTGCGGCGGCGGTGGAGGCGTTCGTGGGAGAAGCCTCCCAGAAAGACGATCAGACTCTGGTGGTGTTGAGGCGCGTGGCAGGCTGACCGTTTGCGACTGACTTTCTGCAAATGAAAAAGGCGGCCCTTGCAGGCCGCCTTTCGAGTTTTGGAATCCGGATCAGAAACTCTTGAGGAAGGCTTCGTTGGAAGGAAACTTCTGCAGCCTCTCGAGCAGCATCTTCATGGCTGTCATCGGGTCGGTGCCCGCCAGTGCCCGTCGCAGCGTGTGAATCTTCGGCAGGTGCTGTGGGTCGAGGAGCTTTTCCTCTTTGCGGGTGCCGGTCTGCGCAATGTTGATCGCCGGAAAAATCCTGCGTTCGAACAGTCCGCGATCGAGGACGACCTCAGTGTTGCCGGTGCCCTTGAACTCCTGGAAGATCACCTCGTCCATGCGCGAGCCGGTATCGACGAGCGCCGTGGCGATGATGGTGAGTGACCCCCAGTCTTCAGCCTTGCGCGCAGCTCCGAAGAAGCGCCGGGGCTTCTCCATCGTCCGCGCGTCGATGCCGCCGGAGAGAATCTTGCCGCTTCCGCGCTGCTCGTTGTTGTAGGCGCGGGACATCCGGGTGATGGAGTCACAGAGGATGACCACGTCTTTCTTCATTTCGACGAGGCGGCGTGCACGTTCGAGCACGACTTCCGCGATCTGAATGTGATTCTCGGCCGTCTCGTCGGAACTGGAGGCGATGACCTCACCCTTCTCGACCGAACGCCGGAAATCAGTCACCTCTTCCGGTCGCTCGTCGACGAGCAGGACCATCAGCGTGACTTCCGGATGATTGCGATTGATCCCGTGCGCGATGTCCTTGAGCAGCGTCGTCTTGCCTGCTTTCGGAGGCGCGACGATGAGGCATCGCTGTCCTTTTCCGATCGGCGAGAGAAGGTCGAGAACACGCGTGGTCAGCCGGTCCGGCTCAGTCTCGAGATGAAACTGCTCGATCGGGTCGATCGAGATCAACTCGGAGAAAGCCTGCCGGGAATCGCGGTACTCCTCGACGGACATGCCTTCGATCGTGTCGAGCGTCACGAACTCGAGTCCGTTGCCGGTTCGACGGGCCTGACCGGCGATGAGCAGTCCCTGCTGCAGGTGCAGCTTCTCGACGACCGACCGCGGAACGACCGTGTCGCCCGGCTGCGGGACGTAGTTGTTCAGTGAATCGACCAGTACACCGGCCCCGTTCGCTTTCACGAAGAGAACTCCGGATGTGGCGGTCAACTCGCCCGGTTGATACTCGATGGCCGGAGCCGAAACGCCTTCGTCCGAGCCGCTGCCTCGCGTACGACGACGCGAACGGCGGCGACGGCGGCCGAGTTCTCCTTCGCCACTCCCCGGCCGTGGCTGGGGAGTCGGCGCTGCAGTTGCGTTTCCAGTGGCCGGCTGTGTTCCACCGGCAGTGGGCCGGCGTCTGCGACGCCGCCTCTTTCGCGGATTGCGATCCTCAGGTGTCATTCAGTACTCAAAACCTTCGTCCATGAAATTGCGGCTTTTCCGGTTGCCCGGTCGGCCGTGATCGAAGTCCCTTTTTGCAACCCCTCCGGCCGACGCGACAAGTACAGCGACGCATCAGACTCGGTTCCGACGTGAATCCCGGGGGGCCAACGAAATCGGGGCGGAGATTCGACTCTCAAAACGCCCGGGCAGGCCGCCACGTCAATTTCGTAGCACGAGTTGCGGGACGTAGTATGCGAAAGCTATTTTTCAAAAGCAAGCGGTACAGCCCGATCGTTCGCTTGCCGCTCCTTCCAGGAGTCCGTCCTCTCGACGGAAGTGCAGGTGAATTTCTATTTCGCTTTGCCCTATGCCAGAATGACGCCGCTTCCCACTAATTAGAGAAGAGCCCCCACTGCATGGCTGAAAATATTCTCGTCGTCGAGTACGAGCCTCGATACACGGATCGCGTCAGACAAGCACTCAGCGGACAGCCGCTGAATGTCGCGTTTGCGAAAGATGGTGAAGAGGCAATTCGCGCGATTGACGCGCAACAACCCACTCTGATCGTGATGACTGCGGTCGTGCCGAAGATCAGTGCATCCGAACTGATCCGGATGATTCGTGCCCGCGCCGGCATGCAGAGCACTCCGATCCTGCTGACCGTGTCTGGATACTCGGGCAAGAACCCGCAACAGGATGCGCTGAAAGTCGGCGCCTCCGACATCCTCCCGAAACCGTACACGGAAGCCGACCTGCTCGCGCGGGTAAGACAGATGCTCGGCATCGGCGGGGCGGCAATCGCCGCAACCCCCGCTCCGGCTCCAATGACGTCCGCGGAGATCTTCGGCGATCTTCTTGCCGATTCCGGGGTCGCGCCTGCCCCGGTGAAGAAGACCAAGTCGGAGAATCTCGACGCCCTTCTCGCCGACACGCTCTCCGGCCTGCGCGTTCCGAAGAAGCCGGGAACCCCCACGTCGCCGGGAACAGTTCCCCGTCCTCCTTCAACCCCGGAAGCGAAGAGCAAATCGCAGGCAGATCTGGAAGAGTTGCTCAATCACACCTTGTCGGGACTCGAGAAGACGGCGAAAAAAGTCGCGACCAGCCCGGGCAACGTTCCGGTGCCTCCATCCGCGCCTCAGGCCAGTGCTCCGTCTGCGCCACCGCGCGCACCCGCAGCAATGCCCGCTGCAGCTGGCACTCCGGCGACGCCTCCTGTCGCCGTCCGCCCGCCGGTGACGCCCGTTGCGCCAGCGCCCAGGCCGGCACCCCCGGTCGCGCCACCCGCGGCAGTGACCCCAGCGCCGGTTCGCCCGACGGTCCCGGCCGCCCCGGACACATCATTCGCAACGGCTCAGGTGCCGGCATTCGAGAGCATGCCGCTGTCCCAGCCTGTTTTCCCGCCAGCCGTTCCTGAAATCCTGCGCGAGGAAGAAGAAGAGCCGACCGACGGAACGAAATTCGGCCAGTACGTGCTGCTCGACCGCATCGCGACCGGTGGCATGGCCGAGGTCTGGAAGGCGCGGATGCGAGGCGTCGAAGGATTCCAGAAGACGGTGGCGATCAAGAAGATCCTGCCGCACCTGTCTGACAATCAGGACTTCATCGAGATGTTCATCGATGAGGCCAAGCTCGCCGCGCAGCTGAGCCACAACAACATCATTCATATCTACGATCTCGGCAAGATCCAGAGCTCGTACTACATCGCGATGGAGTATGTGGACGGGGCGGATCTGAAGACGATCCTCGGGCGGGCCCAGGAACGCGACCAGCCTCTGACCGTCGAGCTCGCGCTGTTCGTGGCCTCCAAGGTCGCGTCGGCGCTCGATTACGCTCATCGCAAGCGCGACTTCCAGGACCAGGAGATGGGGCTCGTTCATCGCGACGTCTCTCCGCAGAACGTGCTGATCTCGCAGGAAGGTGACATCAAGCTCTGTGATTTCGGCATCGCCAAGGCAGCGTCCAAGGCATCGCATACGCAGGCCGGATCGCTCAAGGGCAAGTTGCAGTACATGTCGCCCGAGCAGGCCTGGGGACGACCGATCGATCGCCGGTCCGACGTGTTCGCGCTTGCGGTCGTCCTGTTCGAGATGCTTGCGGGACGGAAGCTTTTCAAGGGCGACAACGAGATATCGATTCTCGACCAGGTGCGCGACGGAAAAGTCTTGATGCCCTCCGAGTTCAACGACGAGGTCACTCCCGAGATCGACGCCATCATGAAAAAGGCGCTCGCCAAAGATCCTGCGGACCGGTACCAGACCGCCGGGGAACTGGCGCGCGATCTCGACGCGACTCTCTACACCTACAAGCCGACTCCCACCAGCGCCGACCTCGCGATCTTCATGCATCGTCTGTCCGTGCCGCTTCCGGTTGCCCCGGTCTATCCCGATCCCGTCGAAGAGGCGGAACCCGAGATCGTTCCGCCGGTCGTCGCGGCAAAGCCTGCACCGGCTCCCGTCTCGGCGGTGGCTGCTGCAGCGGGACCGATGCCGACGTGGGACCGCTCGATGGGCGGATCCGACCCGTCGATCCCGGCGGCACCCTCGATGTTCACGACCGAGGTGTCTGAGAAGAAGAAGACTCCGATCGTGCCGATCGCGATCGCCGCAGTGGTTCTTCTGGCGATCGGCGGTTTCTTCTTCATGCGGAGCAGTGGCGGTTCGGGTAGCGCCACGGCGGTGAGCTCCACTTCAACGAAGGTCGCGTCGACACCAGCCGCCGGGCTTCCGGTCGGTGGCGCTGCGTCGGATACAACCGGCACGCTCGTCCCTGCCGGCGGAACCATGGCGAACACGGCGACTACGCTCGACCCCAAACTGGTCGACCTCGAAGTGCAGAAACGACTCGCGGCTGAGCGTCTCAAGCTCGAGCAGCAGGCGAAGACGCAGCAGGCTGCGGCCCAGACAGCGACTGCCGTGACAACTCCCCGGCCCGCGGCAACCGCCAGTCAGGCACCGGTGACGGCCACGCAGGCCGAGGCTCCGCCGGAGACCCGGCCAGTGGCCACCCCGGCGCCTCCGCCAGTCCAGGCTGCGGAGACTCCGCGTCAGGCAGAGCCGGAGCCGGCTGCCCGAGCACGGGAGGGAGATCTCATTCCACAGGGGACTGAGGGACTCACTCCTCCGCGTCTGCTGAAGCGGGCTACCGTGCAATATCCAAATCTGGCGAGGGTGCAGAAGGTAGAAGGCACGGTCATCTGCAGCGTTCTCGTGAATGAGGCCGGTCAGGTCACAGAAGTAAAAGTGCTGAGGGGAAGCAATCGCGGAGCCGGACTCAACGAGGCGGCGCAACAGATGATGCGCCGATCGACGTTTACGCCAGGGACGAAAGACGGTGTTCGCGTCAAGTCGTGGACGACGGTGCCCGTCGACTTTAAGTTATAATCCGCGCGCTTCGGCGAGAAAGAATTGGAGGCGTGAGCGATGGCGGCATTGACTGATGCGCAGCGGCAGCATTACGAGACGGTTCGTGACTTCACCAAGACGGAACTCACGGAGTTGAAGGAACAGATCGAAGTGGAGCTCTCGAAGGTCAAGGACCGCATCGCTGAGCTGCAAACTGCAATCGGCGCATCGAAGCAGATGTACGCCGCAGCCTGTTCCCGACTGGGCATCGACAACGATCTCGAGGACGACGACGACGAGTCGTAATCGAACCGGAGCGATCCTCGAACCGCGGCGAACTTCGCCGCGGTTTTTGTTTGGCGAGGTTTTGTCTGGAGAGGTGCAGGAACGGGCGAATGCTGAAGAGTCGAGATACTGTACGTGGTTTGCTGCGGGGAGCGTTGCTGCTGACTTTCTTCGCGTGCACCGGTCGCGAGTCATCCAGCCCCGTGGTTCGCGACGACCTGGCTCGACAGGTTGCAGTTCCATCGAAGATCCAGCGCGTCGTGACTCTGGCTCCCAATCTCACTGAGATCGTCTTCGCGATCGGGGCCGAAGAGTTACTGGTTGCAACGGATTCATTTTCCGACACGCCGGATGCTGCGCGCCGCCTCCCGAAGGTTGGCGGCCTGAATCCCAGCGCTGAAAAAATCAGCGAGGCACGTCCCGACGTCGTGATCGCTACGACGAATGGCAATCCGCCTTCGCTCGCGGCTTCGCTGGAGTCGGCGCACATTCCGCTCTTCGTGCTGCGAACCGACCGGCTCGATGACATCCCCCGGGCGATGGAAACTCTGGGAAGACTCCTTGCCGCGGACCGAAGCGTGGATGCAGCCGAAGCGGTGCGAACTGGAGTGGAGCGCCAACGCAGGACCCGCGTGAAAGCCCCCCGGGTTCTGTTCGCGGTCTGGGCCGATCCGCTCTACGCCGGAGGGCGCGAAACGTTTGCGGACGACCTGCTGCATCTGACCGGCGCGGAAAACTCCGTTCCGGTCCGCGGATGGCCGCAACTCTCGCTCGAGAGCGTGGCTGCCAACCCGCCCGACATCATCATCTACCCCGATCGTTCCATCGCCCCGGCGCAGATTCGTGCTCTGGTTGAACGGATTCCTGCACTGCGATCCGCGAAGATCGTGGCCGTGGATGAAAACCTGTTCACGCGACCGGGACCGCGAGTGGCTGAGACGGCGGCTGCACTCAATGCGCTGCTCGACCGGTGGGAGCGCGGCCAGCTGTGACCCGGCCGGTCTCCGTCATCCTGGTGGCGTCGGCTGTCCTCATCCTGGCGATGTTCCTGGCGTTGACGTTCGGCGCCGTCGACCTGGACTGGCAGCGATTGCTCGCCGGCGATCCGACCCTGCGCTCGATCCTTCTCGACCTCCGGTTGCCGAGGGTGCTGCTGGCCGCAGTCGTTGGCGCTGCACTGGCCGCATCAGGCCTGGCATTCCAGACCCTGTTGCGAAACACTCTGGCCGATCCTTTCATCCTCGGCGTGTCAGGAGGTGCGGCATGCGGGGCTGCCGTGGCAACCGCGCTCGGACTGGCGCGCCTGCCGGGTGTCATTCCGGCCGTAGCCTTCATCGGCGCCTGCGGCGCCACGGCGGCCGTGTTTGTCCTGTCACGCCGGCGCGACCGGGTCGATCCGGCGCGGCTGTTGCTCTCCGGGCTTGTTCTCAACGCGCTCTTTTCAGCAGTCATCCTGATCGCGTTTTCGCTGTCACGCTCGAACGACCTCACCGCGGCTCTGCGCTGGATGATGGGATCGCTCGATGGCGCGAACTGGGAACGCGTGATCCTGACTTCCGTTCTGCTTCTGATTGCGCTGCTGGTACTGGCCTGGAATGCGAATGACCTGAGGCTCCTGGCATTCGGAGAGGATGATGCCCGGTCCAGAGGCGTGGATGTGGAACGGGTCAAGTTCGCAGGGTTCGCAGCGGCGTCGATTGTCACAGGCGCCGCCGTCGCGGTCAGCGGCATCATCGGATTCATCGGATTGCTCGTGCCTCACCTGGTTCGCCTCGCATGGAAACGTGATTTCCGGCTGCTGCTGCCGACGACGGCAATTGCCGGCGCAATCCTGCTCGTGATGGCGGACCTGGTGGCGCGTACCGCGGCTGCGCCGTCCGAACTACCAGTCGGCGCGTTCACTGCGCTTCTGGGGGTTCCATTCTTTCTGTCGCTGCTGCGGAGGCAGCGGTGATGCTCGATTTTGCCGGCGTCTGCTACCGCTATCGGGGCAGCATCGCCGTGCGTGATGTGACGGTGGCCATCCCGTCAGGTCAACTCGTTGCGCTGGTCGGCGAGAACGGCTCGGGAAAATCGACTCTGCTCAAGCTGGCGGCGAGGGTTCTTCAGCCCGATTCCGGCGAGGTCCTGCTCGAGGGACGATCGTTGAGGAACTGGATTCCGCGCGAGTATGCACGGCGCGTCGGGTACCTCGCTCAGGAGCAGGAACTGCCGTTCGCGATGAACGCCCTCGATGTCGTGGTTTCCGGCCGCGCGCCCTTCCTCGGCCGCTTCGGCTGGGAGAGCGAATCGGATTTCGACGAAGCCCGGCGCGCTCTCGACCTCTGCGACGCGGCGCACCTCGCCGGACGCGACGTGGAGGAGATGAGCGGCGGAGAAAGGAAGCGCATCTTTCTGGCTCGGGTGCTGGCCGCCTGTCCCGCCCTGATCATTCTCGACGAGCCGTTCGCGGCCCTCGACCTCGCGCATGTGCAGAAGTTCTCCGCGCTTCTCCGGGAGGTCGTTGATCGTACTGGTGCCACGGTGTTGTTTGCTTCGCATGACCTGAACTGGGCTGCTGCCTACGCCGATCGGATGCTCGTCATGCACGGCGGAAAACTGGTGGTCGACGGCGCGCCTGGTGAGGTGATGCACGCCGAGACGATGAAGCAGTATTTCGGGTTTGAATCGACCTCGGTTGAGCTCGGGCGACGACGATGGATCGTGCCTGCTTCATGAACCGGTCTTCAGGCCCGGCTCCAGCAGAACCACCGCTGGTCATCTCCGGACGAGGCGCGGTGCAACGAGGATGAGCAGTGCGCCGAAGCATCCGATGATCGCGCATGCGAACCAGAGAAACCTCGGATCGCGCGCAAAGATGATCGCTCCGATTCCGGGTCCGAGCAGCATGCCGCACGACCACATCAGCGTCCACAGGCCATTGAACCGTCCCCGGTAGCGATCGGGAGCGAGGTTCGCGACGTAGGCGCCGGTGACCGGTGCATAGATCATCTCTCCGATCGTCCAGGCGATCACTGTCGCCACGAGCGCCGGAAATGTGCGCGCCAGTCCAGTGAACGCAAACCCGATTGCCATGATCGCGTAGCCGGCTGCGATGAGCGGCTCGGGGCGGAACCGCCTCGTCCATGCCGTGACGCCGAGTTCGAACAACACGATCATCAAGCCGTTGATCGACATCAGCATTCCGTAGTCGACGCTCGAGAAGCCGAGCGACCGGATGTAGAGGGGCAGGGTCGAATGAATCTGGAACTCGATCCATGTCACGCAGAAGGTGGAGATCAGGAACAGCACGAAGAGACGGTGATGAAAGGCGACGCGGAATCCTTCCATGAGTGGCTCGCCGGCCGACTGGTTGCGCAACCCGTGGGGCAGGAAGAGGAGCGCGATCACTCCGAAAGAAAACGAGGTGAGTGCATCTCCTGCGAACAGCAGCATGTACGAGCGTTCGGCGAGAAAGCCTGCCGTGGCCGGGCCCGCGGCGAACCCCAGATTGATCGCCAGCCTGTAGACACCGAAGGCGGTCACCCGATGTTGCGGCGCGACCAGGTCGCCGATCAGCGCGGCAGCGGCCGGGCGATAGAGTTCAGCTGAAGCTCCCGCAAGCACCGTGAACACGATGATGGCGGGGTAGGTCCTCGCCTGCGACAGCGCGAGCATGGTGGCTGCGCCGCTGAACATCGAGATGGCGATCGTGTTGCGGCGTCCGATGCGATCGGCAAGATCACCTCCGAGCAGCGACGCAAACAGGTGCCCGGCGCCATACGCACTGACCGCAAATCCTGCCTCGATCGGGCCGTAGCCTCGGTTCGTCAGGTAGAGCGCGAGAAAAGGCATGACGAACGTGCCGAAGCGATTGATGAAGGTGCCCGCAAACAGGATCCATGCGGCTCTCGGCAGGGCGCGGAGATTCTGCCGGAAGGTGGTCTCTGGAGGTGCCTTCATCGAGCGGTGGCTGGCGCGTTCAGTGTCGAGGATTCTGCTGCCATACCAGGCCGCGCAGCGGCGATTCAGCCAGCCAGCTGGTGAATCGATTCGATGAAGCGCAGAGCCAGCGTTTCGTCGAACTGCGTGCCGGCCCCGCTGCGAATGGCGGCGATCGCTTCCTCCCGGCTCACCGGGCTTTGATAACTCTGCTGGGAAACCATCGACACCCATGCATCGCAGATCTGGATGATCCGTGCTGCGAGCGGAATCTGATGGCCCGAGAGCTTGCTGGGGTAGCCATTGCCATCGACCCGTTCATGATGGCGCAGAACGGTAGCGGCGATCTCCGGGCCCAGCAGCGGTTCGACGATCGCGGCTCCGATGACCGGGTGGTCGGCCATTGCGCGAAGCTCACTGGCTGTCAGGCTCTGCTTCTTGTAGAGCCGGTCATAGTCGAGCAGCCGGAAGCCGACATCGTGCACGATTGCCGCAAGCCGTATGTTCTCGACCTGCGGTGCCGGAAGTTCCAGCACCCGCGCGAATCGCTGCGAGAGTGCCGCGACCTGCCGGGCGTGTTCCGCAAGTTCGGGATATTTCTGAAAGTCGGGCTCGACGAGTTTGTCTGCAACCGCCTGGCGATCGCTTCCTCCCGGCTCACCGGGCTTTGATAA
>JBKJVD010000156.1:0-31874 GCA_046590585.1 Thermoanaerobaculia bacterium | reverse complement strand
GGTCTCGGTCCACTTCACGCCGTTGATGAAGAGGGCCAGCCGCTCGACCGGCGCGGTGGCGGTCACGGGAACCACCAGCGTTCCACTCACGACACCCGATGGCTTTTCGGTGATCCGCACCACCTGCGCAGAAATGTCCTGCGTGGCGACGAAGGCGGCGAAGAGAATGAGGAGACTCCGTAGGCGGCTCACGGATGGACAGAACGCCGGGCCGTGCGCAGTCATTCGCCCTCGAGCAGCGATGTCACCGTTCTGGCTCCACCGGCAGGTCCGCTCTCGACCTGGTCCATCGTGCACTGCTTCGGCTTCTTCTCCGGGCGCCAGCGCAGGAATTTCGATCCGTGACGGAAGCGGCCCTGCGAGAAGTAGTCGTACTCCACCTCGCAGACCAGCGTGGGCTGGAGCGCTTCCCACTCCGAACTCTTCCCCTGCGACCAGCGGCTTGGGCCCCCCGGGACGCGCACCTCGAATGGATTCTCCCCGCGCAGCGATTCGAGTTTTGTCGTGACATCGCGCCGATCGGTTTGCTTGAGCGACGATGTATGGCCGATGTAGACCAGGCGCCCCTCATCATCGTAGAGCCCGAGCAGCAGCGAGCCGGCGACAGTCGTTCCCTCTCCGTAGCGGAATCCCCCGATCACGCAATCAGCCGTCTTCAGATGCTTGACCTTGACCATCCCCTCGCGATCGCCGGAGTGATACGGCTCGCCGAGTTTCTTGGCCATCACTCCGTCGAGTCCAGCTGCCCCGAAACTCTCGAACCACTTCTCCGCGATCTTACGATCGGTCGATGCAGGAGACAGCTGGATGAGGGGATCGGCGATCGATGCAAAGAACGCCTCCAGCTGCTCGCGTCGTTTCTCGATCGGCTGATCGGCGAGCAACTTCTTCTTCGCATAGAGCACGTCGAACGCGAAAAAATGAGCCGGCGACGCCTCCGCCAGCTTGCGAATGCGCGACTCGGCCGGATGAATGCGCAGCAGCAGATCGTCGAACGACAGGCGGCCGCCGACCGGAATGACGATCTCGCCGTCGAGGATGAATTCTTTCGATCGAAGCGAACGAAACGCGGTCACAAGCTCCGGGAAGTAACGCCCGAGCGGTTGCCCGGCCTTCGACTGAATGACGACTTCGTCGTCCTTGCGGAACACGACCGCGCGGAAGCCATCCCACTTCGGCTCGAACTGCCACGCGCCGCTCTTCGGGATCGCGGCCTGCCGCTTCGCCTCCATCGGCGGATACGGCGGCTGGATCGGCAGGTCGAGCGTGGGAAACTTCTCGCTCGTAATCTTTGGAGGGGACGGCATTCATCCTCACTTCTTGCGCGGCGTTGCCGCTTTGCGAGACGCAGTCTTCGCAGTGGCGCCCCGAGTCGTTTTTGCTTTGGGCTGAGCGAAGACGTCGCGTAGTTCATAGCGCTTCTTGCCGAGGACCGGCTTCCAGAGGTCGCCGACTTCCTGCAGCCGTTCGATCTCGTTATCGATGCGGAAGTCGTTGATCTCCACGCCTTCTTCAATTTCTTCCCACGTCACGGGAGTCGACACTGCCGCGCGAGCACTGGGTCGCACCGAATAGATCGACGCCAGAGTGCGGCCCCAGGCGTTCTGGTTGTAATCGACCAGCACCCGCGCATACGGACGCTTCACCTTCCGGTACTCCGCGGTGACGACGTTCGGGTGACGCGTCTCCAGCTCGATGGCGATCGCCTTGGCGAAGGACCAGACCTCCTTCTGCAGGGGTCCGCGCACGATCGGAATGTAAATGTGAATGCCCTTCGAACCGGTGGTCTTGGCAAACGTCGGCATCCGCAGCGAACCGAGGATGTCACGAACGTGCAGGGCCACCTCCCGGATCATGTTGAAGTCCGCGCCCGGTCCCGGATCGAGATCGAAATGAAGGAAGTCGGGACGGTCGGTGTCATCGCAGCGGGCGTACCACTGATTCAGGTCGATGCAGCCGAGGTTGATGAGCCAGAGGAGAGTCGGCAGATCCTGGACCATTGGAAACTTCACTGCACCGGCGTCGTGCGGGATCTCGCAGATCTCGATCCACTCCGGCCGCGGCTCCGGCGCCCGCTTCATATAGAAGAACTCCCCCTCGGCGCCATTGGGGTAACGCTTCATGACCATCGCCCGGTCTTCCAGATGCGGAAGCAGCCACGGCGAGACGTCGGCGTAATACTGAAGGAGGTCGCGCTTGGTCAGCCCGAGACTCTTCCAGAACGGCTTCTGAAGATTGGTCAGGCGGACTTCGCGCGAACCGAAGCGCAGCAGCACCTCGTTCACGTCCTTCGGAATCTCCACCCGCTTCGCAACCATCGTCGCGCTTTTCCTGCAGCTATGGTGCCTCAGTCGCTGGCCTCGAGAACGCAAACCTCGCTCGCCGCGACGCAGGAAAGGTATCTTGCCCGGCAACTCATCGTGCGAATCGTCTTCTTCGGGACAGGCAGCGATTACTCGATCATCGTGCTCGAGCAGTTGATCCGTCACGCGAACGTCGGTGGCGTTGTCCTTCCGACGGCGACAGGCGCCCGCGGGCGGACACTGAAGAAGCTGTTTCTTCGCTACGCGTCGCGCCGGATCCGGCGCATCGCGCGATCCGGAGGCCTCCCCGTGCTCGAATACTCGAGCGCCGGCACGATCGCTGACGCGCTCCGGTCGCTCGGTCCGGACCTCATCGTGGTGGCCTCATTCCCGGCCCGGCTGCCCTCCGCAATCTGCGCGGTCGCGACGGTCGGTGCAATCAATGTTCACCCGTCGCTACTGCCGGCGCATCGGGGCGCGGACCCATTGTTCTGGAGCTACTTCGAGGATGACCAGACGACGGGTGTCACGGTTCACTGGCTGGACGACCACCTCGATACCGGCGACATCATCGTTCAGGAGAACCTGGTAGTCCCGCGAGGGAGCACCGCGCTCTCTCTCGCTGCGACGATCGCACACGCAGGCGCACGACTTCTGCTGACGCAACTCCCCTCGCTCGCCGACGGAACGGCGCCGAGAAAACCGCAGGAGGAAGGCACGACTGATCCTCTTCCCTCTCGTGCCGGCTGGGTCGTCGACTGGAACTGCTGGCCTGCGGAACGCGTCTGGCACTTCCTGCGCGGTGTGGGAGCCGCACACGGTCACCGCCTCGTCGATCGCCACGGTCGCAGTACTCCGGCAGGCGAGGCAATTTCATGGGAGCCGGCCGTTCCTGACGCTCCCCCCGGTACAGTCGAAACGATGCGCCGCGGTGTCCGCATCTCGTGCATCGACGGGTTCGTCATCGCTCGGCACCCGCCTCTGCTCCTCCGGGTCGTGCGGCACGGCAGCCCGCTGCTGCGGTTGTTGCGTCGCGGGCGCCGTTGACTTCGGCATCTGCTTCCTCTAGAAATGACACGGTCACCCAAATCGGATGAGCGTCAGCAATCAAGTTCTAGGAGTTTCACTCCCGGCGGAGAACTCCGCGCGCGCACCGTGGATTCAGTCTGCGCTCTTTGACAACACCTTCTTCATCTTCGCACCTGCGGTGGTCTTCCCTCTGGTGCTTCCCTCGCTGTTCATCGCACCGCAGTTCGCGCTGCTGTTCTTCCTCCTGGCCTTCCCGCACTACGTCTCCACCTTTGCCTTCTTTGCGTGGGATGAGTACCGCGACCGGTACGTCGCTCGATGGATGGCGTTCTTCGGCGGGCCGCTCGTCATCGTGCTCGTGTACTTCACGCTCATCTACTTCAAGATCCCGCGGGTCATCCAGATCGTGCTCTTCGTCTGGAACACGTTTCACGTCACGCGTCAGAGTTGCGGGCTCGTCTCGATCTACCGGCACCGCAGCGGCGTGTTCGACCAGAAGCACAAGACGGCGACGAACTTCGGGATCATGGCCGTCTGCTTCTTCATGGCGTTCTGGAACATCGAGACCCATCTCGAGTTCGCGCCGTTCCTGAAAGACATTTCAGTACACGCAATCCCGCTCACGAAGGCATTGCTGGGAGTCGCCGCGATTGCAGGCTTCGGCTACATGTCTCTTCTACTCATCCGGCGCTTGCGCGTCGGCAACGGTCCGTCGACCCCCGAGATCCTCCTCATCCTGGGCAGCATCGCGATGTTCCACCCATATCTCTGGATGAAGAACTCGGCAATCGCGACGGTCGTCATGCTGTTGCCGCACTTTTTTCAGTACCTCGCGATCGTGTGGCTGCTACATCGCAGGAAGTTCCGCGAGGCGTCCGGCTCGGCGCCTCAGCGCGTCCTGCAGCGCATCAGCACCAGCACGCCGCTGCTTCTCGTGACGCTCCTCGGAGTCGGCGGTACATTTGCCGCAGCGAGCGTGCTGCTCAGGCGGGCAGGGGCACCAATGCTCTTCGAGACCTTCTACCTGCTTCTCGCGTTCGAGCATTTCTACCTCGACGGTCTGATCTGGGCTTTCCGCGACCCATCCGTGAGGACCTCGATCGGCCCGTGGCTGACGCGTTACGACCCGACGATCGCGGCGCTCGCTGATTCGCGGAGCTGATCGCATGGACGCCCTTCGACAGCTCCGCTGGCTCGAGCCTGTCGTCGACCTGCTGCGATTGACCTGTTTTTCGCTCTTCGTCGCTCTCGTGGCGTGGCACCTCCATGGTGTACTGAATCGCGCGCCCGATGCTTCCTTGCGATTGCGTGCACGGATGCTGATCTGGTTCGTGCTCGTCATCTCTACCGTCGTGGCACTCGTTCAGGTGGAGTCGTGGCCATTCACGACATGGGCACTCGTCCACACACACCGCTCGACCGAGATGGTTTCGTGGAAACTCGAGGGCTCGTCAGCCGACGGACGGCCGTTCGAGATCGACCCGCGCGTGCTTCAACCGATGCAGGCCGAGGAGTTCGGCGCCTGGATGCTGCCGCACATCGAACGCCTCACGGCACAGCAGCGCGACGAACTGCTCCGCTTCGTGCTGCAGCGCGCGAACGAGCAAAGGACGCGTTTCCTCGACGGCCGATTTCCGCCGAACGACCGCTATCTCGGAGCCGCCTCGGCACCGGCCCACTTCCGGATGAGGCGCGTGTGGCAGACACCGGCGGACGTTCCGTCACAGCCATTCGTCTCCGTGCGAGTCTGGAAGCTCTCGTGGAACACCGAGGAGCGGCGGGTCGATGAAGGCGCGGTCGTTCGCACGCTTCTCGCGGAGCTTCAATTGTGAGCGACGCCGTGACCGCAGTCGCCCTGGGGCGCGCCCGATTCGGCCGGCAAAGCCTCGCCGCGTTCTGGTCGGATCTCTGGTTCGCACCCTCGGCTCCGACGAACCTCGCTGTCGCGCGCGTCCTGACGGCCGCCACGGCGCTGTGGATCGTGCTCTCGCGGCCGATGCTTCCGTCGCTCCAGGCATTTCCGCGGGCTATGTGGAGCAGCGTCCCGCAGGAGCGCCTGATACGATTTCTGCTCGTTTTCGATCCGAGGATCGAGCTTGCGCTGTGGATCGCGCTTCACATTGTGCTGGCACTCACACTCGTGGGCGTCGCGAGCCGCTGGGCCGCGCTGGCTTCAGCCCTGTTGATGTACCACTTCGCACCACTGGAGACGATCTTCCGCACGGGCAACCCGTACCTGCGCGGGTTTACCATTCCGACGCTCGCGCTGCTCATAGTCGCCACATCGGCATCAGGCGGATCGTTCATGCGCCACGCGCGAACGCATCCGGAATGGCTGAGCTGGAAGCATCGCTGGCCGGTCACACTGATCCAGTGCCTCTTCTGCTTTCTGTACGCCGCCGCGGCATACTCCAAGCTCTTCACGACCGGCTTCGCGTGGACGGAGCCGTCGAACATTCGCAACTACCTGCTCGCGATCCATCAGGCGCTCGACATCGCGCCTCCGGCGCTGGGGCTGTGGATCGCCGACTCTCGGCCGCTCTGCGCCGCGATCGGGATCGGCGGCATCGCCATCGAGTTCGCCTTTCCGCTCGTCATGGTGTCGCGCCTGGCGCGACGCATCCTCGTGCCGACGATGGCTGTGTTCCACATCCTCAACGCAGTCTTGTTTCAAATCAACTTTCAGAACGTCGCCATCCTGCTGGTGTTCGTCAACTGGCAGGCCGTAGGATCGTGGCGGAGAGGCGGCTGATGATCCCGAAGGCATTCGAGGCGCTTGCACCGTATGCAGAGAGAGCCGTGACCCTGTGGCTCTCGACGCAGGTGATCGGCAACGCCGCGACCGTCCTGCTCATGTTCCTTCTCGCGGCGCTCATGACTCGCAACCAGCGCAGAAGCTGGCGTGACCTCGCCTCGCGGAACGTGATGCATGACGGCGTCTGGGCAGCGTTCTATCTCGGCGGCTTCTACTCGGTGCTGGTCGGCGGCCCCGTGTACCGCCTGCTCTCGACGGCGGCGGACCGCGCATTTCCCTGGATCCGGGTCGGCGTGCTCAGCGAGACGAACCCGATCGCGGCATTCGTCGTGCTCTGGCTCGCGCTGGACCTGATCGGCTACTGGTGGCACAGGCTGGCCCACACAGCGCCGTTCCTCTGGGAGTTCCACAAGGTCCACCACGGACAGTCGCAACTGACGCCGCTGACGAACTACCGGTTTCACTTCGTGGACATCTGCACGCGTACCACTCTCCAGTTCATTCCCGGAATCATCCTCGGCGCTCCGGCTGTATCGTGGATGGCGGTGGTGTGGGTACAGATCGCATTCGAGGTGATGACCCATGCCGACCTTTCGTGGTCCTACGGCCCACTTGGCGTCGTGATCAACAACCCCCGCTTTCATCGCGTGCACCACTCGACCGAGGAACGCCATCACGGGAGGAACTTCGGTCTCTCGTTCTGCCTCTGGGACCGCCTCTTCGGCACGGCGGTGCTGACTGCCGAGCGGCCTGCCGCTTACGGACTACCGAACGAGGCAGCGCGCACTCTTTTCGATCAGATCTTCGGACCATTCAAGGCAGTGCTCGGGGTCCGTAAAAGCCGCGCCGTATCGCCTCCGCCACTGCCCGCCGCAACGCCACCGGCGCAGACATGAACGAAGGCAAGCTTCAAGCGCGGCTGTTCCTGGCGCGCGCGCAGAACGACCTCGCAGCGGCGCAGAGTGCCGCGCTCGTCGTGCTCGGACATCGGCTCGGCCTGTATCGCCTGATTGCTGAGCAGCCGCTCTCCGCGTCGGCGCTGGCTGCATCGAGCGGGATCTCCCGAGCCTATGTCGACGCCTGGCTCAGCAACCAGTCAGCAGGTGGCAACATCCTCCACGATTCGTCGACGGGGAACTTCACGCTTTCGGCGGAGCAGAAGCGCGCGTTCGTTCAGGAAGGCTCCCCGTGGTTCCTTCCTACGAGTTTCGAGTTCGTGCTCGCACTGGCGTCGAGCGTCGACGCCGTCGAACGCGCCATTCGCGACGGCGGCGGACTGAAGGGGGAGGCGTATCACGAGCGCACCATGGAGGCCATGGGCGCGATGAGCCTGGCGCGCGTCGAGGCTTCTCTCGATGCCTGGCTGTCGGACGAGACGCGCGAAGTCCTGGACGTTGGCGACGTGCTCGATGCTGGCTGCGGCAGCGGCAACCTGGCACTGACTCTCGCCCGGCGTGCTCCCATGGCGCGGATCGTCGGGATCGATCCTGATGCGCGCTCCATTGCATCAGCGAGGGAGCGCGCAATGCAGCTCGGACTCGCGGAACGCGTGTCGTTCACGTGCAGCGATGCTTCTTCACTCGGTGACCAGAGGTTCGATCTCCTGTTTTGTGTCGAGACCTTGCACGAACTCGCGACTCCCGACCTCGTCCTCGCGCAACTGCACCGAGCGCTTCGTCCGGGCGGGAGAGCGGTCTTTGTGGAACCCGTTGTAGGAGCGGGCGAGGCACCGACTTCCTTCGATCGGCTCGCTTCTGCCACTGAGTTCCTCTTCTGCATTCCGTCGGCTGCATCTCGCGGCGGAGGAGCGATCGGACTCTTCGCAGGAGAGCCGGCGTTTCGCGCCGCAATCGCGAAGGCCGGCTTCGGGGGCATCAGGCGCCTCCAGGCAGAATCGCACCTGGTGCTCGAGGCCGTCGCGTGATCACCGCCCTGCACGCGATCCGCTTCGTCACGTTCGCAGTGTTCCTGGCCCTGGGGATCCGCGTCGCACGAGCGCGTGATGAGCGACGACGCGCCGCTGTGAAACTGTTCCTCGGATGGATGTTACTGCTGAGCGCCATTTCCGGCTTCACGCAGACCGACAACTGGCCTTTCAGTCCCTACACTCTCGCTGCGTTCCGGGCGCAGATCGACAAGCCGGTGTGCCTGACCGTATTTGCCGGAGTCGCACCGGGAGGGAGGGAATTCGAGATCGACCCGCTCGCCTGGTCGCCCGTGTATTCGTCGATCCTCCAGTACTGGTTCGAGCAGAATTTCGACGCTCTTCCGCCGAGCGAGCAGGCGAACGTGCTGCGCTTTCTCGGCGACAAGGCCGAAGAGAGCCGACGACGGCTCCTGCACCGAGAACGGCTCGGTTACCAGCGACTGCTCGGCGGTGCCGCCGCGACGTACTGGTGGCTGCTCCCGCGAAAAACCACCGTGTCCCCCGCCCGCTTTGTAGCGTTCCGAGTTTACCGCTCCTGCGTCGTCCCGGAGAAGATGCTGCTGGACGGTCGGATGCCGTCAAGGGACCTGATCGTGGAGGCACGCAGATGACGCGGCTCCGAACGCTTTTGAACGCGGTCTGGTTCGAGGAATCGTCGGCGACGATGCTACGCGCCACGCGGGCAATCCTCTGCCTTCATGCAATGTGGCTGTTGCTGTCGAGGCCAGACCTGCCGGATCTCGTCGGCTGGCCCGCTGCGTTTTTCTCCGGCCGACCACACGCGGAACTGGCGCGCTTCGGCATAGGACTGTTCCCTCTCGCTGCCGAATGGCTCCTCTACCGGGTGCTGCACGTGGCACTGCTCGCGGCTCTCTTCGGATTCGCAACCCGAGTCTCGGCTGCCATTGCGGGCATGCTTCTTTATCACTTCGCGCCCTTCGAAGAGATCATCGTCGGAATGCCGCACACCTTCTTCGGCGGACTGACCGCACCGACGCTCGGACTTCTCATCCTGGCCTTCGCACGTCAACCCGGTGAAGCCGGCGCTCGCTCTCCCGAATACAGATGGCCCGTCACCGCCGTGCAGCTGCTCTTCACCTTCAACTACTTCTTCGCGGGAATCGCGAAACTGCGCTTCGGCCACTTCGGGTGGTTCACCGGCACGAACATCCGCAACTGGGCGATCGAAAACTGGGCGATGACGACTCCACCGTGGTCACTGCTCGTCGCCGACAGCTTAGTGATCTGCTGGACGATCGCGCTCAGCACCTTCGTACTCGAGCTCTTCTTCCCGCTCGTCCTCGTGTCGCGAAACGCCCGCCGCGTTTTCGTCCCTCTGGCGTTCATCGGCCACTTCGGCATCGTCAAGACGCTGGGCATCACGTTTCCCAGTGTCCCGCTGCTGCTGCTCTTCGTGAACTGGGATTTCGTGATCGCGGGGCTTCGTGGCACGAAGAAGCAGCCCGAGAGCAAAGAGAGCCCGGCGGCGCACGAACACGAGCGTGCCGAGAGTCGACTTGCCGAGCCGCGGTGACGTGCGGAGCAGCAATTCACAGGAGACGGAGATCACCCGCTGCAGCGGTGCCGGCCTGAATGACGGCACCTTCCGTTCGGCGGCCGCATCATGTACCGCGACGACCCTTCCAATCACGTCCTCTCGCATGACCGGAGCGTCGGGAAACCGGTTCGCGTCGCCTTGAAGAAGCAACCAGTTGCCCTTCGTGCCTGCGGCCACGACGCGATGAAGCAGCGGCCCGCCATCGGTCAGCACGAGCACAACGTCTCCGACGACCGCTTCACCATCACAGCGCACCGTCACCTGCTCGCCGGGACGGATGGACGGCAGCATGCTGTTCCCGGCGAAACTCGTGACCACGGAGCGTCCGGTCGCACGCCAGAGTCGCGAGGCCGCCGCAAGCGTCTCGAGGCTGCGCGCTCCGGCGTCAGCGCGGACCGGCTGCGGCAAGCGTGGCTGCATCGTCTTCGAAACCCGCTTCGCTCCTGATACTGTCGTCGAGCGTCACGTTGATGACGGCGTCGCCTGCGACGATCTTGAACGCTGCGTTCGCCTGCCCGACGGCGCGCACGAGTTCGAGCGCCTGGCGCGGGTCGCGTTCAACGAGCTTCCGGATCCAACGGTTCGCATAGCGGACATGCTGGATCTCATCGGGAAGCTGCGTGTCGAAGAGTTGCTCGAGGTCTTTCTCGCCCGAGACCTTCGCCGCCTCGATCGCCTCGCGGATCGCCTGGATCCCCGCCGCCTCGAAGCTGCGGTTCTGCACGCCAAGCCTTCCAATCAGGCTACTGATCTTCGTCAGGATGCGAAACTCGAAGCAGAGCACCGGAAACTCTCCGATGGTCCCCCCGCGCTGTTCGAACGTCTCCCGGAACATGTCGACGTGCCTGGCTTCGTCCCAGCACTGCCGCGCGATTGCCATCCGCAGGTCCCAGTCAGTCTCCGCGAAGTCGGTGATATTCCGCGCGGCGATTTCCAGGCCATTCACTTCCTCGTGCATCTGCCTGTGCAGAAATTCGCGAGTCATCAAACCGTCATCGTCGTAGATGTTCTTCATCTGCGACCACACCTCGACCACATTGAACCGTGAGTCGCGGGCGGGTGAACCGGCGAACAGCTCGTCAGGCAGCAGCGTCATTGCGCCCCTCCGGCGGGTTGCTCCGAGAGCAGGGTGCGGAAGCCGGCCTGACGCAGGATCACGGCAATCTCGTCCTCGGTGAACTCGGCGTGCTGCCGATCCTCGACGTTGACTGCCGGGATGGTCTGGCTGGGATCGCTCAGCACCTTCCCGACTGCGTTGACTTCTCCACTGCGCCAGAGAAACCGCGCATTCGCAGCCTCGAGGAACCGCACCGCAAACGCGACCTGCATTACGACACGTCGATCTTCACCGGCGAGGCGCTTGATCCATCGGTTCGCGAAACGCACATGCTGAATCTCATCGGCCAGGATTCCGTCGAGCACGTCGGCCGTACGATGATCGCCAAGCTCCCGGAAGTTACGCGCCAGCGCTCCCACGACATCCATCGCCCCTGCTTCGAGCGTGCGGTTCTGCGTCGCGAGTCGTCCACAGATGTCGTCGAGCGCCGAGGTCACGGACCACTCGAAGGTCGAGATAGGAAACTCGCCCTTCTCACCGCCCATCTCCTGAAGCCGCCGATAGAGCACCGCCACGTGTCGCGCCTCGTCCCAGGCCTGCCGCGCGAGTTCCATCTTCAAGTCCCACGGCGCATCGGGAAAGTCGACGAGCATCTGTGCAGCGATGTCGAGGCTGGTGATCTCGTTGCTCATGTGGCGATGAACGACCTCTCGCCGCGCGGTCTCGCCATCCTCGGCGTATTCGTGCATTTCGACGTCCCGGCGTACGACCCGGAAGACATCCTCGCGCGCCGGGTCGCTGCGCAGCCGCATGCCGTCGATCTCCATGAAGCCGATCGTGGTATCCATCGTCCCTCTCCTAAGCAACGATCGAAGCGATCGCCAATTCCTGCCTGCGGTGGGCTTCGGTGGGAGGGATCGCGATCGCGATCCGCTCGCGCAGCCGCGAAACATCACCGACCTGACGGCGAAGATCTACGAGAATGCGATCGACGATCACGACCGACGGCGCATCCAGCAACTCGTCTGTGGCCGCCAGATAGCCTTCGTAGCGCGTCGCGAGCCCGGGCACGATCACGTCATACATGAGCGCAATCCTCTCGCCGGTCGATCCTGCCGACCGGACGCCGTCCAGCAACTCGGCGTAAGGCGCTGCAGCAGGACGCGTGTAGTGCTCGGCCTGACGCAACTCGAACGTCCGCTTCCCGAGCGCGTCGGCGTGCTGTGCGAAGTCCCAGATGTGCCGCCCGAGCATCACCTTCACTTCCATCTCTGGAATGAGCGGGAGCCATAAGGCCACAGTCTCCATGAGCCGGACGGCCGTGTAACGGAATGTGCCGAGGGCGTCGGCGCGCTGTTTCACGTTCATGCGAGATACTCTCCGAGGTCGCGGATGAGGTAGTCGGCGGTGTCATCTGGGGTACCGGGGCTGAGTTCCAGAATGGTCGTGGTCGCGATGAGGCGGGCGAGTTCCAGGACTCGGCGTCCGCGCGGCGCATTCACGAGCGAGCTGGTCACCGGCTGCATGGCTCCAATCTGGTCGCGTCCGCCCTCCAGGCGCCGAAGCGATGGCTGCTCAGCGAACGGCGCAAGAAAGATCACCGCGCGCAGAGGAACGCTGGCTGGAGGTGCGAGCGTCAGGAAGCGATCCGCGTCGATGCGCACGACTTCCTGATCGGGGACCCGGCCGATCCCGTGCAGAGCGGCTGTGACTGCCTCACAGCGCGGTCCGGGTTTCACGCCGACGGGGCGGAGAAACGGTTCGATCATCCCGGTCTCCGGCAGCCAGCATGCGATCTCGTCGCCGAGGAGCGGAACTCCTCGCGCCGCAAGCGCAAGTGAAGTGGTCGACTTTCCTGCACCTTTCGGCCCGATCAGCATGACTCCGGAGCCGTTGAGGGCGACCGAAGCAGCGTGGAAGAAGATTGCGTCGCGACGGAGTCGATACACGCGATGAATGAGCAGGAAAGCCACGGCAGCGCGCCACCGGTCCCGCTTCCAGAATACGCAGCGCGTTCCGCTGAACGAAAAGAGTGGCTCGCGATCCCCTTCAAGGGCGAACGCGATTGCGTCCTCCGTGGGACCGGCTACCTGCGTGAAAGGGAATGTCGCGGATGACAGGCCGAGAAGCATGTCGGCGGGGGTCAGTGCATCGAGGTCGTCAGTCTCGAATTCGATCAACCCGTGATCCGCATCGGCACCGCCGGAAGTCACTGTGACATCGAGTGCAGCGACCGAGCTTCCTTCGTCCGCGCCGGGGTGCCCGAACGTGGCGGCGATCTCGTGGAGCAGTTCTGCATCGTCCGACCTGACGGTCAGGTGAACTCTTCCCAGGCCCCAGACACGAAGAAGGAAGTCCCGCTGCAGCTCTCGCCTGGCGGGAACTTCCTCCTCGTGTGTGCTGCTCGCGAATGAAAGATCGCGGGCCCGAGTCAGCAAGCTCCGGTTGCCCACCACCCTGCCATCGACTGAGTGATCTGGAACGTGTTCAGGATCTCTTTCTCGCTCATGGGCTGGATGCGCGGGGTCTCGTAGCGCGGCCGCTCGGCAGCCTTTGTTTCGGTGACAGGGGCGGAAACGTGGTTCATAAAAATCTCCCTTTCCTACCGATCTTCAATTGTTGGGACAACCTGTAGCTTAAGGATCTCAGACGGGCGCGTCAATGAGCAGGCCAAGATCCTTCAGTTCGGCGACCGCCCGGTCGACGTCCTGGGTGGCCGTGGAGTGATCGACGCCGTCGAACTCCTCGGCCAGCCGCTCGATCATCCCTTCGGCGGATTGCGCGGTCTCGCAGCGCCGCCAGATCAGGGCCATCGTCGCGTTCAGGACGTAAAACTGCGATGACTCGGGATTGAACAGCATCAGCTCCCCCTGAAGAGGAGCCTCTTCAATTTTGGGATTGCGCAAGTACACGTGACACCCCCTGCAGAATTGTGATCGTCGGACGGTGGAGATTAGCCGTTGCATTCGCTCGCCGTCAACGTCATGACGTGCTGCGGCGTGCGCGGCCTCTGTCGCTGTCGTCACCCACGGCCGCTGACATCTGCATGAGCATCGTCGGGAAAGGGAACGGTGGAATCTGATCGATGCCTTCGCGCGTGGCGACTTCCCATCCCTGAAGCGGCTCCACAACGATGTAGCCGTCGCTCCTCAACGTTTCCAGATTGCGCCGTACGGCCGGTTGCCGCCACATCGCATCGTTCGCAATCGGTACGAACATTACCGGCGCTTCGGTCGCGATCACGAGCGCCGAGATCAATTCGTCGGCGATGCCATTGGCGACTTTGCCGACGATGTTCACCGTGGCCGGGTAGACCAGTACCAGGTCAACGCCACGCCCGAGCTCGATGTGCGGAACGTAGACGTCGTGCGAGTGGTCGTTCAACTCCACGAATACTTTGTGCCGGCTCGCTGCCTCGACACTGTAGACCGAGACCAGCCCCGCGGCAGCACGCGACAACACGACCTGGACGTCATCGGCGAAGTGGTGCAGGAGTGACATGATGAAGCCGGGCAGCATGAAAGTCTGGTAGCCGCCGGCGGCACACAGCAGGAGGCGTTTCGCACGTCGTGTCGTCATCGATTCCTCATCGCACATCGAACTGCTCGATCCAGTGTTTGAGAGCCCAGAGTCGCCAGACCGCTCGCGCATCATGGTGCGATCCGTCCAGGAACTGCTTAAGAAATTTCGACACCTGCGCGCCATCCAGGTGGGGCAGCGCATGCAGTCGGTCGTCGGTGGTGAGAGCGAGAACGTCCGGCGCAAGCTCGCGACGAAGCCACAGCGGCTCCGGCGTCAGGAATCCCATCTTGTCGCGACGCTTCAACATGGAGGCAGGAAGACGTCCTGCGGCCACGCCGCGCAACAGGCGCTTCCGCTCTCCCATCCCCACGCGGAACGCGACCGGCACGGACGCGACGAACTCCACGAGCCGGTGATCGAGATACGGCAAGCGGGTTTCGATGGAGTGAGCCATCGCGGCACGATCGCCATGCAACAGGATCGGCTTGAGCCCGAAGCCGCGCACATCGCTATCCATGAGCCGATCGACTCCGGCGCCGCCCGCCGCCCTCGCGAGCGCCAGTTCGCTCTCGTGACCCCGAGCGAATGCTTCGCTCGACCCGAAGAATCGGCGGTCGATGAAGGCGTATCGACTGCGCAGAAGAGGCCGGCGCCGCAGAAAAGGCTGCAGCGCCGGAACAACGAGCTGCTGCATGAACACACGGGAGGCCGACACCCCGTACTTTTCGCGGAGGATCCGCACCTC
This sequence comes from Thermoanaerobaculia bacterium, assembly GCA_046590585.1. GTDB lineage: Bacteria > Acidobacteriota > Thermoanaerobaculia > Gp7-AA8 > Gp7-AA8 > JBKJVD01. Next base: position 16,978 of record JBKJVD010000156.1, on the reverse strand, counting down.
CGCTGCGACCGCTCGATCTCCATGCCGCACGCGATCCCGCCACGCGAGCCATTCGTGATGCGGGTAACCGGAGAAGATTTCGTCAGCGCCCTGGCCGTCCAGCACTACGCGAGCACCGCGCCGGGCGGCCAGCTCACAGACCCGATACTGCGCCACCTGTGCGGACGCCACCAGCGGCTCTTCCTGCGTGCGCGTCACGATCGGGAGATGTTCGCGAAGCCACGCGGCGTCGAAGGTGGTCCGTTCGTTCGCGACACCGGTATGCCTGACGAAGTCGTCGATATAGCCGGACTCGTCGAACGCGGCATACTCGCCGCGGTCGAATACGAGTGAATACGATTCTGCTGCCCTGGTTCGCGGATCGACCTCGCGCATCAGTGCCGTGATCAGCGACGAATCGAGACCGCCCGAAAGAAAGCTCGCGCTTCGCGCCGGGGTACGCAACGTCGATGCGACGGACTGCTTGAGGAGACGCTCGGTCTCGGCGACCGCGTCCACTTCCGACATGCCTTCCGGCGTCGCGGTGCGGCTCAGCTCCCAATAGCGGTGAAAGGTGAGGGCTGGCGCGGCGTGGCGCAACGATATTTCAAACCAGCACGCCGGCGGAGGAACGCGCACTTCCGCGAAGAACGTCCGATCGCCATGGTGATTCACCGTCCCGTAGCGCAGATAGTCGTACATCGCAGCGTCATCGGGCTTTCGCTCGTTCAGGAGCGGCAGCAGCTGCTTGATCTCCGAAGCGATGAGAGTACGTCCACCGGAGATCGCGTAGAACATCGGCCGGATACCGAAGCGGTCGCGGCATCCGATGACCGACTCGCGCACGAGATCGACGATCAGCAGCGACCACATCCCGACGAACCGCCTGAACGCGTCGCTCCCCCATTCGCGATACGCCGCGAGCACCACCTCGGCGTCGGACTCCGAAATGAAACTGTGTCCCGCCCGTTCCAGCTCGGCTCTGAGCTCGGGGTGGTTGTACACCTCGCCGTTGAAGACGATGTACGCGCGTCCGTCCGGCGATGCCATCGGCTGCGCCGCGGCCGCGGCCGTGTCCTGGACGTGCAACCACCGGAATGCGAAGCCTGCGACCGCTGCGCGAGCGTTGGTCTCGCGATGCACGCCAAGAGTCTCATCGAGAAGAACGAGACCCTCACCATCCGGACCTCGGTGCGGAATCGCAGCGTGCATCACGTCGAGGGCGCGCTGCACGCTCTCCCTACCGGCAGGATGCGGTTCGATGACTGCGCTGATGCCGCACATCTGGTGATCAGTCCTCTGTTAGCATTCGGACTTCACCAGAGCCTGTCGGTGCGGGGCGGTTGGACGTGCAAAGTGACCGAATCAGGACATTCTAACGGAGAAGCCGCTACCGACGCGCCACGCATCGGCCTGACGAATGTCTGGTCCGCCACAGCGAGCTTCGCGGGCGTCGACTGGCCGCCTTCAACATCCGAAGCGGCACTCCGCCTGTTCCACGAGGCTGACCAGCAATTCCTGCTACCACTCCTTCTGCAGTCATCGCCGCTGCCCGGCCTGCTGTCGGATCTCGCGGTGCAATTCAAGGCGCGGGTGCGCGTGCACGAACTCCGTCACAAGGTCTTCGCGGAAGAGATGCAACACTTCACGCGCATCCTCGCATCAGAACCGTTCATCGTGCTGAAGGGATGGGACTATGCATTCCGCATCTACCCGCGGCCAGAGCTACGGCCAATGTCCGACCTCGATATCTTCGTACCCGCCGCCCGTTCGGCCGACGTTTGCGCCTTGCTCGCCAGGAGCGGATTCACCGAGAAGAACCCGGCCGGGATGAACCCGGAGCAATGGCACGAGCGGGTGTTCGTTTCCAACAGGACCATGATCGAGGTCCACCGGCATTTCATCCAGCCGTCGCGTAACACGATCGACTATGCCGCGATCTGGACACGAGCGATTCCCTTCCCGCCAGGCGGCCCTTCAGCCCGTCGGCTTTCCAACGCTGATGCGATCGCGTACCACGCACTCTCGATGAGCAACGACGAGTTCTCGGTGCGGCTGATCCGGTTCGTCGACTTCGCACTTCTCCTCACATCATTCCCTGACGATCTCGAAGCAGCTGCCGACATCGCGCGCTCGTGGTGCGCCCGCCGCGCTTTCTACGGCAGCCTGCGCCTGACGACCCTGCTCTTCCCTGAGCTCGCGAGGAGCTGTCACCAGGTCATGGAGGCGATTCTCCCGCGGCGGACACGGGTCGTACTGGACCGCTTCATCCTTCCGGACCCCTTTCATGAACGTGGCGGCCATTCGCGCGGACGGCCCTGGCAGCTCTGGCGCAAGCACTTTCTGCTCGACAGCTGGACGCGGCGGATCGCGTTCGCTTCAGCGACGTTGCGCGCGAAGGCCGCGCTCGCAGCGTCAACGCGCAGCTGAATCTTTCTCAGAATTCGCTCATCCAGCCCTGGATCAGTCGGCCTGCGATCGACAGCGTCGATGAAACCACCGTCTCTCCGCTTGCGATCCCGTCGCGCAGCTCCTCACGCGTGAACCAGCGTGCCTCGATGAGCTCTCCTGGATCGATCACCAGATCTCCCTCTGCTTCCACGCGGAAGCCGAGCATCAGCGATGACGGCAACGGCCATGGTTGCGACGCCACGTAACGGATCGCTGTCGCCCGCAGGCCAGTCTCCTCGGCGAGCTCGCGCAATGCAGCCTGCTCGATCGTCTCGCCCGCTTCGACGAATCCCGCGAACGTGGTCCACGCCGCGGCATAGCGATGATGACGCCCTAGCAGAGCGCGATTGCCATTCGTGACCAGCATGATGACCGCCGGGTCGAGGCGAGGAAACCACTCCGCTCCGCAATCTTCGTTCGGACACATCCTCGCGTATCCCGCCGAGCGGGAAAGGAGTGCGGTTGCGCACTTGCTGCAGAAGCGGGTCCGTTCGGACCAGTGCAGCATCGCCTTCGCAAACAGGAGCAGCTCGAGCTGCTGTGCGTCGATCGCCCCGGCCGCCTCTCGGAAATCGAGAAGCGCGTCGTGCGCAGGCGTCCCATGCGTTACGAACACCGCCCGGCCTCGGAGACGCCCGAGGAAGATCAGGTCCTCTGGAGAGAACTCGTGGGCTTCCATGAGGAGGAGTGACGACTCCGACACGGCGAAATGGTTTCCGTCGCTGACTATGACGCCGGCGCCAGCGAGGAGCGTGGCAAGGTCGAGAGAGCGCTCCTGCGCAGCGCGATCGAACATCGGATCACTTTAACAAGAGCTGGGTCCACACTCGTCGCTCAACACTTAGTTTCTCACAACAGCCGAACAGCCGACAGCCAACGCCAGAGCCGGCCTCAGCAGCCAAATCTGTGGGCTGCGTCACGGCCTCGGGGGACGAGGACGACTACAATGCCGGTTCCGAGTCACCATAAATAACCGTTAAAGTCCAACCGGAGCCTCCCCATGATCGGTTTGCGCGCAGGTCGTCTCTACGCATCGCTCGCGATGTTCGTTTTCATCTCCCTTACGGCCAACGCCGCAACGTACGTCGTGACGAACGCGAACGACGCTGGTGCCGGTTCCTTGCGGCAGGCAGTGCTCGACGCGAACATCGGCGGCGCCTGTCCCTGTACGATCGTGTTCGATGCGACTGCGTTTTCCACGCCTCAGACCATCGCGCTGAGCAGCACCTCGATGGCGGTCTCGGTGAACAACCTGACGATCGACGGGTTCTCGGGCGGGACCACAGGAACCGCAAATACGAACGCGTTCGGTGCGGCCGACAACTCGGCACAACGCGTGATCATCAACGGACCGTCAACTACGTGCTGCAGCGCATTCAGCGTCACAGGCGGTTTTTCGAATTTCAAGGTCTCGGGAATCGTCTTCCAGGATTTTCTCACCGCAATCAATGTCAACGGGAGCACTTCGACCACGATCACCGGCTGCAAGTTCGGCACGAACGTGACGGGCGCAACGAGTGGCGCCGGCATCGGCAACAGCACCGCGATCTCAGTCTCTGCCACCGGTACGATCGTCGGCGGATCGACTCCGGCCGACCGCAACCTGATCAGCGGGAACGGTATCGGAATCGACGTCACGGCCGGAGACGTCACCGCACTCGGTAATTACATCGGCACGACGGCCAGCCTCTCCGGACCGCTGGGTAACTCGACCGGCGTGCGGGTGGCATCCAACAGCAACTCGATCGGAACCGCGGCCATGGGGAACGTGATCAGCGGAAACACGACCTACGGCGTCCACATTACGAGTGGCCTGTCCAATCTGGTCTACAAGAACCTGATCGGAACCAACGGAAACGGGACGACCGCAATCGCCAACAACGTCGGCGTCTACCTGGGTACCGGCACGCCGTCGGCATCGTTCATCGGCGGGTCCGGCCTCGGGAACGTGATCAGCGGAAACACGTCACACGGAGTCATGATCGCCGGTGGCAACGGCTCGAACTCGATCGCCAACAACAAGATCGGCGTCAACGCCACCTCATCGGGTCCGCTGGCAAACGGTGGCAGTGGCATCTATCTCAACAATGCCGGAACGACGAACGGGATCAGCAACAACGACATCGGTGGCAACACAGGCAGTGGCATCTGGATCGATGGTGCGAACGCCACCAACATCAGCAACAACAATATCGGCCAGGTCGGCGCGACGGCGATCGGCAACGGTTTCGGTGGCATCCGCGCCACCGCCATGACTGGCCTGACTCTCGTGTTCCAGAACCTCATCCGCGCGAACACGGGCCTCGGCGTGGATGTCGACGGGGCCATCATCGGAATGTCGATCAAGCAGAATCAGATCGGGTTCAACAGTTCCATGGGCATCGATCTCCACGCAGCAACGGGCGGTATCGGGACGTCACCGAACGACGCGGGCGATGCGGACAACGGGACAGGCAACCACGAGCAGAACTTCCCCGTGATCACCCTGGCGACGCTCAACGGCTCCACGACCGCTGCGACACTCTCACTCAAATTCAACGTCGACTCGAGCACTGTGACCTCGACGAACAGTCTTCGTGTCGAAGTGTTCGAAGCGGATAGCCTTGCCAGCGGCGAGGGACTGCGTTACGTGGGCGGCCAGTGCTACGCCGGAAACAATCTCGTCAATAGCACCCTGTCCGTGCCATCGGCCGGCTTCCTGGGCGGCACGGGCAACATCGTTGCGACTGCAACCAGCTACGCCGACGGCGCATGCAGCAGCATCAACGAAGGGACCTCCGAGTTCTCACCGGTGACGGTGGCGACCACTGTAGGGTTTGTCACCAACACGAACGACTCCGGAACCGGCTCGCTGCGCCAGGCAATCAGCGATGCGAATACCGCGACCTGCCCATCGCCCTGCAGCATCACGTTCAACATTCCGAACACCGATTCGAACTTCGTCGGCGGTGTCTACAACATCAAGCCACTGACGTCGTTCCCCGACATCACCGCATCCAACACGATCATCGATGGCGCAACGCAGACCGCGTTCACCGGCAACACGAATGCAGCAGGACCGGAGATCGTGATCAACGGCGCCCTTGCTGCAGCCGGTTCGCGCGGTCTCGGCATCGCCACCTTCGGTACCGGCTTCGGCCAGAACATTGAGTTCCGCAACCTCGTCGTGAACGGCTTTCCCACTCAGGGCATCACCCTCAAGGGATCGGGATCCTTCAATGTCACCGGCAACAAAGTGCTCGCCTGCTACGTCGGCACGAACGCGAGCGGCACCGCAGCCGTTCCGAACCTCGGCGATGGCATCCTCCTCGATACCGCCAACGCGAATCAGATTGGCAGCTCCACGCAGGGCAACCTGATCAGCGGCAACGGCGGCAATGGCATCAACCAGCTCACCGGAGCCACCACCTCCTCGATCCTGGGCAATACCATCGGTGCCAACCTGGCCAAGACCGCTGGAATCCCGAATGGCGGAAACGGAATCCTGCTTGGCGCGAACAGCACCTCGAACACGATCGGCGGATCGGGAACCAGTGCGAACACGATCGCGTTCAATACCCAGAATGGCGTCGCCGCGCAATCGACCGCCACCCTCAACGGGATCCGGTTCAACTCAATCTTCAGCAACGGCACGCTCGGAATCGACCTCGAAAACGACGGCGTCACTCCGAACGACATTGGCGACGGCGACCTCGGCGCCAACGGGAAGCAGAACTACCCGATCCTGACGCTCCGGAACTTTAACGGAACCAACACCACCATCAGCGGCACGATCAACAGTCTCGCAAGCACTACATTCGACATCGACTGGTATTCGAACACGACGCTTGACGGAACAGGCTTCGGCGAGGGTGCCACATACGAGAACACGTCGACCTGGACGACCGATGGAGTTGGAAACGTCGCGGTCAGCATCGTCCTCCCCGGCGACAAGCGCGCATCGAACATCGTCGCCACTGCCAGCCGGACCATCGGTGCGATTCGGGAGACCTCGGAGTTCAGCGCATCCGCTCCCAACAGCGCCCCGAACGCCTTCAATGACACACCGACCACGAGCGAAGACACGACGCTGACGTTCGACCCTCGGCTGAACGACTCCGATCCAAACGGAGACGCCTTCACCATCACAGCCAACAGCGCCCCGGCCCCGGCAGCCGGCACGGTCTCATGCAGCACTACGTCATGCACGTTCACACCGGCCGCCAACTACAACGGCCCGGCGAGCTTCACGTATACGATCACCGACTCCTTCGGTGCTTCATCCACAGCGACCGTCTCGATCACTGTGACCGCCGTCAACGATCCGCCGGTCGCCAACACCGACACATTCAACGTCACCGAGGACACGCCGCTTACCCAGAACGTGCGGGTCAACGACACGGACGTCGAGACGCCAACGACCTCGCTCACCGTGATCGGCTCGACGAACGGAACGAAGGGCACGGTGTCCTGCACGTCCATCGGCGACTGCACCTACACCCCGAACCTCAACCAGACAGGCGCTGATTCATTCACATACACCCTCAGCGACGGAGCCAACAGCACGGTCGGCACAGTCAATGTGAACATCGCGGCGGTCAATGATCCGCCCGTTGCAAACAATGACGTGCTGGTCACCAACGAAGACGTGATCGGCAACGTTAACGTCCTCTCCAATGACACCGATCCCGACTCGACTCTGACCGTTACCGGCTCGACGAACGGCACGAAGGGCAATGTCTCGTGCACCGCGCTTGGTGTCTGCACCTACTCGCCTCTCCTGAACCAGAACGGCGCCGACTCCTTCACTTACACGGTCACCGATGGCACGACCTCGGTGACCGGAACCGTCAACGTGACGATTACTCCGGTCAATGATCCGCCGGTGGCGAATGCCGACACGCTGACGACAGCCGAGGACACGCCGGCGACGGTGAACGTGCTGGCGAACGACAGTGACGTCGACAACACCCCCACATCCCTGACCGTCACCGGTTCGACGAATGGAACGAAAGGAACGGTCGTCTGCACCACCGCCGGCATCTGCACCTACACGCCGAACCTCAACCAGATCGGGCCTGATTCGTTCACGTACACAGTGACCGACCCTGGTGGCGCCACCGCGACCGGTACCGTTTCCGTGACCATCACCGGCGTCAACGACACACCAATCGCAAATGCCGACACCCTGACCACTCCCGAAGATACTCCAGGCTCGGTGAACGTCCTGACCAACGACGTCGATCCGGATGGTCCTTCGCCGATGACCATCACCGGCTCCACCAATGGCACCAACGGCAGCGTCGGCTGCACCACCGCCGGCATCTGCACCTACGCGCCGAACCTCAACTTCAACGGTACCGACTCGTTCACCTACACGGTCTTCGACGGCAATACGTCTGCAACGGGAACCGTCAACGTGACGGTCACTGCGGTCAATGACCCGCCGGTGGCCATCAACAACACGGCCACCACCCTCCCGGCAACGGCGGTCACCCTGAACGTGCTCGCGAACGACAGCGATGTCGACGGCAACACGTTCCTGCTCACCTCGAACACCAACCCGGCCAATGGAACCGTGACCTGTACGGCCGCGGGTTCCTGCACCTACACGCCGAACGTCGGGTTCACCGGAACCAACACGTTCAACTACACCATCACTGACAGCGCAGGCGCGACGGCCACGGCCACGGTCACCATCACCGTCCGCTCCTGCCCCGACCAGCCGACGGTCATGGTGCCGGCGAATGGCGCGACGAACGTTCCGACCAGCGGAAAGCTGGAGTGGGACGATTCCGGTGCGCGCAACTACACGATCTTCCTCGGCACGGCGGAACAGGGTGGCTGCCTCAATCCGTTCGCGACGACACTCAGCCCGTCCTTCATCTACACGGGACTGCTGCCAAACACCACGTACTCCTGGCGCGTCGAAGCGCGCTCACCTGGTTGCCCGACACAGATCAGCACCTGCCGGACTTTCACGACCGCGGCGCAATGCGCGAGTACGATCACGCCGATCCGGCCGCTGTCCGGAAACGTCGCCAGTTCACCGGTCGAGTTCGAGTGGACGCCGGTAACGGGCGCAACGGAGTACATCGTCTTCGCGAGCAGCGGTGGAAGCACCACCTTCGCGGAGATCGGTCGGACTGCGCTCACGAAGCTCACGGCCACGATCCTCATCGACGGCCCGCTGAGCTGGTTCGTGACGACGACCGTGCCGAACTGCGGAACGATCCAATCCCCGACCGTCGCGCTCAATCTCTGCAACCGTCCGACCGCGCCGCTTGCCACCGTCGTCGGCGAGGCCACCTCTGCGCAGAACTACGCGGTCGAATGGGAAGCGGTCGCGAATGCGATCCGCTATGAGATCGATGAAGCCGACAATCCAGGCTTTACCGGAGCCACGACCACCAGCACCGACAAAACTTCGGTCTCGTTCAAGCACGACGCCACGATCGCCCGCCCGTTCTATTACCGGGTCCGCGCCTTCTCCAACTGCAGCACCGTACCGAGCCTCAACTCCACCTTCATCCGCATCGTCATCCTCCCACTGCCTCCGAAGGATTCGCCGAATCCGAGCGGCAACATTCCGGCAGGCAGCGATCAGGTGCTGGTGCAGCAGGTCTTCGTGCCGGGCGAGCCGAATCAGACCCTCTTCTTCACGGCGACCACGGACAGGCCGTGGCTCACGGTTGTCCCCTCGACCGGCGTCCTTCCCCCAGGTGGAGTTACTCTCGATGTAAAAGCGGATTCGAAGAACCTGCCGAACGGCACGTTCACGGCGAGCCTCTTCATCACGGTGACCTCGCCGACAGCGACAACGCAGGGTGGCTTCACCGCCAGCGCGACCGCACCAAAGGTCGTCCCGGTTTCCGTGAACCTCGTGACTCCGGTTTCACCCGTCGCGAACAAGCCCGCTCCTGCCGCTGAGGCACTGATCATTGCCTCGGTCGGCCACCTCGATGGACAGAACTCTCATTGGCAGTCCGACATCCGCGTGACCAATGTCGGCACCACGAACGCCAAGTACGCGCTGACGTTCACGCCATCGGCTGGAGCGAGCGAGCAGATCAAGTCGACGACGATCAATGTCGACGCCGGCGCCACTACCGCACTGGACGACATCATCCGCAACTGGTTCGGCGTCGGATCGCTCGGTGACAGCGCCAACGGCGTGCTCGAGATCCGCGCGGCCGACAGCCAGCTGTTCAAGGCCGTCGCCTCGAGCCGTACTTACAACGTGACCAGCAATGGAACGCTCGGCCAGTACATCCCGGCGCTGCCGTTTTCCGGATTCATCGGCAAGGCCCTGCCGAATGCCGTGCCGGTCGCGCTCTCGCTTCAGCAGATCGCACAGTCCAGCGCGTACCGCACGAACGTCGGCGTCGTCGAGGGATCCGGCAAACCGGCCTCGGTGCTGATGAGCATCTTCAACGCGGCCGGCTCGAAGCTGACCGAATTTCCGATCGAGCTGAAGGCGGGCGAACAGCTTCAACTCAATGCGCTGCTCGCCCAGAAGGGCATCGCGCTCGATGACGCGCGCGTCGAAGTCAAAGTCACCGGCGGTGAAGGCAAGGTCACCGCCTACGCGTCGGTGGTGGACAACTTCACCAACGATCCGCTGCTCGTCTCGGGCGCGCCGACCGGACCGCTCGCTTCGAAGTACATCGTTCCCGGCGTCGCCGACATCACCAACTCGCTCGCGAACTGGCGCACCGACCTGCGCATCTTCAACGGCGGCCTGACTTCGCACAACGCCTCGCTGCTCCTCTATCCGCAGGGCGGCGGCGCACCGCGCTCTGCAGAGCTCTCGCTGCAGCCTGGCGAAGTGCGCTCGGTCAACGACATCGTCAAGACGCTCTTCCAGAGCGAGAACATCGGTGGCGCGCTGCACGTGACAACGGCCCAACCCTCCAGCCTCGTCGTCACCGGCCGCACGTTCAACCAGACCTCGACGGGAACCTACGGGCAGTTCATCCCAGCGATCACGCCCGACAGCGGCGCCGGCCTAAACGGCCGGACCCTGCACATCCTGCAGGTGGAAGACTCAACGCGCTTCCGCACGAATCTCGGCCTGGCCGAGGTGAGTGGGAACCCGGTCACAGTCGAGGTTCAGGTCATCCTGCCCGACTCGAAGGTGACGCCGAAAGTCGTGATCCCTCTTGCCGCGAACGAGTTCCGTCAGCTTGCGGTCATCCGAGAACTGAACCTCGGAAACGTCTACAACGCGCGGCTTGCGGTACGGGTAATCTCGGGAACCGGAAGCATCACTGCTTACGGATCCGTGATCGACATGCTCACGCAGGACCCGACGTACGTCCCGGCACAGTAAGTCAACGACTCTCAGGAAACGGCGCGGACGATTGAATCGTCCGCGCCGTTTTTCTTATTTGGGTCACTTCACCCTGTGCCGCGGTGCGTCGAGCGTGACGTAGTCGAGTTCCTGATTCTCTCGCACGGCACGCAGCATCAACCCGCCGCGCGACATGTCGCCGAGCCCCGCGAAGATTCGCGGAAACTTCAATCGCGATCCAAATGCAGGAAGGAGCAGGTCGACATACTTGCCCGTTGCGACACTGCCCAGCAGGATCACCTCGTCATCGTCCCGAAGGGATCCCGCGAGGGCCACCGCTGCTTCGCGCGTTGGCTTCGCATACGCTCGGACGTCCGGATCGACGTCGGTGCGCCGCAGCTTCTTCATCCGCTCCTGCGTGATCCGCCAGTCGCTGGGCACGAGCCCGAAACCAGGGGCGATCACGAACACGTGATCGAGCGATTCCGCGAAGTGCCGCGCGTACGCGATCTTCCCGCGGAAATAGAGCGCGCTCATGAACGCGAAGGCATCCCCGATCGGCACACCCTCTTCCGACCGGAAGCGAACCGCAGCGTCGAACTTAGCGCGTGGTGACATCAACTGCTTCGCGCGAATGCCGTTCAGATTCGCGGGAGAGAGAAGGAAGAGTCGAGACATGTGGTTTCCGCTGGCTGTTGGCTGTTGGCTGTTGGCTGTTGGCTGTTGGCTGTTGGCTGTTGGGAAAGGCTGAAGCATCCAGGACTACCCGCGCAAACAATGCTCCATTCGTTCGCTCCGGACGCAGTACCCGGACACGTCTGCTTTTCCCAAAAGCCAAGAGCCAACAGCCAACAGCTAGTTCAGCCGCCTAACCGTTTTCCGCATCAGCGTCTCACCTTTTTCATTCTCCTCGCTCTTCTTGCTGCGAATGAGTTCGCTGGCGCGCCGGAGGTCGGTGATGATTTCGACGAGAGGCATCGGGTGGGCGTCGGGGAACATGCGGATTTCGACGCGCGCGATTTCGTCATCGAGTTCGTGGCGTTCGTCGAGCGCATCGCGAACCCGGAGGAGCGATCGGATCGCGTCGAACGCCGGGTTGTCGAGATCATCCATCGCAACCGCCTGACGGAAATGGATTTCGGCCACGGCCTCGCCCGGGTTTTTCGTCGAGGCCGTCATCGTGACTTCGACGCGATCGGCGATGCCGCCGAGATCGATCGTCCGCGACGTGTCGGGATTCATCCACGCATTGATGGTCTGGCGCTTCGTGCGGGAGCGTCCGTCGAGTTCATACGAGACCTCGACGGAACCGACGTAAACCGCGTTGTTCGCCTTGAGGATCGACCGCTTCCGGGGAATGGCGATCCTGATGCCGTAGGCGTGCTGTCCCGATCCTTCGAGCGTGTCGCCCCCGCTGTCGCCCGTGGCTCGAACCGTCTTCACGTCTTTCTCCACCGGCCCTTCGCCGTCCGGCCGCATCCATTTCACCCAGCGGAATCCGCCATCCCGCAGCGGCTCACGCAATTGCCCGACCTTGCGGTCGATCGCGTCGTCGATGCTGCGGCCCGAGCGTGACAATTCACCGCTCCGAAGCTCGTAGAGCGACGTCAGCTGGATCGACTCAGCACAGCCCGAGTTCTCGACTGCGGCAAGCGGCGTGACGATGGCAAGGCAGAGCGCAATCACGATGGTTCGCATGTGGACAGGATACGGAGAGACGGAAGAAGAGAGCGAACCCTCTCAGGTCGTGTCTGTTCCTTTTGAAGGCACTAAGCCACTTCTGACCCTATGATGGAGGGCCTACGCACCGACACGATGAATCGTCGCCCCCTTCGGGCAGCGGAAGCGGAGACGACACCCGCGTCGTCCTCTGGGGCCCGGTCAACGTCTCTACGTAGTGGGAGGACTCGATCCGGCAAGGGGTTCCGCCTGCTTGAAACTACACTCATGAGTGTATTAGAATCGTCGTTGACCGTGTAGGAGCGGGTGAGCATGGCTACTTTACATCTCGGAGTGTATCTTGCATGGCTTTTTCCTTCCGGAGGTTATACCCCTACACAGATCAGGAATCGTCACAAGCATATTGGGAGATTTGGGTCACGAGGCAAGTCTTGGGGTTCGCCAGAACGCTCGACGCCGAGGTCTATTGGCGTCTTCGCAATCTGCTCGTGAAGACCGCAGATGAGGGAAAGATCGGCAACGATCAGATGTACAAGCACGTCGGTGATGGCGTCTTCGAATTCAAGTTTCGGACGACGCGAATCTATTCGTTCGACGATGGCCGCCGAATCGTTCTTACGCACGGTGATAAGCGCAGCGATCGGGTATCGGGCGAACGTAAGAAGGTGGCAGTCATCAAAGCGGACTACCTGAAGCAGAAGGGGAGAACAAGATGAAGACGTTGAGCGCGGCTTTTAAAGCTGAGGGCGAAGCGCTCCGACGGAATGCTGAGTACCGGCTAGATGCCTTTTACATCGACGTCGTCGAGAACATTACGGCTGCGATGGCGAACGCGGAACCGAAACTGACGAAGGCACAACTCGCTACGCTCATGGGAGTTTCGCCAGCGAGAGTTACAAATCTCCTGCGCGGCTACAGACCCAACATGGAGCTCAAGACGGTCGTACAGGTGGCATTAGCCCTCGGTGTGGAACCGCACGATCTCTGTGGGCGTCGGAAAACGCCCGAGATGATGATGCGACCACTTCGCACCGTACCATCTGGCTTCGTCGCAGCCGACATCACCGAGGAGACGCATGGAAAAGAGGAAGCTGCTTGAGATCACATCATTCCGCTTGGAGGAACTCCACGTGGAGTCGAATCCGGCGGCCAGTGATGATACCGACGTCCAGGCGTTGGACCCGCACGTAGAATTCAATGCCTTTCTGCATGAGACAGATCCGAAGCTATTCGCAGTATCGCTAACTGTTAGCTCACACCCGGAAGATGTGGGGCTGTTGCAATTCATGGCTCGCATCACTGGCTACTTTTCCGTAACCGAACCGTTCCAGAAACGGAAGCTGAATTCGGAACGAGTAGTGAACGGGTTGACGATTCTGTATGGTCTGCTTCGTGGCCACCTTTCGACTGTCTCGTCTTGGTTCGACGAGTCATTGATAATCCCGACCGTGTACTTCACTGATCTCGTGAACGCGAAGATTGCCGCCGCTCGCACTGAAGAACTACCAGAAGAAACGGCACCCCTTCCGGCGGCTACGACACGCTGAATCGCGAGTGACCGCCCTCCGTGAAGCGAGGACACTCATCGAGGCTGCCGCACTGGCGAAGGTGGGGCCGCGAGGCCACCGTGCAGGGCCTTAACGTCCTCTTGGGCACGCCGTCGTTTCCGCCACCTGCATCCCGAACCTAACCGGCCCGCTGCGAAGTGCGACCTCTCGCTAGGCGACGACTGGCTTCGCCAGAGATTTCGCCAGGTAGAAGCCGGTGGGACTGGCTTTCACCTTTGCGATCTGCTCGGGAGTTCCGGTGGCGACGATCCTGCCGCCACCGTCGCCGCCTTCGGGACCGAGGTCGATGACGTGATCGGCCGTCTTGATGACGTCGAGGTTGTGTTCGATCACGACCACCGTGTTGCCCTTGTCCACGAGTCCATGCATCAGCTGCAGTAACTTAGCTACGTCATCGAAATGCAGTCCCGTGGTCGGCTCGTCGAGAATGTACAGCGTCCTGCCGGTCGCTCTCTTGGCCAGCTCACGAGCCAGCTTGACGCGCTGTGCTTCGCCGCCCGACAAGGTCGTCGACGACTGACCGAGGGTGATGTAGCCGAGGCCGACTTCATCGAGGGTGTGCAGGATGTTGAAAATCTTCGGGATGGGCCGGAAGACATCGATGGCCTGCTCGACCGGCATCGCCAGGATCTCGGCGATCGAGTGCCCTTTGTACTTCACCTCGAGCGTCTCGCGGTTGTACCGGCGGCCGTTGCAGACGTCACACTTCACGTAGATGTCCGGCATGAAGTGCATCTCGATCTTGATCTGGCCGTCGCCCTTGCAGGCCTCGCAACGACCGCCCTTCACATTGAACGAGAAGCGCCCCGGGCCATATGCGCGCATCCGCGCTTCCGGCGTCTGCGCCATCAGGCTGCGGATCTCGGTGAACAGCTGCGTGTAGGTGGCGGGGTTGGAGCGCGGCGTCCGGCCGATCGGTGACTGGTCGATGTCGATGACCTTGTCGACATGTTCGAGTCCGTCGATGCGGGTGTGTTCGCCCGGCGTTTCCGGCGAGTCGTAGAAATGCCGTGAGAGAGCGCGGTAGAGGATGTCGTTCACGAGAGTCGACTTGCCCGAACCACTCACGCCTGTGACGGCAACGAAGAGCCCGAGCGGAATCGTGGCATCGACATTCTTGAGGTTGTTCTGCTTCGCGCCACGGATGACCAGGACGTTCTCGCTCGCCTTGCGCCGGTTCTGCGGTACTTCGATCCGCACCTCACCACGCAGGTACTTTCCCGTGAGCGAACTGGGGAACGTCTTGACCTGCTGGAGCGTCCCCTCGGCCACAATCTCACCGCCATGCACACCGGCCCGCGGACCGAGGTCGATCACGTGGTCTGCGGCAGCGATCGTTTCCTCGTCGTGCTCGACGACGATCACGGTGTTGCCGAGGTCGCGCAGTTCGATCAGTGAGTCGATCAGCTTGCGGTTGTCGCGCTGATGCAGGCCGATCGACGGCTCGTCGAGAACGTAGAGAACGCCCATCAGCTTCGACCCGATCTGTGTGGCCAGCCGGATGCGCTGCGCCTCGCCGCCCGAAAGCGTCGCTGCACTGCGGTCGAGCGCCAGGTAGCCGAGACCGACTGCGTTGAGAAAGCCGAGCCGGTCGCGGACTTCCTTCATGATCTTGCCGGCGATCTTCTCTTCGCGATCGGTCAGGTAAGTGGTCTGGAAGAAGTCGCCCGCGTCGCGCAACTGAAGTGACACCACCTGGTCGATCGAACGGTTGAAGACCGTGACACTCAGCGCTTCCTTCTTCAGGCGTCGTCCGTCGCACTCCGGGCACTTCGTCGGAGTCATGAAGCGCTCGATCTCTTCGCGGATATCCTCCGAATCCGACTCGAGGTACCTCCGCTTGAGCATCGGCACGAGGCCCTCGTAGTTTCCGCTGTACTGGTACGAGCTGTCGGTCGACTGGAAGTCGAACTTGATCTTGTCCTCGGAACCGTGAAGGATCGACTGGCGGGCCGTTTCGCTCAACTTCCCCCACGGCGTGGTCAGCTTGAACTTGTAGTGCGCGGCCAGAGTGTGAATCTGGCGAAGGCGCCAGTGATCCGAGCCCTCTTTCCAGATGGCGATCGCGCCATCCTCGATCGATTTCTTCGGATCGGGAACGACCTTGCTTTCGTCGATTTCGAGCAGTACGCCGAGTCCGGAACAACCAGGGCACGCGCCGTACGGCGAGTTGAACGAGAAGAGGCGCGGGGCGATCTCGCCGATCGACACGCCGCAGTCGGGACACGCGTAGTTCTGCGACAGCAGTTCCTCGCGGTTGTCCGATGCGTAGAGGATCTTGACCAGCCCCTTCGTCACCCGCGTGGCCGTCTCGAGCGAGTCGGCCAGGCGCTGGGTCATCCCTTCCTTCACCACGAGGCGATCGATGACGATGTCGATGGTGTGCTTCTTCTGCTTGTCGAGCACCGGAGGATCCGCCAGTTCGACCATCTCACCATCGACGATCGCCCGCGTGAATCCTTCCTTCACCATCTGCAGCATCTGCTTGCGGTACTCGCCCTTCTTTCCACGGATGTAGGGCGCCAGCACTGTGAACTTCGTGCCCGCTGGCACCGTCATCAGGCGATCGACCATCTGCTGGATCGTCTGGGGCCGGATCTCCTGCCCGCAGGTAGTGCAGTGAGGAACGCCGATCGACGCGTAGAGAAGGCGGAGGTAATCGTAGATCTCGGTGACCGTGCCTACGGTCGAGCGCGGGTTGCGCGAGGTGGTGCGCTGCTCGATCGAGATCGCCGGCGACAGACCTTCGATCGAATCGACGTCCGGCTTCTCCATCTGCTCGAGAAACTGCCGGGCGTAGGCGGAGAGCGACTCGACGTAGCGTCGCTGCCCTTCCGCAAAGATCGTGTCGAACGCGAGCGAAGACTTGCCCGACCCGGAGACGCCGGTGATCACGACGAACTTGTTGCGCGGGATGACGACGTCGATGTTCTTGAGGTTGTGCTCGCGGGCACCGCGAATGACGATGGATTCCATGGCGGATTCATCGTAACGGCAGACACCGCGATCGTGTTCCAGCTCTACCGTG